>CAYLKD010000004.1:0-76100 GCA_964384345.1 uncultured Candidatus Saccharibacteria bacterium | reverse complement strand
TTTAGCAAATATTGAAGTTGAGCTTGCACAGGCGAATCGCCGATTTTCGCGTTTGAAGAACGCGATAGCAAACACGTCCGGCTATGATGTTGTGGTAATCGATAATCCACCGAGTCTAAGTTTGTTGACGGTCAATGGCCTCATCGCCGCACGCTACGTGCTACTACCAGTGCAGGCTGAGTTCTACGCACTCGAAGGGCTTGGGCAGCTACTTGAGACAATGAAGCTTGTACGAAAGAATATGAACCCAACGTTGGATCTGGTAGGTGTGCTGCCAACGATGATAGATAGCCGAACGACTTTATCAAATCAGGTGCATGATGAAATCAAGAAGCACTTTCCAGGTAAAGTTTTTAAATCGACTATCCCGCGCAATATCCGCCTCGCTGAAGCGCCAAGTCACGGTGTCCCAGTTGGTGCATACGATAGGTTCTCCAAGGGCGCTCGCGCATACAAGGCACTGGCAAAAGAAGTGCTTGAAAGGATCGAAGGGTGAGTATGAAAAAAGGACTTGGACGTGGCTTTGAATCGTTGATTCCAACGGATCTTTTTGATGAATCGTTTGATCCGACGGCCGGAGACGACAACAAGGTCAGTGAACTACGCAATATCAAACTCTCAGAAATTAGCGCTGATCCAGACCAGCCTCGTAAGCGATTTGATACAACTGCATTGACTGAACTCACAGAGTCAATAAAATTGCACGGCGTGTTGCAGCCAATTGTCGTAACCAACAAAAATGGCTCGTATCTCATAGTTGCTGGTGAGCGTCGCTTCCGTGCAAGTAAAGCCGCAGGTCTAACGACTATTCCAGCTTTAGTACGAACGCTTTCAGATCAGCACAAACTTGAGCTATCTCTGATAGAAAATCTTCAGCGCCATGACCTCAATGCGCTCGAAACAGCAACGGCCTATGCAAAGTTGCGCGATCAGTTCAACTTGAGTCTTGAAGAAATTGGTCATACCGTCGGCGGAAAGTCAGTGAGCGCAGTGAGTAATACGTTACGGCTTTTACGACTACCTAAGGAAGTGCAGATCGAAGTTGCCGAAGGTCGGCTCAAAGAGGGCCAGGTCCGTCCACTGATCGATGCGGATCCTGCTCTTATCGCAGCAGTACTCCCTCAGATTATCGAGGGAAATTGGAGCGCTCGGAAAATTGAGCAAGCGGTTCGTGATCATAAAACGGGCGAGAAAAAACCAATTGCTAAAAGCGCACAAAGCCACATGGATACGACGAAACAGCTGAGTGAACGGCTCAAGGCATCGGTACGAATAAATTCATCTACGCGTGGTAGTGGACAAATCGTTATATCGTTTAAAAATAGTGACGAGCTCGAACGCATCACCAAAACATTTTTATAGATGTACTAAAAACTACGTATTTTGTTGAATGGGAAGATGCGTAAACTGACTGGTCCGATGACATCATACAAAGGGATAAATCCTAAGCCATTACGAGAGTCAAGGGAATAGCTTCCTTGACGATGGTCGCCACTGACGAATAATGTTCCCGCTGGCACAGTCCAATCTCCTTCGCCACTCGTGGGTGAACCGGGTTGGCCGCCGTTTGAATCGTCGGGATCAAAACCAGCAGGGTATGCGCCGTTATACACCATATAGTGCCCATCCTTTAGTACAACACGCTCGCCGCCAAATGCAATAACCCTTTTGACAATGTATTCGTCCTGACTAGTTACACTATCAAAGTTTGGATTTTTGAAAACGATAACCTGGCCTCGTTTTGGGCTATATTCTTTGTTCTGAAGTTGCGACCAACTCACTGGAATACGATTGACGATAAGGCGATCATTTGTATACAGTGTTGTTTCCATACTCGGCCCTTCAACATTGAAGCTACGGAAAATGAATGTGTTGATAAATAGGGTGCCGATCAATACACATATAATGAAAACGATAATACTGATAGCATCTTTTAAGCCATTGTGACGCTGAAAAAAGTTTGGTTGCATTCCTCTAATTATAGCAGATTTTACGTATTGATTAGCGTATGCTTTTTAGCAGCAGTATTCGTCAAAGCAATGGCAATGCCCAGTAACACCCAAACATGTATGACATTTGCATTGCCGGAGAAAAAACTCCATTGCAGTACGAAGCCCATTAATAGCGACAGAAGCAGCCACTGTTTTTGCCAATATAATGCTAGAAGTGTTGTCACGAGTAGAGTAGCGAATAACCCAAATCCGATAACTCCTAGCTCGGCAAGTGTTTCGAGGTAAATATTATTTGCAACAGTTCCATCCGATGCTGAAAGATCGCCTGTTTTATGTAGCGACGCTCCGAAGCTTCCACTACCGACTCCAAACAAAATGGTTCGAGGTGACGTCTGCCACAATTCGATGGCCTTTTGGCTCATAGTAAGACGCGACGTCGTTGATGAGCTGATGTAGCCTGAACTGTTGGTGTTATTTACTGAAGGGTTCCGGGGCTTGGTGACAGAAGTCACTGGATCTTTGCTCTGGAATGACACAGCTCCGAGCGATAGTTGCTCGATTGATTTTTCTACACTCATACTTCCTGATACCACATCGCGGGTATTAAGCGCTGCAAGTGTATATTGTATCGCCAGGCCTATGACAAAACCCATAACGCACAGTGCAAGTACCGTCACAACTCGTCGATACGATGGACGCACCGTGGCCGATAGTACTAGTAGTCCAACGCATGATGCTAAAAGGCCTCCCCTCGAAAGTGCGAGCAGCTGCAACATTGCTGCGCTCACAAACACCATACTAGTGAGTAGGTCACGTTGCTTATGCAGTAGTCGATGGGCACTCCATAAAAATGGAATTAGTAACATGCTTGAAAAAAACTGTGGCTCCAAGGCAAACCCAGTCGGTCGTGCAACTCCAAACACGGCTGATTGATAATTAAGGGGCAAAAGGGTTAGTGTGGGTGATATGCCGAGCGCATCACCGATTAGCTGCCACAATGCCCATAAGACTATCACTACGTAAACAATAAGTAGTGTCATAAAGACATGTCGACGTAATCTCAGCATTCTTTCGGTAGCGTACGTCATACTTGCAACGATTCCCGTTAATAGCCACAAAAAAAGGGAAGTGATAATGCCTCTGATTGGATTAAGTGACCACAGAATACTAATACTTGAGTAGACTGCGAGAATACTCAATATAATGATTGGTATCGGCATGACATGTCGTTTTTCTTTTGTAATTCGAAACAAACTCCAGACCGTAAAGCTGCTTACCATTACGTATATAGCCGACAGATCAATATGTATTCCGTGCCACGTACCCAGGGTGGCTACAGGTAGGTAACTAAATGCTAACGTACCTATAAACAGTAGAATGCCTATATCGTATGGCGACAGCTTTTCTTTCGATAAAAATCTCATAGCTCCATTGTGGGTAGATTGGACGCAAAATACAACATGCTTTTGTTTAAAACAGAGGAGTAATCTTGTATAGTGATAGAAAGTATATGCGAAAACCTACGAGTTCTATTGACGGCTTTGTGCCACGTCCTGGTAGGCGTGAGTTAGGTACGTCTCCACAAACTACTATCGCATCGGCAGGCGAAAGTAATCGTCCTGGCATAGGCACGAGTAATCGCCAAATTTATTCAACACCTGAAAATTTGCCAAAACAACAAATGCAGCCTACAAAACGACTTAGTCGTGCAGATGTCGATGAATCACTCCGTACAATTGATGATGAGCCAAAAAAGGTCACTAGCAAAAGTCGATTATTTGGTCGAAAGCCAAAAGCAACTAAGCCAGCACGACGTCGATGGGTAAAGCGAATCATCACTTTGTTAATAATTGCAGTGCTTGCTATTGGCGGGTATGTTGCATTTAGTGCATTTATGGCGAGCTCAAGTATATTTAAAGGTAACATATTTGGTATCCTGGCGAGTAAACCGCTTAAAATGGATGCAAATGGCCGTACCAACATCGTGATACTTGGTACCTCTGGTTCGATCGATGATCAGCGGCACGACGGTGCAAATTTGACTGACACCTTAATGGTTTTATCTGTTGATCAGAACAAGAAAGATGCATATATCGTCAGTTTGCCGAGAGATTTATACGTTAAATATGGTCAGGCATGTAATTCTGGCTACCAGGGTAAAATAAATGAACTGTATCTTTGTTATTCAAATGATACCGAAGACGACGAGGCGGGTGCAAATGCACTCTCAAGCAAAATAACAGAAGTAACCGGACTACAGATTCAGTATTATGCGCACATCAACTGGGCCGTGGTTGTGGGCTCGATTGATGCTGTCGGTGGTGTTGACGTGAATGTTGAAGGAAATGGTGGTTGTTCGTATCTTGGACTTCCAGATGGAAGTGTTGTTGACCAAAATATGAAAATTAAATACACGCCAGGCGTACATCATATGAGTGGTCTAGAAGCCTTACTATTTTCACGTGCTCGCGGTGAAGTGCCGCCAACCTGTGGTTTAGCGCTCGGAGACTTTGATAGGCAGGCAAACCAGCAAAAGGTTCTTAAGGCATTGCAGCAGAAAGCGCTCAGCGCAGGAACGCTCGGTAATGTTGGTAAAGTAACATCGTTACTTGATGCATTGGGCAAAAATTTACGTACAAATTTTGACACCAGTGAAATACAAACACTAATGAGCTTAGCTCGTGATATTCCAAATGATAAAATAACTTCAATTGATCTCAAGAAAGCTGACAACCCACAAATTGTCACTGGTCCAGCCTCACTTGGTGCAGGAAGTATTCAAGTCCCCGCATCTGGCACTTTTGATTATTCTGGTCTGCACGCCTATATAAATAAGCAACTTAATGCAAATGATGTTACGCGTGAAGACGCTCACATCGCGGTATTTAACGGTACAGATACCACTGGTTATGCAACAAGGCGCATGAGTGCATTGGAGAACTTAGGTTTCACTGTGACAGTAGCGCAGAATGCGCCAGCGGGTGAGTATGAAGATGTAGAGCTATATGATCTAACAGGCGACAAAGCGGCCACGAAGGCAAAACTTCAGAGCATTTACGGTGTTGTAGCAAAACCAGGTAGCGATAGTCCAATTACTGTTTCAGCGGATACTGATTTTGTGATAATTTATGGAAAAGCGCTCACGACAAATTAAGTCGTTTGTTATAAGTGGTATAATAAAAAGGATTTATGGAATTTTTGCGCCCCTCACGTAGTCGAACGCTACTTAGTGAAGCTATCTACATATTGCTAAATGTTGGATTGGCTATTGCAGCATTGATCACAGTTGTTGTGATCGGCTCACCATACCCCGCATTTGGACTGATCCTACTCAGTAAATGGCGTGTTCTTGCAGTACGACCACAGCACTGGTTTGCCCATATTATTTCTAATATGGTAGATATCATTGTCGGTCTAAGTTATGTCGTTTTTATATATCTAGCGATAGGATCATTTTTTGTACAACTGATTTTAACCATTTTGTATATCGCATGGTTATTGGTACTAAAGCCGCGCTCAAAACGGAGTTACGTGATTGCTCAGGCATCGGTTGGGTTATTTGTAGGAGTGATGGCGCTTGCACAAGTGTCATATGACTGGTGGTCCAGCGCTGTTGTCGCCGTGATGTGGGTCATTGGTTATACGACTGCACGTCATGCATTGGGCTCATATGATGAGCCGCACACACATATTCTCAGTTTGGTGTGGGGTTTTGTACTCGCTGAGCTCGGCTGGGTATCGTATCACTGGACTTTTGGGTACGACTTTACGTTTATGGGAAATTTACAAATTCCACAAATTGCAATCATAACGGTGTTGCTTTCGTTCCTCGCTGAGCGAACCTACGCCAGTTACCATACGCATGATAAAAAAATTCAATTTAGCGATGTGCTTTTACCGCTTTTACTTACCATCAGTCTCATAGGTGTTTTACTGACGACATTCAACTCAATTCGCATGATTTAAGCAAAAATACAGCAAATAAGAAGAAGATAGTACAAAATCATAACATATGGAGTTCTCATGCCTACGGACGAGTCAGACAAGCAAATCCAACAACCAGTAGCAACAAGCGAAACATCGCCTCTCGTAGAATCACATACAGCAAATCCTCCAAAGATGCCGCCTACAGCTCCTAAGACGTCACACCAGCCTGCTGCAAAGTCGACGAGCCGCAAGTGGGGTGCAGCCATTATAGTTGTGTTGCTGGCTTGCTTTGGCGTTGGCTACGCAGGTAGCCAGTTTTCGCGGATGACTGAAAATAACGGTTCATCCAACACCGCCTCTTTTGATAAAGTTGCCAATGACGGCAACCTAACCGTGACCCCAGCCGAACAAACAATCAGCTCGATCGTCGAAAAAGTATCGCCGAGCGTTGTTTCAATCGTAACTACTTTACAATCAGACCGTATGGGCTATCAAGAACAGGCAGCTGGTACAGGCATGATTGTGAGCAGCGATGGGTATGTTATGACTAATAATCATGTAATTAGTGGTTCGACCAATGTAACCGTCGTAACGTCATCTGGTAAAACATACAAAGATGTCAAAGTTCTTGGCAAAGACCCACTCAACGATGTTGCGTTTTTAAAGATTCCAAATGTTTCTGGTTTACCTACAGTCGAGATTGGTGATTCAAAAACCGTCCGGACAGGCCAAAGTGTTATTGCTATCGGCAACGCGCTTGGACAATATCAAAATACCGTAACAAGCGGTATTATATCTGGACTTGGACGGCCTGTAGTTGCAAGTGATGGTCAGAACGGCTCCGATTCTGAATCGCTTAGCGATCTCCTCCAAACAGATGCGGCTATCAACTCAGGTAATTCTGGTGGTCCACTCCTCAACATGAAAGGGCAAGTGATCGGTATCAATACGGCTGTTGCCCAAGACGCACAAAGTATTGGCTTTGCAATTCCAATTGGTGCAACGAAAGGTATCCTCAAACATTTAATCCAAACTGGTAAAGTCGAACGTGCAGTCGTTGGATTGCAATACGTATCGATTACACCTGAAGTCCAAAATCAATATAATTTATCTGTTACACAGGGGGACTACGTCACGGCGACATCAGGTCAAGCAATCAAAGTCGATAGCCCCGCCGCAGCCGCTGGTATTCAAGACAAAGATATTATTACAAAAGTAAATGATGTCACCGTCGGTCCTGGTAAAAGTGTATCAACACTTGTAGGCGAATTCCAACCAGGTGATACGGTAAAACTGACTATACTTCGTGATGGTCAAACGCTGGTAAAATCCGTGACCCTCACGTCGTATTAACGTTTTATATACAAAGCCCCAAATCGCTCTGCGCGCAGTAGATCAAAACCAGAGCGGTTTGCGACTTGATGAATGTGGTTCCACTGACGTGGGTCAGCCTCAAGTACAAGATAACCGTCTTGTTTCAGCCGACTACTTGCTTGATCAATGCATTTAAAGATTAAGCTCAATCCATCATTTGATGCAAAAAGTGCTTCAGCAGGTTCAAAATGAGTTTCCTCTGATCGTTCCCATTTTGTATCGACATAGGGAAGATTGGCAACGATAATATCAGGTTGATAGGGGAAACTGCTTAGTAGATCACTTTTGAGCGTTTCTACGTCCGCATTCAGATGTCGCGCATTTTTAATCGCTACATTTAGTGCCGGCTGGCTTATATCGAGCAACGTAACCTGCAATTCGGGATGCTCAAGTTTTGCAGTAATTCCCAAACAACCAGAACCAGTTCCAATATCGACAAGATGTTTGCGAACAATCGAGCCGAGTGCATGGGTAGAAGGTATACAATCTCGTAGTAATTCAATCAGTATCTCAGAATCAGCCCTTGGAATCAGGACTTGGGGCGTCACACTGAAGCGGCGACCATAAAACTCTTTATGTCCTATGATGTAAGCAACAGGGATGTGAGTCAGCCGTAGGTCTAGCCGTGCGTCAGCGATTTCTTGCTTGCGTAACTCCAGTTCATCGTCTCCATGAGCGTGGAGCCAGGTACGCGGATGATCGATAGTATGCGCAAGAATAATTTCAGCATCTAGGTGTGAGGAAGCGAACCCGGAACTAGTAAGTTGATCTGATGCGATCTGGAGCCATTCACTAATCGTCATAAAACATGAACTGTTTTTATTGTATTTGGTGAGCGAATGATAAGTTGCTTATGATTCGACATTTTGTGCTTTTAGCTCGCGCTCAGCCGACTGTAGATTATTGATGATATCTTCGATGTCGCCATTCATTGCCTGCGAAATGCTACTACGCGAGTAGCCGATGCGGTGATCAGTAATGCGATCTTGCGGGTAATTATAGGTACGAATCTTCTCGCTACGGTCTCCTGAGCCGATCAGGCCACGGCGCTCGGCAGTCTGCTTGGCTTGTTCGGCTTCTACTTTGATTTGCAGCAGGCGACTACGTAGGACGCTCATAGCCTTATCTTTATTTTTTAGCTGCGATTTTTCATCTTGGTTAGATACGACAAGTCCGCTCGGGATGTGGGTGATTCGCACGGCGGAGTCGGTCGTGTTAACACTTTGTCCACCATGGCCTGATGCACGAAAGATATCAATACGTAGATCTTTTGGATCAATCTGGATGTCGGTCTCTTCTGCTTCGGGAAGCACAGCAACAGTTGCAGTCGAGGTGTGGATACGTCCTTGGCTTTCAGTGGCTGGGACGCGCTGAACGCGGTGCACACCAGATTCAAACTTGAAGGTAGCGTAGGGTGCATTGCCTTTGATTTCAAAGATTACTTCTTTGTAGCCACCATTATCGGATCGGCTTTCACTCATAAGATCAGTTTTGTAGCTGTGTGCTTCGCAGTAGCGCAAATACATACGGTACAAATCACCGGCAAAAATTGCCGCCTCATCACCACCAGCACCCGCACGAATTTCCATAATGACGTTTTTTTCGTCATTTGGATCTTTTGGCGTCAGTAGAATGAATAGTTCTTCGTCCAGCGTGTCTAATTGCTGCTCAAGGTCAGGAATCTCGAGCTTGGCAAGTTCAGCTAACTCATCGCCAGCGCCGGATAGTTCTTTCGCTTCTAAAAGCTGCTTTTCGAGCGTAGTCCGAAGAGTAGCTTTTTGAATCAGACTTTCAAGCTCCGCAAGGCGGCGGTTTTTGCTACTGTAGTCGGGGTCGCTAAACGCATCAGGACTTGAAAGAAAGTCCGTTAGCGTGACTTTTTCTGCGCTTAGTTCATCGAAATTGAGATTAATTTTTGGCATATAATTCGTTAATTTATCTTAGTATAACAAAATACCGCCACGCTCATAAGAGGTGACGGTATCTATAGAAAAGACATTAGTTTTCTGTCGTAGTCTTTTTTGCTTTTGAAGCGGCTTTTTTCTTAGCTTTATTTGCAAGCTCTTGTTTGCGTGCTTCTGCGGCAGCAAATTTGGCTTTAAAGCGATCGACACGACCTTCGGTGTCAATGATCTTTTCTTCACCTGTGAAGAAAGGGTGTGACGCAGATGAAATGTGCACTTTGACGAGGGGATAGGTGTTACCATCTTCCCATTTCATTGTTTCGTCGGTTGCTGCGGTTGACTGAGTCAAGAACGCAAAGCCCGCTACATCGTCGCTAAATACGACTGGGCGGTAGGTTTGTGGGTGAATACTGCTTTTCATATCTACATAATTGTAATCGATAACAGAGAAAAAGTCAAAAGCTAGCTACTTGAGGCCTGGAATATGTATACCGCGTCGTTTAGCATGCTCAGATTCGATTGATTCGTGTAGCTTTTTGATGGCTCGCGTCACGCCAGGTCGTTCAGCGACGAGGCGAAATTGACGATCGAGTTCTGCGAGCTCTTCATCACTGAGATTCTCTAAACCAACATATTGGCTACGAGCACCTTTCGTTGCACGGATGAGCTCATCGAGTTTTATTTGCACGGCTTTGCTGTCACGATTTTGAGTATTTTGGATCAAAAAAACCATGAGAAAAGTGATAATTGTTGTACCGGTGTTGATGACGAGTTGCCATGTATCAGAGAAGTGGAAGCTTGGTCCAGTGACTATCCACACGAGTACGATTACTACTGCACCAAGAAAGGCCGATGCGCTGCCTGCTTTGTTTGAAATACTTCCTGCAATGTGACGGAAAAGGTTTTTCATAACTGTTCGCTAAAACTATTTTTGGCGCAGTTTTTTAACTTGGCGAACGATAAGATAGCTTAATGTACCGATCACAACAGCAACGGCGAGTAGTGTTGGATACAATACGTACGCTGGCTGAGCGAATAGTCCGGTATCTGGAGCAAAAATGCCCCCGCCTGTCGTTGTTGTCGTGCCAGGATCTGTAGTGCCCGGATTGGTGGTTGCGTTACAGCCATCATTATAGTTTTGACATGAGAAGGAACCTTCTCCATACGCTGCTGCGAACTGTTGCTGTAGTAAAATTTTATTGTTCATGTTGCTTTTTTCTCTGCTTAAGCGTTATTATACCTACAGTTAACGTCATAAGGAGAAAAAAAGCAAATGCTTGGATTAGGAACGCCAGAGCTCATCATTATTCTTGTAATAGTATTGCTACTATTTGGAGGCACACAGCTTCCGAAATTAGCACGTAGTATTGGTAGTTCTGCAAAAGAACTTCGCGAAGGCCTCGACAAGGGCGACAAGAAAAAAGACACAGAGAACAAACAGTAGTTTTTTAGCTACCAGATAACGTAGGGTAATAAGGGGAATGATCCGTCTATGAGCGGGAAGACGCATGCCGGTACTACAATGAGTATTCATGCGCACATCAAAGAGCTGCGTACGCGGCTCTTTGTTATTGTTTTGATATTTATTGTGGGGTCCATGATCGCGTATATGTACCGCGATCCTCTTATTGCATTGCTATTGGGTCCACTACAAGGACAGAAGCTCTCCTATCTGACACCAGGTGGTGGATTTAGCTTTATATTCAAAGTGGTTATGTGGGGTGGTATAGCGTTATCGCTACCGTTTGCTATATATATGCTCTACGGATTTATTTCTCCGATTTTACCGCAACGTGCGCAACGAAAATCAGCGATGATACTAATTTCTTCATTTATATTGGTGTGCTGTGGTGCTACCTTTGGGTACATTTATGCTATCCCAGGTGCAATGAAGTTTCTGTTAACATTTGCGGATAATTACGTCAACGCCATGCTCACGGCTGATTCGTATCTTAATTTCGTTCTCGTTTATACCGTCGGACTCGGAGCGCTTTTCCAGATACCACTTTTGATGATTATCACTAACTGGATAGTTCCGCTCAAACCAAAAAAATTGCTGAGTATGGAGCGATACGTTGTGGTTGTTGCCTTTATACTCGCGGCACTTATTACACCAACACCTGATGCAATTAACCAAACAATTATCGCAGCGCCAATCATTGCTATGTACCAAATCGGCTTTTTAGCTGTCGTTTTTTCCGGAAGGAAGCAACGAAAGCTGCTTAAGCAATTGAAGAGAGCGAATAAAAAACGCCTGAAGCTCGTAGCAAAACGTCCTGGCGTTATACGCGTTGGTAAATACGCTATGCGAAATTATTATCTTCAGCCGCTCATCGCAAAAAGAAAATTAGTAGTGCCTGGCACAAATATGGCTCAGATGCATGCAGTACCAAAATCAGCACCAACAGTGGCGCGCATTAAAGTTAAACCTGTTCAAACTTTGTCGGCTCCTATTCGCAGACCTGCTTCATTGCACGTGGTGAGGCGGACTTCATCGCAAAGATTACAACAGCCTTCACGCGTTCTGCTACAGGGTAATAGAGTAGTTACTAAGCGAGTTGATGGGTTTGGACAATATCGGACTCAAAATTTTTCGCTCTAACGGTTGACAGTGAAAATAAACATGCTTATACTTATCGCCAAAAGGATCTAACACAAAAAGGAAACAAAAATGATTAAGCAGCAATTAAATCAGTTACTTGACAAAGAAGTAGATCGCAAAGATTTTCTTAAGCACGTCGGCGTCGCTATAATAGCTGTAGCTGGTGTCTCGACTCTTATGTCGAACCTAACATCGTTACAGGGCAGTTCGAGTACTAAGGGAGTTAACAGTGGCACCAAAAGCACTCACGGCTATGGTCTGAGCGCATACGGCCGCTAAATACACAGTTTCGATAATCAATAAGAGAGATGAGAGAAGAGGGGAGTAGAACATATGGCAAGGTTACCAGTTCCAGGAGCGGATGATGGTAGTTGGGGAGGAATCCTTAATGACTTTCTGGCGCAAGCTCACAATGCCGACGGTACGCTTAAGAGCGGCATATCGGGTGCATTAGTCACAAACGGTTCAATTGGTGAAGCTAAGCTTGACACAGCCACACAAACAAAACTCAACGCTAGTGGCGTTGGTGCGACAGGTGCAACTGGTCCGCAAGGACCACAGGGAATTACTGGCGCAACAGGAGCGACTGGTGCTACCGGAGCTACAGGCCCTCAGGGACCACAAGGTACGACAGGAACTGCCGGTACAGTCGGTGCAACAGGCGCTACTGGTGCAACTGGTCCAACTGGTGCAGATGGGACGTCTGTCCAAATTCAAGGCAGTGTAGCCAACTCAGCAGCACTTCCAACAGGATACACAGCTGGAGATGCTGGAAAAGGATACATTACTCAAGATAATGGTCACCTTTGGGTATGGACAGGCTCATCATGGACTGATGCCGGTGCAATCCGAGGCCCTGCGGGTGCAACCGGACCTGCCGGTCCTGCGGGAACTGTTGGTGCAACTGGTGCGACCGGACTACAAGGTACCGCTGGTGCAGTCGGAGCGACTGGCCCTGCGGGTGCAACCGGACCTGCCGGTCCTGCGGGAACTGTTGGTGCAACTGGTGCGACCGGACTACAAGGTACCGCTGGTGCAGTCGGAGCGACTGGCCCTGCGGGTGCAACCGGACCTGCCGGTCCTGCGGGTGCTACTGGCCCTGCTGGTGCAGTCGGTGCAACAGGTGCAACCGGCCCTGCCGGTTCTGGTGGCGCAAACTGGGTTATTGTTCGTTCAACAGGTGGTACAGTCAATGCTGTCAACAACAACTGGGTTATTGCAACGCCAAGCGTCAGCGCGGTGACAGTCAACCTTCCTGCCCCTGCGGCAAATGCTCGAGTACGTGTCAAACGTGCGGCAGTATCTGGCAATAGTATTTTGATCAACACACCAAACGGTGGACAGCTCGATGGCGGAGAGCCAACGCAGTCAACTGTAAATGCTGGTTGGATGAGCGCAGATTATGAATCTGACGGTACTAACTGGTTCGTTGTTTAAGATTAGGATAACTTTTTGAGGAGAGATACAGTATGGGAAGTCCAGGAGTAGGCGGAGCAATCAGCTCTGCAAGTGATACACAAATAAGCTCACCAGCAACAAATGATTTGTTCGTCCGTAACAGCTCGAGTCGATGGCAAAATATTCCGTTGACTGATTTGGCTGCACAAGTCACCAATGGTGGTGTTGAAAAAGTTTCGACGATTGCCTCAGCCGGCGCTCAACCCGCGCTAAACTTAAGCAATGGTAATGTATACAATGTGACAATGGGCGCAAATGTAACAGCTTTTAATATTACTGGTGCAGTTGCGAGTAAGGCATGTGCCTTCACGCTTTATCTTAGTCAGCCGGCAGGGAGCACAAAAACTGTTAACTGGGCGCTCACGACTGGCAATTTACTATGGTCGGGTGGTACAAAGCCAACAATGACAGCAGTGGCTGGCGCGACAGATATCTATGTGTTTGAATCGATCGACGGCGGTGCAAATTGGTACGGCTCTGTTGTCGGCCAAAACTTCAGCTAATAGCGTGTAATAATATATCAATAACACCTCGACAGATCTACTTCGAGGTGTTATTATATAATGGTACTAAAAATTATAAAACAACACGCACAGGTATCCTGATATAACGTGCGTGTGAAGGGAGAAGGATATCATGGCAGTTGCTGTTGATATAAAAGCTTTGCTCGAAGCTGGTGTTCATTTCGGACACAAAACGAGCCGTTGGCACCCTAAAATGGCGCCATACATTCACTCAAAGCGGCAAGAATCACACATCATCGACCTGACAAAAACGGTCGAAGGTCTTGAGGTTGCATTGCCATTTTTGACCAAAGTTGCCACAAGTGGCAAAAAAGTACTATTTGTTGGTACAAAAAAGCAACTCAAAGACATAGTCAAGGCCTCAGCAGAAGCTGCAGGTCAGCCGTATGTTACCGAGCGCTGGGTTGGTGGTATGTTAACAAACACAGCTACGATGACGCAGCAAATCAAGAAATTGCATGATCTTGAGAAGCGAATGGCAAGTGGTGAACTTGAAAAACGCTACAACAAGCTCGAGGTGCAGCGTTTTCAAGAGGAAATTGACCTACTTAATAGTAAATACGGTGGTATTAAAAATCTCAGTGGTATTCCTGGCGCTGTCGTAGTGCTTGATATTATTGCTGATGCGAATGCTGTTCGTGAAGCAAAACGACTTGGTGTTCCTGTTGTCGGTGTCGTTGACACTAACGCAAACCCAAGTGAAGTCGATTATGTTATTCCTGGAAATGACGATGCAATCAAGGGCTCACAGCTCCTGCTCGACTATTTCACAGCAGCCGTCAAAGATGGCGCTGGTGCAGCGAAGGAAGAGGTAAAATAGATGGCTATTTCAATTGACGATATCAAGAAACTTAAAGAACTGACAGGCGTTGGTCTAACTGATGCAAAGCACGCACTCGTTGATGCAGACGGCGACTTTGATAAAGCACTCGAAGCAATGCGCAAGAAAGGTCTCACAAAAGCAGAGAAAAAAGGTGACCGAGAGACTCGCGAAGGCCTTATCGAAGCGTACGTTCATTCAAACCGCATCGGTGTGATTGTCGAAGTGAATTGTGAAACTGATTTTGTGGCACGTTTACCTGAGTTCAAAGAATTTGCTCACCAGATAGCAATGCAAATTGCTGCAATGAACCCAACGTATGCTACTACTGACGACATTCCAGCTGACGACTATGCTGCAAAGAAAGCAGAGCTTCTTGCGAGTGACGGCTTGAAAAGTAAGCCAGCTGATATGGCCGAAAAGATCGTTGAAGGACAGCTCAAAAAGCATTTCGCGGAACTTGTTCTGTCTGAGCAAGCATTTGTTCTCGACGATAGCATGACAGTTGGTGATCGAATCAAACAGCAAATTGCAAAGAGTGGTGAAAACATTCGCATTAGTCAGTTCAAGCGCATTGAACTTGGCGTTACTGAATAAGTTAAAACACCACATTAAAATAGCGACTCATTGAGGGTCGCTATTTTTATTTCATATATATACTACGTTGTTAATGTAATTACAGTTGCGGCAATAACGAGTTCATTGCGGAGATCAGTGGCCGTAATGATTGTTTGATAGCTTTTAAGTGCCTGCATGAGCTGGCGTTCACGCGAAGTGTCGAGCTCAGAGAAGACGTCATCCATTAGAATAAGAGGGGAGCTGCCACTAACTTTTTGCTGCAGCTCAACTTCTAGTAACTTCAGTGCGAGCATAATCGAACGCATTTCTCCACGTGAAGCTGAAGCGGCAGCCGGACGTGTATCTAAAAACGTCGTAAAATCGTCACGATGCGGCCCAACGCTCGTGAACCCTCGAAGAGCGTCACTTCGTCGCAGGCTGTGAAGCTGATTGATTAATGCTTGGCGGTAGTCAGCAGCCGGTAGCGTGTTTTCATACATAATCTGGACCTCATGAGGTTCATTGGCAAGCTTTGAGTACAGTGTTGATAAATGCTCATTGGCAAGCTCGAGAAACGCTTGGCGCTCGTGAACGATGACACTTGCAAGCTCAGCAAATTTGACGTCCCATGCAAAGAGATGTGCGTCCCAGACATGAGAATCCATAAATTCTCGCTGTTTGAGGAGTTCGTTGCGCTGCAGGAGCGTGCGGGCATAACGATTCACCACTGTTGCGTAAGCGGGTTTAAGACGGGCAATGAGATTGTCGATAAAATCGCGCCGTCGTGATGGCGAACTGCTCAGAACGCGCAGCTCATCAGGCTCAAAGAGGACAACGGGCAAGCGGTTTGCGGCACTGAGACGAGCTATTTTTTTCTCGCTCAGCGTAAATTCTTTGGAGAGCTTATTATCCGGACTAAGGGTCAGTCGAGCACGCCTTTCCCCCTCAGAGTGCTCAAGTTTAAGAAGTGATGTGGTAACTGACGAACGAATCATGTCACGATCGCTACCACGGAAACTTGTACCTCTATACAGAAAGTAGATTGCTTCAAGCAGTGTTGTTTTACCGCTACCGTTTTGCCCAATGATCAATGTAACACCAGGGTCAAGCCGTGAGATGTGAAGGCCGTGCGTGCGGACGTCTTGGAGAGAGACGGAGTGGAGTGTCATGTATATCTAGTATACCTTGAAATGAGCCCAAAAAGCGGCATAAGACAAGCGTTTACTGGTATAATGAGAAGTATAAAAGCGAGGAATACGGATAATGTTTGATACTGATGATTATGAACGCAAAATGAATAGTGCTCTAGGGCACTTCGGTGACGATTTAAAAAAAGTACGTACCGGGCGAGCGCATCCTGATATGCTTTCGGGTGTTATGGTAGATGCTTACGGCTCGAAAATGCCATTACATCAAGTTGCCAATGTCACGGCGCCAGAAGCGCAGCAGCTACTAGTGTCACCATTTGATCCAGGTCAAATAACAGCAATTACGACCGCAATCCGTGACGACCAGAGTCTCGGTCTTAATCCGAGTGACGATGGACGTGTGGTACGTGTACCCATTCCAGCTCTTACCGAAGAACGACGTCGTGAGATGGTCAAGCAGCTCGGCGACAAAGTTGAGAATGCTCGCATCGCCCTGCGCAATATTCGTCAGGACGGGCTCAAAGACGCCAAACGTGCCAAAGAGGCCAAGCAGCTCTCTGAAGATGACGTTAAAGCGGTCGAAAAAGAATTCGACAAACTTATGCAGACGTACCAAGGACATATTGATGAACAGTTCAAGGCCAAGGAAAAAGAAATCCTTACAATCTAATGGCCGATCAGATTCCATCACACATCGGGTATATTCTTGACGGCAACCGCCGTTGGGCAAAGAAGCACGGTTTGCCAACGTACGAAGGACATCTCTCTGGGTATAATGCTTTAAAAGATGTTATTGAAGCCACGGCGGATGCTGGGGTAAAATACATCTCATTTTATTCATTTTCTACCAAAAACTGGGATAGGGCCGAAGATGAAGTGCGCGGTCTCATGCGGTTAGTTCGACGATTATTTAAAACCGATATCAAACAAATCGTCAACGATGGTTATCGTTTTGTTGTCCTCGGTACGAGGGAAGGGTTACCCGACGATATCAATACGATGATTGATGAAGCCGAAGCAGCCAGTATCAACGGAACGCGTGCGACGATCGCTATGTGCTTTAATTATGGTGGACAAGAAGAAATTGTTCGAGCAACTAGAAAACTGATAGAACAAGGCATCAGCGCAGCAGATGTAACGTTAGAATTGTTTTCGAATGTCATTGATCATCCTGATGTGCCGCCTTGCGACCTGATTGTTCGCACGAGCGGTGAGCAGCGGCTTTCTGATTTCATGCTGTGGCGATCTGCTTACAGTGAATTTTTATTTTTGGATAAATTTTGGCCTGAGATGACAAAGGAAGACATTCCGGTTATATTAGAAGAATATGCGCGGCGCGGCCGACGCTTTGGAGGATAAATGTTGCTACTAGGAATCATTACTGGGCTGATTATTTTGGTGCTGCTTGTGGCACTGCATGAGCTCGGGCACGGTATTGTCGCTCGTCGTAACGGTGTTGTGGTCGAAGAATTTGGTATTGGATTCCCCCCAAAAGCTAAAGGGAAATCAATCAAGCATAGTATTCTGGGTGACAATGTTTTGTTTACTTTGAATTGGCTCCCACTAGGCGGGTTTGTCAAACTACAGGGCGAGCACGATGCAGCAACGAAGCCAGGCGATTACGGCGCGGCAACGTACTGGCAAAAGACTCGTATTTTGCTTGCTGGTGTTGTCATGAACTGGATAATTGCAATCATACTATTTAGCGTACTTGCCGTAGCGGGGATTCCCAAAGTACTCGATAATCAATTTACGATTGCTAGCGATTCAACATTAGTCAAATCTCCTCTTGAAGCAGTACAAATCGAGCCTAATTCACCTGCCACCAAAGCTGGCTTGAAAACAGGCGATCAATTGCTACGAGTGAACGGAGCAGCGATAACAACGCCGCAAGATCTGTCGGCTGCAACCACTGCGAATAAGGGCAAAACGATAGAGCTTATATATTCGCGTAAGGGTACCGAATACGTTACTAACGTTGCGCTACGCGCTGAGCATAGCCAAACAAAAGGGTACCTCGGTGTTGTCAGCGGTCAGCGAGAAGTGCTGAAATCAACATGGTCGGCACCACTAGTAGGCCTGGGTACAACTGCACAATTTACCTGGGAGACATTGAAGGGAACTATCGGTGTCCTTGGAAGTGCAATAAAAGGCGTAGCGGAATCACTCAGTTTTAGTCAGTCGTCGCGGGATGCTGGTAATAAAGAACTTTCTCAAGTCAGTGGCAGTGTTGCAGGACCTATCGGAATTTTGGGAGTAATTTTTCCTCAAGCCCAATCTGCAGGCGCTAGGCAACTTATTTTTCTTAGTGCAGTTATATCTTTATCGCTCGCGGTCATGAACACGCTACCAATTCCGGCACTTGATGGGGGGCGATGGTTTACAATGACCGTGTACAGGGTGCTTAAACGGCCACTTACCAAAGAGCGTGAAGAAAAAATACAAGCTGCAGGGTTTTTAACTCTGATGGCACTTGTTGTATTGATAACGGTGGCAGATGTCTCAAAGCTCTTCTGATACCACGCAGACTGCAGTCGCGCCTCGGCGGCAATTACCGTCGCGGGTTGCTCATATAATTGGCTATACATTGTGGCTGAGCGCTGCTTTTATAGGTGCACAGTTTTTGGTTGTGTTATTTGCACGAATACTGATTTCGCTTGGTGTTCCAGTCACGTCAGTGAGTGACGCAGCCCTGCAAACAATTCTCGCAGCACTGTCGTATATCGTGGCGCTTATCGTTACAATACTGGTGCCGCGATATCTTTTCAAACTCCATACGACAAAAAAAGAGCTTGGTTTAACTCGCTTGCTTAGCTTTGGTGATATTGGCATGGCGCTTGCCGGCGCAGTGCCATATTTGGTGCTCACGTTTGTTTTTGTGAGTATGGCACAAATATTCATTCCCGGTTTTAACAGTAGTCAGACACAAGATGTGGGCTTCCAGAATCTCAATGGTCAATCAGAGTATGTCTTAGCATTTATTGCACTTGTGGTGCTCGCACCAATCGCCGAAGAAACCATGTTTCGCGGGTATTTGTACAGTAAATTACGCCGAAGCTCAAACCTGATTGCTGCGACAATTGTAACTAGTATGTGTTTTGCTGTACTACACATGCAACTCAACGTTGGGATAGACGTGTTTGCGCTGAGTTTAGTTTTGTGCGCTCTGAGAGAAATAACCGGTAGTATCTGGTCAGGTATTCTACTACATATGCTCAAAAATGGCTTAGCGTTTTACTTTTTGTTTGTTGCGCCGATGCTGGTACACTAGTAGAAGTTATGCGAGTTTCAAAATCTTTCACAAAAACACTCAAAAATGCTCCGGCTGATGAAGTTGCAAAAAATGCGCAGCTATTGATTCGTGCTGGGTTTGTTCATAAAGAAATGGCCGGAGTGTATTCATACCTGCCGTATGGATGGCGAGTCATCGAGAAGATTAAGCACATTGTCCGTCAAGAAATGGATGCAGCCGGTGCTAATGAGCTACTTATGTCAACCTTGCAGCCAAGCGATATTTGGGAAAAGACCAATCGCTGGAACGACGCAGTGGTCGATAACTGGTTTAAAACGAAGCTTTTAAATGGCACTGAACTCGGTGTCGGCTTGACACACGAAGAGCCAATTGTTGATGCGGCTCGTGCATATTTGTCTTCATACAAAGATTTGCCGATGTCAGTGTATCAAATAGGTTCAAAGTTTCGTAATGAAAAACGAGCAAAATCAGGTATTTTACGCGGGCGCGAATTTCTTATGAAGGATCTGTATACCTTTGCGCGCGACCAAAAGCAACACGAAGAAATCTATGAGCACATAGCTGCGGCCTACACAAAGGTGTATGCCCGACTTGGTATTGGTGATATTACACACCGCGTCAAAGCAGATGGTGGTATCTTTACGCCTCGATTCAGTGATGAATACCAGACAATCAGTGCGATAGGTGAAGATACTATTTATCACGTTCCGGGCACCGATATATACTTTAATCAAGAAGTCGCTCCCTCATATGCACCGCTATTACCGCAGCCGGAGGAACAAAGTGACATGGTCTCGTACCATTCTCCAGGTATCGTTGGTGTCGCTCAGCTCGCAGAAGAACTTGCAATTCCCGTTGAGCGCACCGTTAAAACAATGATTTATTTGGTAGACGAGCGACCAGTCGCTGTTGCACTACGTGGAGACTATGAAGTCAATGAAATAAAACTGCGCATGGCACTGAGCGCAAAGACGGTTGAACTTGCCGATGCCGCAACGGTCACACAGGTTACTTCTGCAGAAGTCGGTTACGCAGGGCTAATTGGTCTTACGCCTGGTGTCGACCTCATCGCTGATGATTCAATAGAGCAACTCGTTAATTTTGAGTGTGGCGCCAACAAAACTGATTACCATAATGTTAACGTCAACTGGGACCGTGATCTTGAGCGTCCTGCCAAATTTTACGACATAAAAGACGCAAAAAAAGGCGATTTAGATCCTACGACTAAACAGCCGTATGAAGTGCTGCGATCTGTTGAGGTCGGTAACATCTTCCCGCTTGAAACAAAGTATACCGACGCCCTTGATATGTATTATGCCGACGAAAACGGCCAACGTCAGTCATTTGTCATGGGTTGTTACGGCATCGGCATTAGTCGATTAATGGGCGTGATTGCAGAGCATTTTTCAGACGAAAAAGGGCTTGTCTGGCCTGAGGCTGTAGCACCGTATCAGGTCTATTTGGTATCAATTGGTACTGAGGGTGCGAAGAAGGCAGATGAGTTTTACGAGACGCTGCAGGCGCATAAAGTAGAAGTTCTCTACGACGATCGTGATGAACGAGCAGGCACTAAATTCGCCGATAGTGAACTGCTCGGTATTCCGCACCGCATAACGATATCTGATAGGTCTGTTGTAGAAGGGGAATATGAGCTGACTGACCGCAAGAGCAGTGAGACGAAGAAGTTGACGCTTGAACAAATAATTGCTACACTAAATACCGTTGTAGACAAGTAGTATCCTGCGAGGGTTTACAAACAACTAGTTGCTTATTATCGGTGCCATTTTTGGCACCTCTTTGTAAGAGATAAATATCAGAAAGATACAGGTGTAACTATGAAAAAACAGTATCAAATTACCATAGATGGCCAAACTGAACTACAAACTGAACTTGAAAAATTGAAAGCACGCCGTGGCTCGATTGCTGAAAAAATTGCAGAAGCACGAGACTATGGTGATCTCAGTGAAAATGCAGAATATGATGCAGCTCGTGAAGAGCAGGGGCTAGTCGAAAGTCGAATTGCTGAAATTGAAGACATACTCCAAAATGCAGAAATTATCAAAACTACCCACCGCTCAACGATCGGATTAGGCTCAAAAGTTGAACTCAAAAACGGTGATACATCAATCACGTATCACATCGTTGGTCCTGTCGAAGCAAACCCTTTAGAGGGGAAGATTTCTAACGAATCACCAATTGGTGTTGCTCTCATGAACAAAAAAGTCGGTGAAACGGTTACTGTGACAACACCAAAAGCTACAATTACTTATACGATTGTCAATCTCGGTTAATCGAGCAATTCGGCTGATGCACCCGATGCGCTATACTGGTAGTATATGGCAACACTTCAAGATTACAGAGACGAACGACTACGCAAGCTGGCTCAGTTAAAAGAGCTTGGTGTAGAGCCATACCCGGCAAATTCTGCACGCTCACACACTATACAAAAGGTGGTCGATGATTTTGACACACTCAAAGATTCTGAAGTAGCAATCGTTGGCCGCATTACGTCAATTCGTAGCTTCGGTAAACTAGCGTTTATTAAGCTCCGCGACGAAAGTGGCGAAGTTCAATTATATTTGCAAAAAGACACCGTAAAAGATCTCGACGCATCGAGTGGACAGCTAGGAATGCCAGAGCTCAAGCTTCTCGATACGGGTGACTTCGTTCAAGCAACGGGTATAATGACGACAACACAAACTGGTGAAAAATCTGTCGGCGTTCATTCGCTGCGTTTACTGACAAAAGCACTCAGGCCACTGCCAGAACAGCTGACGAATAAAGAAGAGCGCATGCGTCGACGCTACGTTGATATGAACGTCAATTTAGATGTTAGGCAACGATTTGTGCGTCGCAGTAAATTTTGGCAAGCGACACGTCAGTTTCTTGAACAAGAAGGATTCATTGAAATTAATAATACGGTGCTCGAGGCAACGGCTGGTGGTGCTGATGCAAATCCTTTCGTGACGCACATGGACGCGCTTGACCAAGACTTTTATTTGCGTATATCCCATGAGCTACCGCTCAAGCGTCTTCTCGTTGCAGGATTCGAAAAAGTTTTCGATCTTGGACCCCGGTTTCGGAATGAAAATTACACTGAGGAACATCTGCCAGAGCATATGGCGATGGAATGGTACTGGGCGTATGCAGATTGGCAAGCCGGTATGGAACTCACAGAACGAATGATTCGCTATGTTGCAGATCATACCTGGGGTACACGAACATTTACACTTGCTGACGGAACGACCGTAGATTTTGGCGCAGATAATGTTCATTTTCCAACTATTAGTTTTGTAAACATCCTGAAAGAGCAGTACGGCATCGATGTCTTTGGGTCATCGATGGAGGACATCAAAGCAAAACTTGCCGAGCACAAACTTGAAGTCGAGCGAACTGACAATCGTCTCAGAAGCCTCGATAAACTATGGAAAAAATATCGTAAAACACTGGCAGGACCTGTTTTTCTGATCGATATGCCAGTCTTTATGCAGCCACTTGCGAAGGTAAATCCGAACGACACTCGTTTGAGTGAGCAATTTAATCTTGTGTTTGGTGGCAGTGAAATGTGTAAAGCTTTTTCAGAGCTCAATGATCCAGTTGATCAGTACAATCGCTTTAAAGAGCAACAAAAGCTACGAGACGGCGGTGATGAGGAAGCGCAAATGATGGATATTGATTATGTTGAAGCACTGGAATACGGCATGCCACCAGCCTGTGGACTTGGTTATTCGGAACGAATCTTTTGGAGCCTCGAGGGTATCACTGCTCGCGAAGGAATTCCATTCCCGCAGCTGCGTACAGAAGTTGATGCGACGACAAAAGACATATATCCAGAGCTATTATAATTCTCGACGTGGAAGTGCGTTTCTCGCTTTGACGAGTGTCCGACGAACAGGCCGAGCGATAAGATGACCAAAGCTAACACCGCTGGCGATTGCCAGAGCGATCAGTAGCGCACTAAATAGTGTTTGCACGCCATTCGCAAAACTTATAGTGTTCGAAGAATTGCCAACAAGTGCAAAAAGTCCGTTGTACAGCGTCAATCCAGGGACGAGCGGAACGATACCAGCGGTCATTAAAGCAGTTGAAGGTGTCTGCCACCACCGCGAGACAAGAGTTGCTGAGCCACCAACAATCATTGCAGCAAAGCCACTGGCAATGATTGCTGATAACGAGCCAGTGCCTGCGACGGCGACATATGCGATCCAGCCGATTGCGCCCATGCCTGCTCCGGCAATAACACCCAGCAGGGAAGACTGCACGCTCAGCGCATAACCAGCTGAAATAACAAGTGCGCCAAGAAGCTGCCATTGACCACGCAAGATTGTGCTACCAGGATCAACCTGAATAAAAATATGTAGCTGTGCTGCGATGTAGATACCGATTAATACACCGGCTACAATGCCAATCGTCATCATGACAACTTTGAGTAACCGAGCGTTTGCGGTCACATAAAATTCGTCAATCGCATCTTGTACGGCACCGACGATAGCGAGTCCCGCAACGAGTAAGACGATGCCGCCAATGACGATAAGCGTCGCATTGACGTTGCTTAACCAGCTGAACACGCTATACGAATCAAGCCACGTCACACTGGCCGCAATCAAGGTAATGATAATTGCAGAAAAAACTTGTGCAAAAAAAGTTGGCACACGCCTGTGTGCAAGTAAGCGAAGAAAATAGGTCACTCCTAGTCCTAAGCCAAACATAATGCTGACAATAATAGGGCTGGCACCGTACAATATCCCAACACCGGCACTGACACTTCCGCCGCCAAGGGCCGTCAACCAGTAGGGATATTTTTTCGGGTGTTCAATAATTGCGTTTAGCTTCATTTCAGCATTATTGAGATCCAGGCTGCCGCTTTGAATTTCACGAACAAGTTCTTGCATGCTTTGGATGGTCATCGTATTGATGGTACGCGGTGTAGCATGACGGATCAGGGTGAGGGGTTCACGATCATCACCGCGGTCTTGAGATGCGGTAATAAGTGTCGAACTGATATCAAATTGTACTTTGCGCTTACAATAGCGTTCGGTAATATCGAGTGACATGCTGACAACATCGGCAACGGATACACCCATCGCAACGAGTGTGTCGGCGATAGTCAGACTGAGTCGCAGCGCACGCATGTTCGGTGATATGGTTTCATCAAAGCGGTCGAGGTAGGAAACCGATTCCTCGGGCGCGGTCGCAGCACGCACTATTGCTTGTATTCGTTTGAGCTTATCCATTCTTTCAAGTATAGCAAGATTCTCTCGATCAGCCTGTCAGGTATGCTACGATTGTAGGATATGACAGACGCAATTGTTTCCATACACAATTTTTCGATGAGTTTTGGCACGACAAAAGTAATTGAAAATTTATCATTTGAAATAAAAAGAGGCGAAACCTTTGGACTCCTTGGTTCAAACGGTTCTGGTAAAACAACGACATTACGGGCACTTCTCGGGATTTATACTGCAACAAGTGGTTTGTTGCACATCGATGGCCGGCCATTCACCGTTGATGGCGGCATTAGACTTGGGTATTTGCCTGAAGAACGCGGACTATATAAGAAAGAAAAAGTGCTCGATGTAATGATGTATTTTGGTCAGCTCAAAGGTCTTTCAAGCCATGATGCACGGAAGCAGTCACTTGCATATCTCGAACGTGTAGAACTAGGCGATAAGGCGCATGTTCGACTCGATAAGCTATCTGGCGGTCAACAGCAAAAAGTGCAGCTAGGTGTCACTATTCTTAATGATCCGGAGTTACTTATTCTCGACGAACCGACCAAAGGCTTCGATCCTGTAAACCGACGACTACTGATGGATATTGTCGAAGAGCATCAAAGCAAGGGAACAACAGTCATATTTGTGTCGCATCAGATGGAAGAAGTCGAACGGCTCTGTGACCGAATTATTTTGCTTAAAGATGGCGCTGCGGCAGCGTATGGTTCGATAAGAGAAGTCAGAAAAAATTTTGGCGGAAAGTCACTCGATGACATTTTCCTCGAAGTCTACGGCCATAAGGAGGTAGTAAATGTATAATTTATCGACCGTATTTCGCTTTGAAGTACTGCGAACCATGAAGAGTAAAAGCTTTTGGCTCGTGAGCTTGTTGCTGCCGATTATGATCGGCGTAGTGTTTGCGATTGTGTTTCTCTCAAACCAAGCTACTGAACAAGCAACTCAAGAAATTGGCAATCAAAAGTTTAGCTTTCAGGTCTTTGACCGATCAAAACTCATAAAACCTGAACTTCTCAAGGAATTTGGTGGCTCATCAGTAACATCTGCGGCAGCTTCGATTGAAGCAGTAAAACAAGGCAGGCTCGACGCATTTTTTGCTTATCCTGAAGACATATCAACAGAACCGGTAAAGGTGTATGCCAATGACGTCGGAATATTTAATAATGGCCGCTACGAGGGAGTTGCAAGAAGCCTCTTGCAACAATCAGTGACTGCAGACGTATCCGCGAATATTATGACGGTGTTATCTGATAAAATCACGACCTCAACCATAACGTATAAAGATTCTCAAGTGTACAACGGAATTACCGAGGCTATTGTACCGGGACTATTCCTTGTTTTGTTCTATATTCTCATTTCAACATTCGGTAACCGGATGCTGACATCGACAGTCGAAGAGAAGGAAAACCGGGTGATAGAAATGATTCTAACAACGATCAGTGCGCGAACACTCATCATCGGTAAAATCTTAGCACTTGTAACACTTGGA
The DNA here is from genome assembly GCA_964384345.1 of uncultured Candidatus Saccharibacteria bacterium. GTDB lineage: Bacteria > Patescibacteriota > Saccharimonadia > Saccharimonadales > Saccharimonadaceae > JASLCR01. Next base: position 49,860 of record CAYLKD010000004.1, on the reverse strand, counting down.
TTTTTACAAGTGCTTGTAACTGTCGCTTTTATTGTCATTGGCTACTTATCAGTACGTCATCAGCTTCAGCTTCCAGATGTCGATTTGAGCCGGCTCGCATTTGACCCTGTGCGAATTGGAAGCGGATTCGTATTGTTTTCGCTGAGCTTTTTATTATTTACTGGCTTACTCGTTGCGATAGGTGCAGCGTCACCAACAGCAAAAGATGCGGGCGGGTTCTTTGGTGTCATTATGATTTTGATCTTTGGTCCGCTCTATGCATTGTCGGTCTTTATTTCGACACCACAAGCACCAATCGTCCAATTTTTAAGTTATTTCCCACTTACAGCGCCGATCCCTTTGCTTCTGAGAAATGCGGTTGGTAATCTGCAACCACATGAATTTGTCATTGCCTCACTCATAATGGCGGTAACTGCTGGTTTGACGCTAATGATTGCAATTCATATATTTCGCTACGGTGCGCTAGAGTACAACCGTAAAGTCAGTTTGAAAGAGATGTTAACTCGTAGGGCGTAATCAAGTATCGCGCAAACTCACATTGTGGTTTCACCGTGTTTCAGCGTATAATAACAGCAACGAAGGAGGGGTATGAAAACGAGGATTATTGGAGTAGTTATTGCAGTGGGTGTCGCGGTCGTAGCCGCTACGGGTATTGTTCATGCCACACCGCAGCGAGTTGACAGTGGAGACACCACTACGCTCTCAAAGAGTCAGACGGTCGATAGCGCGTATTATGCGTATGGCAACACCATCGTCATTTCCGGGACTGTAAATGGTGATGTTTACTGTGCCGGCCAATCAGTGACAATTGACGGCACGATCAACGGTGACGTCTTCTGTGCCGGTCAAACAGTGAAGGTGAGCGGAACAGTTGCAGGAGATGTTCGTGTTGCTGCGCAGCAGCTAGATCTCAGTGGAGCTGTCAGCGGCAGTGCCACTATTTTTGGACAAGTTGTTACTCTCGATAGTGCAGCAAAGATTGGACGCGACCTCAACGGCGCCAGTCAAACAGTCACAATAGATGGGCAAGTGCAGCGCGATGTGGCAATTGGTGCGAATACATTGACTGTTAATGGCACAATCGGCAGAAATGTAACGAGTAGTGTCAGTAATTTAAAGACAAATGTCGGATCTAAAATCGGTGGTGGACTGTATTACACGAGTGAAAATACCGCAGAACTCGCAAACGGCACAGTTGCTGGAGAAGTTGTTCGTACGGAGCCGCAACCAACTCAACAAGTAGATACAGCAGAATATGCCCGTGGCGCTGCTATTTATTTCTTCTTAGCGATGCTCCTAATTGCGATGGTGCTAATCATTGCAGTGCCTCAAGCCATGGACCGCATAACAGCCAATGGGCTACAGCGGTTTGGTATGAGTCTACTGGTTGGGTTCTTTGTATTGATTGGTGTGCCGATCCTCGCCGCACTTGTTGCACTGACGGTATTTGGTATCCCGCTTGCCATTATCATCATGCTTGTATGGGCACTACTGATCGCCTTAAGCGGGCCAGTGTTTGGCTACTACATAGGTCGTCTCGTTCTCCGCAGGGCACAGCTAAATTCAGTACTAGTAATGTTGTTTGGATCGACGGTGCTTATTCTCAGTTACTTTGTTGAGGTACTTAATTTCTTTACGATTTTGGCCGCGCTTGTGGTTGGTACAGGTATGATTGTTTTGCAACTAACGACACACTATCAGCGCCCTTCGTATACAACTAATGAGGGTGGGGAAATTAAATGATTGAAGTAGCAAATTTGACAAAAGTGTACGGCAAAAAAAAGACAGTTTTTACGGCACTTGATGACATATCATTTCGTATTCCAGATGGTCAAATCGTCGCCGTCATCGGTAAATCAGGGTCTGGCAAGTCAACATTGATGCATGTGATGAGCGGACTTGATCGACCGACGACAGGTGATGTAATAGTCAACGGAGAATTGCTTCGCACCATGAAGCAGAAGAAGATAGACAGTTTTCGCTCACATCAAATGAGTTTTATTTTTCAGAGTTTTTTTGTTCAAGGTAATGAATCATGCTATGACAATGTCAGTTTGCCACTTGAAATTGCCGGTGTTGCTCGCTCAAAACGTAAAACGATGGTAGAGAGAGCTCTAATTGCTGTCGAGCTAGGCGACAAAATCAAATCAAAAGCAAAAGATCTTTCAGGCGGTCAGAAGCAACGCCTGGCGATTGCCCGTGCAATCGTTAATGATCCAAAAGTACTTTTCGCCGATGAACCAACAGGTAATCTAGATTCGACAACCAGTGCTACTATTGAAACACTACTTTTTGATTATGCGAAACAAAACGGAGCAACTCTCATCGTTGTGACGCACGACGATGACTTAGCGATGAAATGTGATCGACAAATATACATGCGCGACGGAAAAGTCCAATCCGATAGCGATAGCCAAAATGAAGGAGAAGTATAATGAATAGTCTCGATATCCTTCGTAGAGCCGGCAAGAGTCTGCGCCAAGCAAAGATTCGTACGTTACTTACTAGCTTAGCGATTGGCGTCGGTGCATTTACGCTGATGTTAAGCCTCGCTGCAGGGCAGGGCGCTCGTGATTATGCTGATAAATTGATTTCATCAAATGTTGATCCTTCATCGCTATTTATTGTAAAAGATAAGGCTATTAACGGTATTCCCCAGCCGCAGTCTGATCTTCGTGAGTATAATCCGGACACAGGAAGCGCAGGAGTCGGAGCACCAAACGTAACACTGCTTAATAACGACGATATTGCAAAACTGCAAGCCAAGCCATACCTCAAAAACGTACGACCGATTTATCAATTCACGACCAGTTATTTAACTTTTGGAGCAAGAGACGATAAAAAATACACCGCTGATGTCAACGTGTACAACCCTGATGTACTCAGTGAGCATGTCACTGGAATGAAGATGGTGAGAGGCAAAGATCTCGCTGCCAATGAAGCAGTTATTCCCGAGAGCTTCGCCAAAACTTTAGGCACGACATCAGATAAGTTGATCGGACAGCAACTGTCGATTTATATCTCACGCGATCCGTCAGCACTGAGTCAAGATAAGATCCAATCTGTATTAGCCACAGAGGGTATTGCAGGCCTCGCTAAACTCAGTCAGACGCAAATTAAAAAGCTCGATTTCACGATCAAAGAAGTGGTTAAGCCGAGTAATTTGTCGTTTACGAACACTGCGTCGATACAAATTTCGCTATCTGCGGCGAAAGGAATTGTTGACTACAGCAGCGAAGGCACCAGCAATTACCAAAAGTACTTCGCTGCAACTGCGCAAGTCAAAGATGGCACATTGCCAAAAGACGCTAAATCGAAATTACAGTCAGACAACTTGTACGCGCAAACAGCAGATGATTTACAAGGGTTTTTGTTTACTATTGTTAACGTGCTTCAGGGTATCGTCGGTGGTTTTGGTGTCATCGCACTCATTGCCAGCATCTTTGGTATTGTAAACACGCAGTATATTTCCGTTCTCGAACGGACTAGCCAAATCGGTCTCATGCGAGCGCTCGGTATGCGCGGCAAAGACGTTAGTCGGTTGTTCCGCTACGAAGCTGCCTGGATAGGTTTTCTTGGAGGCGTAATTGGTATCGCCGCAGCCTGGATACTTGGCACGGCGCTCAATCCTTGGATTACGAAACAACTTGATCTTGGTGCAAGTAATAGTTTGCTCGAGTTTAAATGGTTACAAGCATTGGGGCTACTTGCTGTATTGATCCTGGTTGCAGTAATCGCTGGCTATTTCCCAAGCCGTAAAGCCGCCAGACTCGATCCGATTGAAGCCTTACGAACAGAGTAAATTGACATATGTAACCATTAGTGCTATAATGTAATTAAATGAGACTACCGAAACGTAAATCTCCTGAGCTAAGCACGCCAACCACCGAAGGCTTAAAATCTTTAAGTGCTAGAATTGATGACATAGACGAGGAACTTCAGTCACTTGCAAATCGCGGTCAACTTTTAGTAGAGCTCAGAAAAACAGATCGTATTTCCGGCGGTACATATGGAATTGAAATGGACGCTATCTCAATGAGAGAAGATACTCTCCGCAAACAAAAAAGAGAGCTCCTAGCCTCTATCGGAAAAACGTGTTCAAATTTAGCTTTGATTGCTTTACGTTCACCAGATCAAAAAAACTAATTACTTTCTGATAGAGTATAATCATACCTATGCTAGATATTCGTTTCATCCGTGAAAACTCCCAAAAAGTTCAACAAGCCGCCAGAGATAAAGGCTATGATGTTTCGATATCCAAATTATTAACGCTCGATGACACGCGCCGAGACTTGCAGAAGCAGGTTGATGAGCTGCGCGAGATGCGCAATCAGACAGCTAGCAAAATGAAGGCATCGGTTGCTGGCGGGGCTAAACCAGATCAAGCGACGATAGACGAGGGAAAACAGATCAAAGCGCAGCTAACTGAGCGTGAATCTGAATATACTGCAGTCGAAAATGAGTACATATCAATCTTAAAAAAAGTACCAAATATGCCACACGCAGATGTGCCGTACGGTGCGAGTGAAGACGAAAATGTTGAGATCAAAGTTGTTGGTACAAAGCCGACCTTCGACTTTACACCGAAAAACCATTATGAAATCGCTGAAGCTCGTGGTTGGCTTGATAAAGACCGTGCAGCAAAGGTAGCCGGTGCGCGCTTTGCGTATGTCATGGGAGATCTTGTGCGGTTGCAACTGGCCATTGAGCATTTTGTTATAGATACCCTAAGTGACGAAGAAATACTAAAAGAAATTGCAATCGGTGCAGGTCTTGATGTCAGTACGAAGCCGTTTGTGCCAGTGTTGCCGCCACTGATGATACGTACTGAAGCGTATGATCAGATGGATCGACTCGAGCCGCAGGACGATCGCTACAAGATTGAAGGCGAAGAACTATGGCTACAGGGAAGTGCCGAGCATGTGCTCGGGAGCATGCACGCTGGCGAGATTTTTGAACAAGCTGATCTACCAGTCCGTTATCTAGGGCTCGCCACGAGTTTTCGTAAAGAGGCCGGCACGTACGGCAAAGATATGGAAGGACTGATACGCATGCATCAGTTCGACAAACTCGAGATGGAAAGCTTTACGTCAAAAGACAATAGCTATACTGAACACATGTTCTTTGTCGCGATTCAAGAGTATCTGTTAGCTCAACTCAAGCTGCCATACCATGTGCTTCTCAAGTGCACGATAGACATTGGCAAACCAAACGCTAGGGGTGTCGATATGGAGGCATGGTTACCAGGCCAAGATAAATACCGCGAAACGCACACTGCGGATTACATGACTGACTACCAATCTCGACGGCTTAATACACGCGTCCGGACTGATAATGGCCTTGAACTCGTCCACACCAACGACGCTACGGCATTTGCCTTAGGCCGAGCGATGGTGGCAATTATCGAAAATTATCAGACTGCAGATGGACATGTTACTATCCCTGAAGTTCTTCGTCCGTACATGGGCAACAAAACGATTATATAGGTATATGCTTCTCGCATTATCAAGTAACCGCAAGCAGCAAAAAATGCTATACTAGAAGTACCAAATCCGAATAAACAAGGAGGGTACCTATGATCCAATCAATCGCAATTTCGGGCATCAAATATGAGCCGGATGAGAAAACAAAGCAATATGTGATGAGAAAGGTAGGCCAACTTGATCGGTTTCTCCCGCGGCATGCACGAAAAAGTGTGACTGCAGAGGTAAAGCTTCGGCAAGTAAATCGAGATCACGGCAACAAATATGAAGCCGAAGTGATCTTGTCGGTTCCTGACAAAAAACTTACTGCAAAAGACTCAACACTGAATATGTTTGCTGCCGTCGATATTGTCGAACACAAACTAACGATGCAGCTTAAGAAATATAAAGATGCTCACCTTGGTCACGTTGGCAAAACGAGAGCCGCACTCAGTCGGTTTAAGCGTAGTTACGCCCGTGAAGAACAATAAAGCTGCGAAATAAAAAGAGGTGGGTCACTCGCATCCACCTCTTTTTTATTAGGCCATAAACAAGTATAATAAGCATCAGATTTACAGAAAATTACAGACTAGTGAGGGAATATGCCCAATTTGAATCGTCAAAAAGTGCTAACGAAGGTGTTTGGAGATCCGCAGCGACGGATTGTCAAGAAACTCGAAAAGCGAGTGGCTTCGATCAACGCACTTGAAGACAAATATAAAAAAATGAGTAAGACTGAACTCAAGAAGCAAACTGAGGTTTTGCGTAAACGTCTTACGAACAAAAATGTCACACTCGATGACATATTGCCCGATGCATTTGCACTCGTGCGCGAAGCAAGTGATCGCGTGCTAGGCATGCGCCACTACGATGTGCAACTAATTGGAGGAATGGTACTGCATGGTGGTGACGTTGCTGAGCTACGCACCGGTGAAGGTAAAACGCTCATGGCAACACTTCCGAGTTATCTTAATGCAATAGATGGCCATGGTGTTCACATTGTCACAGTAAATGATTACTTGGCCATGCGTGACGCTGGCTGGATGGGTGAAGTACATCATTTTCTTGGATTGTCTGTGGGCATCATTGCAGGTGAAGCCTCCTACATTTTCGATCCTGAGTTTGATAATGACGAACACGATGATCCGCGAATGCGCAAGCTCCGCCCAGTAACGCGTAAAGAGGCCTATGCTGCTGACATTACGTATGGCACGAACAATGAATTTGGTTTCGACTATTTGCGCGACAATATGGTTGACGACGCTAATCTTTTGCGTCAGCGTGAGCTAAACTTTGCGATCGTTGACGAGGTGGACTCTATTCTTATCGATGAAGCGCGTACGCCGTTGATTATTTCCGCGCCAGCTGCTGAAAATCCAGAAAGCTACCAGCAATTTGCCAAAGTTGCCGCCAAACTCAAAGCTGACGATTATATCCTCGACGAAAAACGCCGCAGCGTCTCACTTTCTGATGAGGGTGTTGAACGCATCCAAAAGATGCTTGGTGTAAAAAACCTATACACCCCAGACAATGTCAGAACTGTCTACCACATGGATCAGGCACTCAAAGCGCAAACACTATTCCACCGAGACAAAGATTATGTCGTGACGAACCAAGGTGAAGTAGTGATTGTCGATGAGCATACGGGACGTTTGATGCAAGGACGTCGTTACAACGAAGGGCTCCACCAGGCAATCGAAGCAAAGGAACAGGTGGCAGTTTTGCAGGAGAGTATGACGCTGGCTACTGTTTCTTTCCAAAATTTCTTCCGTTTGTATAAAAAACTCAGCGGTATGACCGGTACGGCATTTACCGAAGCTGAAGAGTTCCAGCAGATTTATAGCCTTGATGTCATTCAGGTACCACCTAATCGCCCAACGGTGCGTATCGACAAGCAAGATCTTATTTTCAAAACAGAAAAAGGGAAACTCAAAGCTGTCGCTGATACGATTCGCGAGCACCACGAAGCAGGGCGACCTGTACTAGTGGGGAGTGCATCGATTGCAAAGAATGAGTTAATTGCTAAGTGGCTTGATAAAGAAAAAATTCCCTACGAACTACTCAACGCGAAGAACAATGAGCGAGAAGCTGCCATCATCGCGAAGGCTGGTGAAAAGGGTGCCGTGACACTCGCGACCAACATTGCCGGTCGTGGTACCGATATTGTGCTTGGCAAAGGTGTTGTTGAACTCGGTGGGCTCGTCGTTATTGGGTCTGAACGACACGAGTCGCGCCGCATCGATAACCAGCTACGTGGACGTGGCGGACGTCAGGGTGACCCTGGCGAAAGTCAATTCTTTGTTTCGACCGAAGATGATTTGATGCGAATTTTCCAGGGTGAACGAATCGCGTCACTTATGGATCGACTCGGTGTCGATGAAGAAACGCCGATCCAAAACAAGGCCGTTTCAAAAACACTTGAATCAGCTCAAAAACGTGTTGAAGGCTACAACTTCGATACACGTAAGCAAGTTGTTCAGTATGACAACGTCATTAATCGACATCGAAAAGTTGTTTATACCATGCGCCGCAAGATTCTCGAAGGCGATGACATTAAACCCGAAATCGAGCGTTTGATGAAAGAGAAGGTGCGTGAACTAACACTGCTACCTGCAAAGAATAACAAAAAGTTTGCTGAAGAATTTGAAGCAATTTTCCCACTTACCAATAAACAGCTCGAAAAAATTGGAAAAGAACTAAAAGACAAAGTTCGCTATGATGCAGCGCTTGAGGCAGTGAAAGATTTGTACTCTAAAAAAGAGACAGAAATTGAACCAGAAACGCTACGCAAGATCGAGCGCGACGTCTACATTCAAGTGCTTGATACATTGTGGATGCAGCACCTCGAGAATATGCAGCATCTCCGTGATGGTATTCATTGGCGAAGTGTTGGACAGCGCGATCCGCTGGTTGAATATCGACAGGAATCTCAGACGCTGTTTGACGGTCTGCAGCTCACGCTACGCGACGAAGTACTCGGTATCATTTTGCATGTACACAAAAATGATGCACTCGCAATTGAAGATGAAGAGCACGAAACGGAACTGACAAAACTTGCAGAGCGCTCCGTTGAAATCGGTGTCAACGAAATCGCGAGTGGTGAAATAAATCGCGATGATGACTTTTCAGTGACAAAAGCAAAGAGCACTACTGAACAAAATCGCGATCGTAATAGTGCCCGAAAAAAGAAAAAAGCGACACGACAAAACCGTAAGAAAAACCGCAAGTAGTGTATGAAACATACTGTCCAAGAAGTTAGACTTAAAAATGGTGCCCGCGGTTTGTTAATCGATGTGCCAGGTGCAACGGTGATGAGTTTTCAGTTTCAATTCCGGGCTGGCAATCGCTACGTCAAGAATAAAGACATTTACGAAACTGCACACGTCATGGAGCATATGGCTTTTGGTGCTAATGCAAAATTTAAAACTGAACACGAATATGAAGCCGAATTTACCAAAAATGGCGCCTATCACAATGCGTATACGTCAGATCTCTCAATGGTCTACGTTGCTGACTGTGCGGATTTTGAATGGGAACGAATTTTTGATCTCCAGCGAGCAGCGATCTGCTCACCTCGATTCAACGAAGAAGAACTCGCAGCCGAAAAAGGCAACGTTAAGAGTGAGCTCACTGGGTACTTAAATAACCACAACCGCGTATTATGGCCGAAGATTCAGCAATTACTTGGCGAAGACATTTATACATTTTGGCAACGTATCCAGACGATTAATAACGTGACGCTCGCTGATATTAAGGAACACTATCGCCGAACACACACTGCGCACAATATGCGATTTGTCATTGCTGGTAAGTTACATGGTCGTAAAAGTGAAATTATTCGACAGCTCGAAGACTGGGATTTAAAACCTGGCGAACGCTTCGATGTGCCACGCGATGAACTCTCAAGCGGCAATCCAACACTTATTCGTCGTAAAGAAGCATCGAATCTAACCTTTGGCCTGACTTTGATGCTACCGCGTGAAATTAGTGACGAAGAATCGGATGCGATGGATGCACTTAACCATATTTTGACGGGGACAATGCACTCGCGTATTTATGGTGCTGCTCGACAAAAAGGATTGGCCTACGGCGTCTTTTCAGATACGTCAGCTGGCTTTCATGATTCATCGTGGGATTTCGGTGGGCAAGTCAACCACGATACGGCAGAAGCCTTGTTTGACATTATCGTCCGTGAACTTCGCTGCGTACTCGACGGCAAAATTAGCGAGAGTGAGCTGAGCGCAGCTAAGTCATATGCGCTTGGACGCCACCAAATGGGTGCACAGACAGTTTCGCAAATCAGTAATTTTTATACCAATCGTTACTTCGCTGATGGTGTTGTCAAAGATTACGAAAAAATTCCCGAGGCTATTAACGCAACAACACGTCAACTGATGGTAACGACCGCTGAAAGCTTCATTGCCCACACTACTTGGGTGCTGGCTGGTGTCTCGAGTGATGAAAAAGAGCTGATCGTCAAACTTGCCGACAAGTTCGACACGCTGTTTCCAAAAAAAGTGTAGACTAGCAATATGAAGATAGCGATTGCAGGCTACGGTATCGAAGGTGAAGAGAATTATCGCTATTTTTCGTCACTCGGTCACGATGTGATGATTGTAGATGAGCATCCAGCGCTTGATCGACCAGTTCCCGAAGGAGCTAGGACAATGCTGGGAGAGGGTGTGTTTGCAAAGCTCGATGAGTTTGACATGATTGTGCGCACGGCAGGATTACCGCCACGAAAACTGCCATATCCGAGCAAAGTCTGGAGCATGACGAACGAATTTCTTAGTAAATGTCCTGTTCCCGTCATCGGAGTGACCGGTACAAAAGGCAAGGGCACGACCAGCTCGCTTATCGCTTCAATTTTGAGGGCGGCTGGCAAAAACGTCCATCTCGTCGGTAACATAGGGGTGCCTGCACTTAGCGTACTTGGAAAAATCCAGGATGACGATATTGTCGTCTACGAACTTTCGAGTTTTCAGCTTTGGGATGCTCAATTCTCGCCGGATATTGCGGTGGTACTTCCGATCGAAGCAGATCATCTCGACGTACATGATTCGATGATTGATTATATCAATGCAAAATCGCATATTGCAACGTTTCAATCTGCTGATGATGTCGTCGTCTATCACGCAAACAACGCAAACGCATCAGCAATTGCCTTGCAATCTCCAGCATCCAAACGTCCGTACCCACAACCTATCGGTGCGCTGGTTGAGGCCCTTCGCATTCCCGGCCAGCACAACATCGAAAATGCAAGTGCGGCTATAGAAGCAATCAGAGATTACGTGACGGATTCAGAGTTAATTGCAAAAGGTTTAGCTGCTTTTGATGGCTTGCCACATCGACTAAAATTCGTCGCTGAAAAAGACGACATCAAATATTATGATGATAGCATCGCTACGACACCAGGCTCGGTTATAGCTGCGCTTCATAGTTTTAACGTGCCAGTGACCGTGCTACTTGGCGGCAAAGATAAAGGTGCTGATTACCGCGAAATGATAGACGCATTCAAAAAGAAGGACGCACAGGCAGTTTGCTACGGTAGTAACGGTGGTGAGCTGGCCCTTATGTGTAAAGCTGCTGGTATTCGTTATGAACTAGTCACTGGTTCGATGAGCAACGTTGTTCAAGCGGCAGCGACATTCGCTCAGCGACCTGGTGTTGTCATTCTCAGTCCTGCTGCATCAAGTTTTGATATGTTTAAAAATTATGTCGATCGCGGTGAACAATTTATTGCAGCTGTTACTTCGCTCTAAGTACGCAATTCTTTTAAGCGCCGAGCAATCGCCTCAGAGGGCTCAAGGATTATAGCGTTATTTTTTGTTACTAATTCTATCTCGTCTTTGATCCAGTGATAGTGGGTACAACCGAGTACGATCACATCCGCACCGGCATCGATAGCCGGTAGAACCGCGTCGGCAATATGTTGTTTGTTGATGCTTGATTGTTCGATCAGCGCGGCCCAGTCATGACAATCTGGTTCGAGAAAAATTACTCCAGCGCCAAATCGTTGCTTTAGTCGCTTGTAACGGTGGCTTGATAATGTTGCAGGAGTTGCAAGTACGCAGACGATTTTCGATGTGGTAAGGGCGGCTGCTGTTTTTATCATTGGCTCAATGCCAACAAAAAACTGCTCTGGATAACGTTCTCGCAGCCAATCAATTGCAGCAGTAGTTGCTGAATTGCAAGCGATGACGATCGCGTCGCAACCAAGTAGTGGTGTTATTGCAGCATCGGTCAGAGCACGAATTTCTGCCTGTGACTTATCGCCGTACGGCAGATTCGGCGTATCGTTGACAACATCTATGCGCGCCGCCGGAAAATATTCACGTAAAGCCACCGCCACCGCTTCGCCCCCTATACCAGAATCAAATACCCCAATATGCATACCTCTAGTATACCTCTGTGAAGTGCTACAATAAGTAGAATGCAGCCATTACAAAAACGTGTTACTGATTTAGAGCAGGCGGTGCTTGCAGCTATCGAGCGACTTCATTTGTCAGCCAAAAGCAATGAGTTAGTCGAGCTTGATGCTGAGCTAGCCAAACCTGAAGTATGGAATAACCCGATCCATGCAGCAGATATCAGTAAGCGCGCGTTTAATCTTAAAGGTCAGATTGATCCATGGGAAACGTTGCAGGCCCAGCTTGCCGATTTGAACGAACTCATTGAACTTGGTGATAACTCGCTCGAAAAAGAATTTGATACCCAAATAGCTGCTCTCGAAACTGAGTTTGCCGCTCGTAAAAAAGAACTGCTGTATGACGGTGAATACGATGATCACGATGCAATTCTTCGCATAACCTCTGGGGTTGGTGGTAACGATGCGCAGGATTGGGCACAGATGCTCGAGCGGATGTATTTGCGATGGGCTGAAAAGTCCGGCATAGCCACAAAAAATGTCGAACGCTCTGCCGGTGAAGAAGCGGGTATTAAAACGAGCGTCATCGAAATGAGTGGCCCATATGCATACGGAAAATTAAAAAGTGAGCACGGCGTCCACCGACTTGTGCGGCTTAGTCCATTTAATTCTGACAATTTACGCCAAACGAGTTTTGCACTCGTCGAAGTTTTGCCGCAGATCGATGTTCCTGACGAAGTGGCTCTTGATGAAAAAGATCTCAAGATCGACGTCTACCGCGCGGGCGGTCACGGCGGCCAGAGCGTCAACACGACGGATTCCGCGGTGCGCATTACGCACCTGCCGACAAATACCGTAGTAGCTATCCAAAACGAACGCAGTCAGCTCCAAAACAGGGAAACGGCGCTCAAACTTCTGCGTTCAAAACTGGCGCAGCTCAAACTTGAGCAGCACGCCGAACGACTGTCTGACCTGCAAGCAGGTGAGAGTGCAAACTGGGGCAGCCAGATCCGCAACTACATACTCCATCCATACACCCTTGTCAAAGATACGCGTACAAAACACGAAGACAACGACGCCAAAGCGGTACTTGATGGTAAGCTCAATGAGTTTATGACGGCATACCTCGAGCAATAGATGAATCTTACTGCATAAGGTTATGAAGCCACACGGCTTGCGTGCTACAATTAAAGAATCATGATTCTGTTAGATAGGGTAACAAAAACATACGGCAAGACATCCAAGCCAGCGCTCAATCGCATTAGCCTTCACGTCGAGCCAAAAGAATTTGTCATACTCGTTGGCACCTCTGGCGCTGGCAAATCGACGCTGCTCAAAATTCTTACTCGAGAAGAGAAGCCGACGACAGGCAAGATCGTTGTCGGTGGGATTGACTACGATACCCTGAAAGATAAACACATTCCATTACTACGCCGCAAGATCGGCGTTGTTTTCCAAGATTTTAAATTATTGCCGCAGCGCACGGTATTTGAAAATATTGCCTTTGCCCTCGAGATCGCCGGTATGACAAACCGCGAGATCAAATCAACCGTACCGCGTGTGATAGAGCTTGTTGGACTCACAGGTAAAGAAAAGAGCTTCCCCCACCAACTATCGGGTGGAGAACGACAACGTGTCGCGATTGCACGCGCCGTGGTGCGTCAACCAAAGATTTTGATTGCCGATGAGCCGACGGGAAATCTTGACCCGAAGCATTCTTGGGAGATCGTCAAGTTACTCGAGAAAATCAACCGTTATGGTACGACCGTCATCTTGACAACGCACAACGTAGATATTGTTAACAAACTCAAGCGTCGCGTTGTTACGCTGGAACACGGCAAAATTACCAGCGACCAAGCGCAGGGGAGTTACCGACAATAATGGCAAAAAAACAAGACGCCAAAGGGTTTGCAATGAAGCGGCGCAAGCGCCGTCAATGGATTACGTTTCTTCGCATGGTCCGCTACGGCGCGAATAACTTTTCACGTAACGCATGGTTAACCATTGCTGCCACGGCAGTTATGACGATCACCCTACTAATTATCTTTATGACTGTCGCCGCACGGAGTACGCTCGTTACTACAGTGGAAGACATCCGTAGCAAAGTTGATATCTCTATCTACTTACAAAATGACACTACCCAGTCTGATGCAGACAAAATCATTGGCCAGATCCGCCAACTACCATCTGTTAGATCAGTGAGTTACATTACTGCATCACAGGCGCGTACGCAATATGCAAAGGATAATGCCAGCAACTCAGCCACTCTTGATGCACTTAACGAAGCAATTAATAAATTCCCGGCGACTGTGCGTGTCAATTTGTATGACATTAACAAAACCCAAGAACTACAAAATTTTGTAGCTACCAATAAAGATTTAAAGACACATATCGACACCGAGCGAGAGCCATCTTTTGCCGGACCGCGAAGGGCAGCCATACAAAACATCGGCCGGTGGATTGATTTTGCCGATCGTGCTGGACTGATCGCAAGTATAGTATTCGTCATAATTTCTAGCCTAATCGTTTTCAATACCATCCGTATGGCAATTTTTAACCGCAAGGAAGAGATCCAGATGATGAAACTCATTGGTGCGGATCGCAGCTTTATTCGTGGACCGTTCATTGTCGAAGCTGTGGTCTATGGTTTTATTGCAGCTGTGCTTGCAACAGGTCTCGGTATGGCGATGCTGTACTCGGCAAAAGACAAGCTTCTCAGCTACCAAGTAGCAATTCAACCAACAATTAGCTTCCTCGTCTCATACATTGGTATCATTTTGCTTTCTATGATTGCTATCGGTGCGATTATTGGCGTCCTCTCATCATTACTTGCAACTCGACGCTATCTTAAAATCTAAGCTTTTTAAAACAGCCGCGCAAAAGCCTGCTCTTGACAGTGGCAAGATGCTTATGCTAGTCTAGGATTAGTGAAACAGCGGTCCACCACACCAGCTTCAAAAATACGGTTCGCCACGCGAGCGTGTATTATTGCGGCCGCTGTACTCTCTTTAACTGCTGCGCCATTTATGTCACGTCCCGTGCTTGCGGACGAATATGATGCAAAAATAGCAGCATTACAAAACCAAATAGATACCTATAACGCCCAAGCAGGTGCACTTAAGGCACAAGGCGATACCTTGCAGGCTGCACTCAGTCGCATTTCGAACGACAAAGCACGCATCCAAGCTCAGCTTGATCTTAGCGTTGCAAAAGAGAAGCAGCTCAATGAGCAAATAGTTGCAAATCAGAAGAAGCTTGATCAAAATAAATCGGTTCTCGGTGATACGCTAGCAGATCTTTATGTTGACGATAGTATTACGCCACTGGAAATGCTCGCAAGTAGCAGCAATATCGCTGATTACGTCGATAAAAGTGCTAATCAAGAACAAGTCCAGAAATCTGTTCAGCAAGCAATTGCACAGATCAACAAACTTAAAGCAACCCTCGAAGCACAGCGCAAAGATGTGCAACGTGTTCTAGCTGATCAAAAAAATACCCGTGATGCACTCGCAGCGAAAGAAGCCGAACAAGCGAACCTCGTAGCGCAAACTCGAGGTCAACAATCGGCTTACGAGCAGCTTTCAGCAAAGAGCAAATCTGAGCAAGAAGCAGTCCGTCAGCAGCAACAAGCAGCCATTGCTGCCAGGTTCGCGGGCGCTGGTGGTGCTACACTTATCGCAAGTGGCGCAGCCGGTGATTATCCATGGAATTCTAGCAATTGCCAAATGTCAGGATATTATTCTATGGGTGGCGCAGATGGCAATGGTGGTGATGGCAAAGGCTACGGCTGCCGTCAGTGTGCAAGCTATGCTGCATGGCGAGTTGCCAAAGAAACTGGCATGTACCCAATGTATTGGGGTAATGCGACTAACCTCCCATCGAGCGCACGGTCTGCAGGATTTGGCACGGGTTATTCACCACGAGCCGGCTCACTGGCTGTCATGCATTCGGCTAAATCGGGTGGACCCGAAGGCCATGTTGGGTATGTTGAAGCAGTCTATGACAACGGCGATGTCCTCATTAGTCAATATAATTACAACTATGGTGCAGGCTACGGAATGTACAGCCAAATGCGTATGAGCGCGGCTGCTTGGGACGAATTTATATATATCAAATAGGCCTAAGATTTTACGAAAGCACAACAACTATGACGCGCACGTTCAGGTGAACGTGCGCTATACTTATTAATAGAAACTATGCCTACACCGAAAGAAAAACTCAAAACAACCTACAGTAGGTATTGGCTATTTGGTGGTGCGGTCGCACTCCTGGTGGGCGGCTTTTTGCTCGGTACGCAAGCCACGGTCATCGAAGCTACAATCTCGCCACTGCTGGGCTACAAACGCTCAACGAGTACGATAGATCTTTCGAGTGTCGAACGCACGTATAAGTATCTCGTTGCAAATTTTGACGGTAAACTTGATACTCAAAAACTCATCGATGGCGCTAATCATGGCCTCGTCGCTGCGGCTGGCGATAAGCATACTGTCTATCTCACCTCAGAAGAAGCTAAACAGTTTAGCGACGATCTGACGGGCAATGTAGGCGCTGGTATAGGCGCAATCATCGAAGAGCGTGATGGTCAGATCACCCTCGGTCGTATATTACCCGATAACCCGGCCGCTTCTGCTGGGTTGAAGATGGGTGACATAGTGCAAACGATCAATGGCCAATCGACGCTAGGCTGGACTTCCGACAAAGCAGTCGCTGCTATCAAAGGTGAAAAGGGCACATCAGTACAGTTGGGTATCAAGCGAGGTGATCAAACACAAACCTATACGCTGACGCGCGCTATTATCAACAATCCAAGCGTACTCAGCTCCGAAGAAGATGGGATCGGTATTCTCACTATCTCTCGATTTGATGATCAAACCGGCGCACTTGCTAAAAAAGCAGCGCTAAATTTCAAGCGTGACGGGATGAAAGGTGTCATCATTGATCTTCGAAGCGATGGTGGCGGTTATGTCGACGCTGCTGTTGACGTTGCCGGAATTTGGCTCAAAAACAAAACGGTTGTGACGCAGCGTGAGAATGGCAAAGTGACAGATACACGTAAGACGGGCAACGACGCCACGCTAGAGGGTGTTAAGACAGTCGTCTTGATCAACGGAGGCAGCGCGAGTGCGAGCGAGATTTTATCAAGCTCATTACGTGACAATAAGGCAGCGTCCTTAGTCGGTGAGCAATCATATGGCAAGGGTAGTGTGCAACAGGTGCTTGAACTTGGCGGAGGCGCACAACTCAAGGTGACGGTCGCAAAATGGTTTACGCCAAACGGAATCAATATTGATGGCACAGGTCTTAAGCCGGACGTCATCGTAAAGTTGACCCAAGCAGATGTCGATGCTGGCCGTGACCCACAACTTACAACTGCCAAAAAATTACTCGGGGATGGATAACAGTTGTGCTTTTGCCTTTAGCTCGGTAGAATAAGGATATGGATTCCAAAAAACGTATTTTGCTTGTTGAAGATGACAATGCGCTTGCCGATGTATACCAAGCTAGACTCGAGCTAGAAGGTTTCGATGTCAAACAAGTTAACAACGGTGAAATAGCTTTAAGCACTACTATAGAGTTTAAACCTGATCTCGTGCTTCTTGATGCGATGATGCCAAAGATCAGTGGTTTTGATGTACTTGATATACTCCGTAACACCCCTGAGACTGCAAACATTCGAGTGATTATGTTGACAGCTCTTAGCCAGCCCAAAGATAAAGAACGTGCCGAAAACCTTGGCGTAGATGATTATCTCGTCAAATCGCAAGTCGTTATCGGAGATGTTGTCGAACGGGTTAAGTTCCATCTCAAAGACTAGCTGATAACATAGATTTGCAGCAAAAATGATAGGCACGGTAATGGGCCTGTCATTTAGTATTTCTTCCTAAAATGAACCCTGCTCTTAGTAAAAGGACAGTAGTACTCTAAAAGGTATTATATATAATAAAATACTATTGACATAATACAAATATTTTGCTATCGTATAAACAATCAACTAAATAAAGAATAAAAACAAATATGAGTGAAAAAATAGCGTTCAAACAAATTATTGATCAGTCAGCTAATGGTAATTCGCCATTAAATTCGGAACGGCCAACCGTACTCGTCCGTCGTAGCGATGGAACTATTTCTGCAGGGAACATGTTGACGATGGGTGCCGGTTCCAACAAAGCAGTTATAGAAGTCTTTACTTCTCAGGGTATGGGTGAGAAATTCGTGCCAGTAGTAGAGCTGTCTGACGAGCACCAACAAGCACTCGCTGCAGAGCTAGCAGGCAAGGCGCTTAGAACACTAAGCTATGACCAAGTGAATCAACAAAACACGTCTGCTTACATATCATCGGATCCAGAAGTTAGAAAACAAAACCCCACTGTACTTGTTCGACGCAGTGATGGAACGATATCAACTGGTAACATGTTGCCGATGGGTGCCGGTACTAATAAGGCTATTATTGAAATTGCTACTGACGAAGGCCAAGCCGAAAAAATCGTTGATGTAAGAACTTTATCTGATGAGCATCAAGCATATTTAGCAGATGAATTAGCTAGTACTCGTGTTGCGAATCTCGAAGTAACAATAACGCGTGAAGATAGACTAAATAAACTAAAAGAAAGTTTAAGCCCTTCAGACTTAAAGAGCCTGAATGACTATGTTAACGCTTTGCAGGATAAGAAACAAGCGCAGCGAGCGGGCAATGCAGAAGGGTCATTACTACATGGTCAGCGTGCTGGCAAAGCACGGATGAGCTTGTCGCCCAACGCACTTGCTGTAGCCTCAGAGTACGCTGCTCTAATAAGTTCCTAGATTGTGTACTTAAATAAAAATAGACATCTGGTCAGATGTCTATTTTTAATATGCACCCTAGACAACGCTGACTTGAGTGCGTGGAGCAGTCTTGCCGGTGAATCGGCGAGTTTTTACTTTTGCGAATGCAACAACACCGTCTTGTGCTGCGTGAATAGTAAAGTTGCGGCTCATGAATGTACCAGGGCCTGCAACTTTGTTGCTACCGGTCTGGCGCACGAGAACTTCGCCTGTAGAGACTTTTTGGCCACCAAAACGTTTGACACCGAGACGGGCGCCGGCGTTGTTGTGAATATTTTTACTGGAACCACCTGCTTTAACGTGTGACACTGCAATACTCCTTAAAGTTTATGAAACAATCTGTCTAAGAATACCAAAAATATGCTGACTTTGCAAGTACGTACGAAGTGTTTGCAAAGGAGTCCATGCTACTACTAGCGTTTGCGCAAAATGAGTAGCTCACGTGCGACGACTTGGTCTTCTCGGTAGTAGAGAAGATCTTCGTCACGAACATTGCGCAGCGTAGCGCGCACATACCCTAGATCACCGAGCTTACGGGTGACGCCAAGATGCGTTTGATGACCACTTGCATCTCTCCACGCTGGAACTGCGAGGCATAACGGTGTGCCCGTATCAAGCTGAGGTGCGAGATTCTCGAGGAAGCTTGTGATGACAGCGTCGCAAATTGTGACCACTTTTTGTAATTTATCTGCCGATGGTGGGGCACTAAATGGTTGACCGAGATACGTTTCAGCGACAACAGCAGCAATCGGCTGCTGCCATAAGGTTTCGATTGCATCACCGTGATGTAGCGTAAAGTCGCCGTCGACATGATGAGTCTCTTTGAGCCAGTCGAGGTTTATCGTCGAGTAGTCAATCATTTTTTGCAATAAATCAGTGCCGTAGGCATCGAGTCCTAGGAGTAGTGCCTCCTGTAAAATGACGCCGGTTCCACAAAAAGGATCAAGCACGCGACCGTTTTTTACTCCCGAAAGATTTACCATCATGAGGGCGAGCTTTGGTGGTAGCATTCCGACAAACGCATCGCGCTTTGGACGTCCTTGATCGCGACGAGCGAGTGCAGTGATATTTTGAGCACCAACGCTTTCAGCGACAAAAACGTCACCGCGCGGGCCCCGGGCAATGAGAAGTTCAGTTTTGTTGTCAGACAAACCAAGTTTGTTATGGTGACTGACGGCTGAGTTAAGAGCCGTGTCTTGATTGGGAATAATACGCAAACTAACTGAGTGTTTTTTGAGCGAAGACTTCAGTCCGAGGCCGAGCATCTGGACGTCGCGCTTTGATACAAGCCAATCATAAACGCTAATACCGAGCGTTTGTTTGCGGTCGATACCGCTCCACTTGTCAACGTAGTGCATTGTAATCTTTCTGCTCGCTTCTTGCCAGGTGGTTGCTTTAAACCGCATGACGATGCGGCCAGCTTTTGTCGTTCCACCGAGTCGTTGCACGTCTAATGAGTCTGAATCAACAGTCGCTGCGGTAGCAGAAAAGGCCACAATATTGTCTGAACCAAAAACTTGCTCAAGTTCAGCAATGCTCAGTGCTGGTTGTCGGCCGAGAATAGCGATAAATGTCATATGACCAGTATACGACGGTTGGTGGCCTACTGTATACTGAAGATATGTCAGTTCGAAATTGGGTCAGTGTCGCGACGTTAGTTTTTATCGCACTTATTGTGTTTTTTTCGCGTCATGAACTCATGCTTGCATGGCGCTTACTTGAACAAGTAAATCTATGGATATTGGCACTTGTAATCCCAGTACAGATTATGTCGTATTTTGCTGCTGGCGAAATGATGTTTTCGTATCTCAGAAGTAAAAATGCAACAAGTAGAATAGCGCCCCTTAAGCAAGTAGTGATGGCGCTTGAGATGAATTTTGTGAATCATACGTTGCCGAGCGCTGGCGTCAGCGGTATTTCATATATGACGTGGCGATTAGGACATTATGGCATCACACCCGCTCGTGCAGCGGTTGCTCAGCTCGTGCGCTACGTCGCGGGTTTTGCCTCGTTTGTCGTGCTACTTGTTGTGGCACTAATATTTATCACACTGGACGGTAATATTAGTCGCGGCATACTGCTCCTAAGTGGATTAATGATTTCGTTCATGACTGGTGGGACACTGCTACTCATGTATATCGTTGGGTCGCGGTTGAGAATTGAATGGTTTGCGCGGTGGGCGACGCGTTTTATTAACAAAGTTGTTCGAATGCTGACTTTTGGGCGAAAACAGTCTTTCGTACAGCGAGATACGATAGTCGGATTTTTTGGTGAAATGCATGAAGAATATTTAGTACTTCGCCGTGAAAGTAGATTGCTTTTAAAGCCATTTTTATGGGGATTGGTATTTAACAGTCTCGACGTTGCAATCTTCGTCATTACGTTTTGGGCACTGGGAAGTTTTGTCAGCCCCGCACCAATATTAATTGCTTACGGCATCGCATCGATAGCAGGATTTATCGTTGTGACACCTGGAGGTGCGGGAGCCTATGAAGCCATCATGGTGTCGTTTTTGGCGTCAGCTGGAATTTTGCCGGGCGTTGCAATAGCTGGTATTTTGCTCGCTCGCATTGCAATTTTGCTCGGCACTATTGGGTTTGGGTACGCTTTTTATCAACACACACTGGTCAAATATGGAAAATCAAAGTCCGCGCTTTAGTGTTGGTGATTTCATTGCGTTGACAAATCAGACGCTTGAATATGCATATACCGGCGTCGAAGTAGAAGGCGAAGTGAGCAGTTTCAAAGTCAATCAGGGCAAATTTGTATTTTTTGACCTCAAAGATGCAACTGGTTCTATCGGCTGCTTCATGATGGTATTTCAGCTGCGCATTCCGATTGAAGATGGTATGAAGGTCATCGTACGAGCGACACCAAAACTGACAAATTGGGGAAAGTTTAGCTTAACGGTTAGTCAGATCAGGCCGAGCGGAGAGGGGAGTATCAAAAAAAGCTTTGAACTGCTCAAAGCAAAACTTACGGACGAGGGCTTGTTCGCGCCAGGACGCAAACGCCCTATTCCAACTTTGCCAAGTCATATTGCAGTGATCAGTAGCACTCAGGCTGCTGGATATGCGGACTTTATTAAAATAATTGATCAGCGATGGAAGGGAATGAAAGTAGACGTTGCTCATGTGCAAGTCCAAGGAGACGTGGCTGCAGATCAAATTATTCGAGCCCTCCGCTACTTCAATCAGTTAGAAACAGTACCTGAGCTTGTGGTGTTGATCAGGGGTGGTGGCAGTACCGATGATTTAGCAGCGTTTAACGACGAGCCGTTGGTTCGTGAAATTGCGGCTAGTCGCGTGCCGGTTGTGACTGGTATTGGGCATGAAACGGATAAGTCGCTGGCTGATCTTGCAGCCGATCTCAGAGCGTCAACACCGAGTAATGCTGCAGAACTCATTGTGCCTGATCGAGTAGAGATGATTCGATCGATTGACCGGCAGCTGCACTTTTCATTGCAGCGTACAGAAGATGCTATATCGCAACAAATTACATCACTCACAGAATCTCTTGGTGGACTGTCAGGTCGTATTGAAGAGATTATTCTCGCGCACGAACGTCACTTACAGCATATGATTGAAGTAATAGCGCTTGTAAATCCACGTAGTATCTTGAAGCGAGGGTATGCAATTATCAGGGGAGATCCAGAAGTTGGGTCGTCAATAAAAATCGAGACATTGCAACAAATAATTACAGCGGAGGTAAAAGATGTCAACCAAAAATAAGACCATTAAAGAGAAATTAGCAGAACTACAGCTACTCATCGATTGGTTTGATAGTGATGATTTTGTGCTTGAAGAAGCACTCGATAAGTACAAAGAAGCAGAAGCGTTAGCTGGTGAAATCAAAAAAGATCTCGAAACATTTCGTAATGAAGTGACGATTGTTAAAAAAGATTTCTCGACAGAATAATGCTGCTACTTTTGATTGTTGTCGGAGTGATTTTTGTATTTGGGTTTGTCGTATTTTTTGGCGCTCCTTACGTGCCGTCGACGACCAAAGAAGTAGCGAATGCTTTTGACACACTGTATCCTCTTGGGCCGAAAGACACGCTTATTGATATTGGCTCGGGAGACGGTAAAGTGCTTCGTATGGCTGCAGAAAGAGGTGCTCGGGCGATCGGCTACGAACTGAACCCCGCATTGGTGATAATTAGTAACTTTTTATCGAGACATGACAAGCGTGTCCGTACGCGGCTAGTCAACGCGTGGAATACTGATTTGCCGCAGGAAACTACCGTTATATATATCTTTATGGTCGAGCGTGATGCTGCTAAATTTAGTCGAATTGTACAGCAACAGGCCGAAAAACTTGGTAAACAAATCTATGTGATAAGTTATGGCAGTCAGTTGACAATGAAGCCGTATAAGAAGCACAGAGCACACTTTTTGTACAAGATAAAACCTTTACAGCCTGAAAAACCACAAGTATAATAACGGAATGAAATCTTTGAATCGACTTCGTGAGCAAGGTGCTACCAACCTCATGCTTGTACTCGCCATTGTCTTTGGAGTAGTCGCGGTGGGGCTCATCGCATTGTCTATCTACTTATTTATTCAGTACTCGGGTCAAAAATCGGATGTTGATAGTAAGATATCGGTTGCCGTTGCTGATGCCAAACGCACCCAGGCAGAGACTGATGAGTCGAAATTTGCAGAGCGTGAAAAAGAACCAAACCGACAATTTGTTGGACCTGATGATTATGGACGTCTAACATTCAGCTATCCAAAGACATGGAGTGTCTATGTCGCTACCGACATCACAAAGGGAGGTACCTATTTGGCGTACCTTAATCCTATCACTGTGCCACCCGTTTCTAGTACGCAGCGATTTGCTCTGCGGGTGCAAATTGAAGACAAAAATCTTGATGATGTCGTCAAGCAATATGACTCGAAAGTTAAATCAGGAGACCTCAGCAGTAGTGCGACATCTGCCAATGGCGTGAACGGGACACGTTTGGATGGTAATTTCTCAAAAACCATACGTGGAGCCGTTGTTATTTACAAAGTGCGTGACAAAACAGTGTCAGTATTTACCGATGCAGATACATTTAAACCTGACTTTGAGTCAATCATAAAAACAATCAAGTTCAATCAGTAATTGTCAGTTCACATCTACTGCCAATCGTTCGATGTGCGTGCTACACTGAGAGTAGTATGAGTGCAAATGAGGGGATAAAAACTGTGACGGGTGGTGACGGTGCTATGAGCAGTGGTTTATCTCCAATTATGGTTGCTGCTCACGAACTAAAAGCGCCACTCGCGCTGATGCGACAACTTGCGATAGAGCTTTCAGATGAACAAACACCTGCAAGTTTGACGCGGGAAATTGCTGGTCAAATGCGTGTTGTCAGCGAACAAGCACTACGGCTTACCTCAAATCTGACAAAATCACAGCAGCTACAGACAGAATTATTCCCAAGTGAACCAGTCAACGTCAATGAACTGTGTAAACAACTTCGCTACGAGCTAGCGCCGCTTTATACGGTCAATGAACGGCAACTGGTATTTCGTTCAAATACAAGATTACCGCTCGCGACGGCGAATCATGATCTTTTGCGCCGCATTATCACATGCTTTATGGATAATGCGCTGCATTATAGTGACGAGAAGGGTGTTGTCGAGTTGCATGCACAACTTTTGAAAGAACGAGCGGTCGTCCGCATCAGCGTGCGTGATCATGGTCCAGCGCTGCCAGTGAATGTATGGGCGAATATTAAACAAACAGCTCTTGCGCCTGTCGCAGTTCATAGTCGTCCAGAAAGTAGTGGCCTCGGGCTACATATTGCGCATCAGTTCGCAGAACTTATTCATGGCTCAATTGGTGCGATCCGACATCGAGACGGCGCATCATTCTACATTGAGGTGCCGCTTTCGAGGCAACTTTCGCTGCTATGAGCCAGCGAGTAGTTATCGTCGAGGATACGTTAGTGCAACTACGCCATTACGCGCGCATACTTGAGCGTGAAGACTATGAGGTGCACAGTGCGACAAGTCCGATCACGGCTATTGATATTATTGATCAGGTTCATCCAGATGTTATCTTGCTTGATTTTATGCTGACCGGAAGCAATGCGATGGTGTTGTTGCATGAGCTATTATCGCATGATGATTTGTCACAAATACCAATTGTGCTAGTGACAAGTGCAGCCGATCAATTATCGGAAACCGTCATGCGGCAATACAATGTGACACAGATTCTCGATAAAACCAGTATGCTGCCTGGCGACATTTTAGCGGCACTCAAACGAGCCGTGCTATGAAAACCTTGCGAACGTTTGCAATCGTGGTGCACCGGACAAATTACGGCGAAGCTGATCGGATCATGAGTATCATTACGCCAGATAATGGCAAGCTCAACGTTATTGCCCGTGGAGTACGCAAAGAAAAAAGTAAGCTCGCGGGTGGTATAGAGCTACTCGCTGAAACTGAACTGACGTTGTACGAAGGCAAGGGAGATTTGCGTATTGTGACGTCGGCGCGTCTTGAAAAATTTTATAAAAATATCTTGAGTGATTATGACAAACTGCAGCTAGCGTACTATGTCCTCAAAGACATAAATCGTGCTTCAGAAGTCGTACCGGAACCGGAATTTTACGAGCTGACGCGTCAAGCGTTACAAGCGCTCAATGACGAAGCAATTAATTACAAAATCGTTTCTATATGGTACCGCTTGCAAATGGCGATTTTGCTCGGTGTCGGCCTCAATCTATCTACCGATCAAGAAGGGGACAAGCTGCTCGCCGATGAACGCTATCGATTCATTCCGACCGAGTCGGTATTTGTCCTCGATGCTCGTGGCGAATATACTGCTAATCATATTAAGCTACTCAGACTTGCAAGCGCGCAGGGTCCAAAGGTGGTTTCGCATGTTGAGGGTATCATGGATATCATCGATGCATGCATGTACGTTGCTGTTGCCGCACACGAATAAATTGATTGGGCATGAAAAAGGCCGGAGCCTTTTCCAATTCCTCCTTTCTGAGAGAAAATGAAATAGCTCCGGCAACAGTCAGTGCCGAGCGTGATGGTTCTTCACCGAAACATAGAGCTGCGGTGAAATGATCAGAAGCAGTGCCTCGATCAAACGCTGCTTGCGGCGTAGTTTGGTGGCCAGGTAGATGCCACGAAACCCGAGGTCGAAGCGTTCGCCTGAGGGCAGCTCCTTCATCCACCATATTAGGTTGTTGAGCTCCCACTCATCGTGGTTACCGCGCAGGATGGCGTTGGCCTGCTCATGAAGAGAGAGAGCGCGTTGATGCATACCGAGCAAGGCGTCGATCCGGGCAAGGTGCCCGATGGCTACGGCGTACTCAAGTGAGTGCACTATTTGCTTGGGATCGCTCCGCGATGCGATCTTCTTCATGTTCTTGTACGACAAGAGAGCACTGAGCAAGCCGTCTCGAGCGTGAGACGTATCTCCCATGTCGACGAATGCCATGGCAAGATCTGCCTCACAGGACAGCTCCAGTTCAAGCAGCCTTAGGTTTGCTGCTGCTCGACTTGCAAGGTGCAGAAGCTTGGAAGCTTCCTCTGGCTTGCCGGCCAGTCGCAGGTTGACTCCGGCTTGCTGCAGGCAGCGGATGGCCATTTCTGTCTGGCCGCCTCGCTCGTAACGATCCTGTGCATCGCGGAACAGCTTGGACGCTCGTACATAATCACCCTTGCGATTGGCCTCCTCGGCTGCCTTCAGGTAGAACATGGCTCCGAAACTCGAATCCATCTGTTCCATGTGCTTCAACTCCTTCTCGGGACGGTGCTGACTAAAGATATTTATATCATTTTACAAATGAATGTGCAAGTATCCATCAGAGGCGGGGTGTGGTAGAATTTGTCTATGAACGAGGAAGTGAAACTAGAAGATATCGTTAGTTTGGCAAAACGAAGAGGATTTATTTATCCAGGATCTGATGTGTACGGTGGATTGAGCGGAACCTGGGACTATGGTCCACTCGGTGTCACGCTGAAACGAAATATCATGAATCTTTGGTGGAAAATGTTCGTCGATGATCGTGACGATATGTACGGTGTCGATGCGGCTATCCTCATGAACCAAAAAGTATGGCAGGCGAGCGGGCATGTCGATACGTTTACTGATCCACT
Organism: uncultured Candidatus Saccharibacteria bacterium; assembly: GCA_964384345.1. Classification (GTDB taxonomy): domain Bacteria; phylum Patescibacteriota; class Saccharimonadia; order Saccharimonadales; family Saccharimonadaceae; genus JASLCR01. The sequence continues at coordinate 23,101 of CAYLKD010000004.1, read as the reverse complement.
GGTTGAGTGCGGCAATTGTCACGCTCGGCATCGAGCAGATAAACTCAATGATCCGAATAAATGTCCAACCTGCGGTAAAACGGGTACGTTCGGTGAAGCGCGTGCGTTCAATATGATGTTCAAAACAAATGTTGGACCCGTTGCAGATGAAAATTCGATAAGTTATCTGCGCCCAGAGACAGCGCAAGGTATTTTCACAAATTACAAAAACGTCGTCGATAATTTTTATCCTGACTTGCCGTTTGGTATTGGACAGCAAGGAAAAGCCTTTCGAAATGAAATTTCTCCGCGTGATTTTATCTTCCGATCACGTGAGTTTGAACAGATGGAAATTGAATATTTTGTGCATCCAGACAAGTGGGAGGAGAGCTTTGAGGCATGGGTTGAACTATGTAAAGAATGGTTTACAGCACTCGGCCTTCCAGCAGAAAGCGTGCATGAGCTTGAAGTACCAGAAAATGACCGTGCCCATTACTCAAAACGAACAATTGATTTCGAATTTGATTATCCAATCGGCCGCGAGGAGCTCATGGGCCTTGCGTACCGAACAGATTTTGACCTGAAAAACATACACGACAATAGCGGAAAATCGATGGAATATACCGTCAAAGGCTCACAGGAAAAGTTCATTCCTCATGTTATTGAGCCGAGCTTCGGTGTCGAGCGTGCTCTGATGGCGGTACTTTGTAGCGCATACCGTGAAGACGAGCAAAATAATGATAAGCGTATCTACCTCGCGCTTCCCGAACATCTTGCGCCGGTCAAATATGCAGTGTCGCCGCTGCTCAAAAACAAGCCAGAACTCGTCGAAAAAGCTCGAGAAGTTTATATAATGCTGAAGAAAAAATATGGCAATGTCATGTGGGATGACAACGGCAATATCGGTAAGCGCTACCGACGGCAAGATGAGATCGGAACGCCATACTGCGTCGTAATCGACTTTGACACCCTTGAAGACGGGACCGTCACGCTGCGAGATCGAGACACGACAGAGCAAAAACGTTGCGATCCAAACGGAATCTAAATTCGTAAGATGAAACGAGCGATCATTCTCCATGGTACGGATTCCAACCCAGAAGCTAACTGGTTTGCGTGGCTGAAGCAAAAACTTTCAACTGCGGGCTACGACGTATGGGTACCACAATTACCGGATTGTCATGTGCCTAATCTTGAGACCTACGGAAATTTTTTGTTTGACTCCGGCTGGGATTTTACCAATAGTCTCGTCATCGGCCATTCATCGGGCGCGGTCGAAGTGCTTAATCTACTGATGGACGAACGATGTCCACACGTAAAACTGGCGGTATGTGCAAGTGCGTGGGATCATGGCACGCCAGCGGGTATGGATGATTTGCAATTTGCGCAGTTATTCCCGGAACATGGTTTTGACTTCGATCGTATCAAATCTAAAGCCGAACGAATTGAATTTTTCCATTCAGATAATGATCCGTACTGTCCGTTGGAGCAAGCCGAGTACTTGGCGAAAAATACTGGAGCAAATTTGACTGTCATTCCTGATGGTGATCATCTAGGAGGAAACTATACAGAATTTCCAGAGCTTTGGAACGTCATTGCAAAAAATCTATGAACAACAAAAAGTTGCAACCATCGAGCCACAAATCACGAAACTATTTCGTCACGTTTTTATCTGGACTTTTCACCTTGCTGTTTGGTTTTGGCGCGTATGTTTCGTGGGCGAATTTGCAGCAGCACGACGGCTTTACTTGGGTAGGGGCGATCACACTGACGGGATCTGCACTATTGTTTCTGTTCGCGACGGTAAGTGGTAAAGCTGAAGATTTTTTCTTCGCGCTCATCTCCTGGCGGTAGAGTATACTGAAATAATAAATCTGATCAGTCGAATGTTGATGCAGGAGCGGGAGTTATCGAATGAAAAACATCTGGCTTGCTTCTATTAAAGACGCAGATGTCGTCTGTAGCTGGGATGATTTTGTCTTGGAAAATACCGATAAACTTGAGAATGTCTCGATGACGTATCCGTTTATTGAGCTTGGTTACTTTAATTCTGATAAGCTCGCAGAAGAGAACGTTTACATTGCCTAAACAATAAATTTTATTCAAGCTAATCGTATGATCAGAAATTGAACACCCCCTTCCGTGGATGCTCGACTCCTTGAGAGGAGCGTCGACGGATTAGGGGGTGGGGAGTTAGTGCCGCGGCTTTTTGGGGCGGCCCGTACCGGGCACGGCACCGGCAGTGCTGGGGCCGCGGTGTCGGCGCGGGGTTGGCTGAATGTAGGCCGACAACCCTGCGAGGCTCACCTCGATCTGAACGATGTGCCCATCGCGACGTGCTGCGGCGGGACCGGGGCGCTTCGCCTTGGGCTTCTTCTGCTTGGCCATACGTTCTTCTCCTTGAGAGATTGAATGGTTGGTTAAAACAGTAAAAATATAATAACACATAAACTTATATTTTGCAATAGTATGTTTTGCGATTTCAGTGCAAAGTATATTTAATCTATACTACAATGTATGACCAAAAGAGAGAAAATTTTTTACGGATCAGTTTTTATATTACTAAAAAAGGATGACACATATTTGTTGCAACAGCGAATGAACACAGGCTTTATGGATGGATGTTACGATGCGAGTGCGAGTGGCCATGTTGAGCCCAATGAAAATATCATTCAGGCTGCTATTCGTGAATCGAAAGAAGAAATAGGAGTTAAAATAGCCGAGAAGGACCTGAAGCTCATGCGCATTCTTCAGATGAATATCGATATGCCGTACATCGCATGCATGTATATCTGTAAAAAATGGACGGGTGAGATTGTTAATTGTGAACCCGATAAGATAGCAGAGTTAAGCTGGTATACAAAGACAACTATGCCAAAAAACTTGACACGAGGTTTAAGCGCGCTAAGAGCATCAGATTTTTCTGAACAACTAGCGTTTGAGTATATCGACGAAGCCAGAATGAACGAAATCATACTACACGCCTAAAGCTGGATAACCGTCGCGCACAGGCTGGCTCAGTACGTAGTATACTAAGTACATGAAAGCAATCTGGAACAACACGGTGATTGCGGAGGCGCCAAAAGAAGACCTACTCCGTATCGAAGGCAACTGGTATTTCCCAGCGGCTGCGATCAAACGCGACTATTATCAAGATAGTGATCACCGCACAACGTGTCCGTGGAAAGGTGAAGCGAGTTATTATGATGTCGTCGTCGATGGTATGGTCAATGAATTTGGTGCCTGGTATTATCCTGAACCTAAAGAAGGTTCGATCGAGCGTGCCCGCGGTGACTTCAAAAATTTTGTCGCATTTTGGAATGGTATCGAAGTCGTCGAATGATAATTTATTATACTGACGGTAGCGCAAGCCCAAATCCTGGGCCAGGTGGGTTTTCGGTCATCAAAAACGGTGCGCCGCACATACTCGGCTCAGAAGACGGTGATACTACAAATATCCGTATGGAAGGTAAAGCCATCGTCGCTGCACTCAAAGATGCCAATGGCAAAGAGGCAGAGATATTCACTGATAGCGAATTTTGGATCAATGTCATTACAAAGTGGGCGCCAAACTGGGAAACCAAAGGCTGGACCAAAAAAGGCGGTGAGATCAAAAATCTTGATATCGTTAAAGAAGTATATCCACTGTTCCAATCGTCACAAGCAGTACTGACATGGGTGCGCGGCCATGAAGGTGATGAAGGCAATGAAATGGCTGATGAGTGGGCAAATAATGCACGTAAAGGAATACGGCTCTAACGACGATGAACTTTGCGTCAGTTGGTGAAATAGAAGCGTGGCTTGAGCCATATGCCTCTATTGCATTTGAGGCGACGGGAAAAGACATCACGCTCGATCGAACGCGGGTGTTTGCAGAACACGTCCAGAATCCGCAAGACAAACTCAAGGTCGTACATATCGCCGGTACGAGTGGTAAAACCTCTACGTCGTATTATATCGCGGCACTCCTATCGGCTACTGGCAAAAAAACAGGCCTGACGGTGTCGCCGCATATTGATAGCCTTACCGAACGCGTGCAAATAAACGGTGCGCCATTAAACGCTTCAGTATTTTGTGACTATTTTTCCGAATTTAGTGACTACGTGCTGAGCGCACCAGTCAGGCCATCGTATTTTGAATTGATGATGGTATTTGCGTACTGGGTATTTGCCGAAAAAGAATTCGTTGATTATGCAGTTATCGAAACAGGCCTTGGCGGCAAAGAAGACTCGAGCAATGTCGCTCAGCGACCGGATAAAGTATGCGTGATTGCGGATATCGGCATGGATCATGTGAAGATACTTGGCGATACGCTAGGACAAATTAGCAGCCAAAAAGCTGGAATCATTTGGCCAGATAACCATGTATTTGTCTACAAGCAAAGCGATGACGTGATGGAAAGCATTACAGTGCGGGGTACAACGGTTGGTGCTACCATGCATGTAATTGAGCCTGAAGCGACGAACGAGTATCAGCAACGCAACTGGCAGCTCGCGTCTACGTGTGTCACGTATATGTGTGATCGTGATCAGCTGACGCTCACCGGAGACGCAAGTCGTAATACACAACAGTTATATATCCCAGCGCGCATGGATATCGTGCACTACCGAGGTAAGACTGTTGTATTTGATGGGGCACACAACGAACAAAAAATGAGTGCCTTTCTTTCGAGTCTTGAACACAAATTCCCCGGTACTTCCAAGGCATTTTTAGTTGCTTTTAAGCAGTCAAAAGATGTCGATGAGTCGCTTGCGATGTTATCTAGAGCGGCTCGTTCGATGATCTTTTCAGGATTTTCTGGGCATCAAGATATGGCACAGAGTTTTGTTGATCCTGAGGAGCTAGCGGGGAAGGTATCTGCACTGCACGTTGAGGCTATTGACGATAATTTGAGTGCATTTGACAGATTACTTAGTCAAGAGGTTGATCTCTATGTCGTGACGGGTTCGTTTTATCTAATTTCGGATCTACGAGCAAAGCTTACGCTAAACGAGTAAAAAGTACAGCACGACTGGCACAGCCTTTTCGGTATAATAAAAAGCTATGAGCGACGAAACACCTATTGATACACCAGAAGAATTAGAAACCACACGTACAGTAGCGACACAGCAAGTTGAAGCCGAAAAGCCACGTGCGACCGACGTTTTTTTATGGGCAAATCAAACTGATGCTGTCAAAAATGATTTGCAGATCGAGCTATTTCTCTTCAACAAACATTACACGCCGTACATGATGCGTTTTGCAAGCGAGCTTGAGCAACAAATTCGAGCTTTATTTCTCTATGACATCATCAATGATATTAATCTTGGGGCTGGAACTGGTTTGTCAGTTCGCGACTACGAGATGAGTGAAGCAGGTGAGGATATCTTGCTGCGCACCGAACGCGATAAGGTTGAACGCGCCGGGTATTTGTTTCATTTGATCGAGGCGCAGCGTGATGAAATAGTCGAGTTCAACGAAGAAGAACATGAATTCAAGCGCATGAAAGGCGTAGTTGCTCGATTTAGCTCACCGCAGCGCAAAAATGCGCCATTTTATATCATCAAAGCATTGCAACAGTCGAGTGCGCTTAAAGGCGCGACGAGCTGGGAGATCAACGGTGGGCGCTTTGACCAATTTAAAGCTGACGTCGGACTGAAGATTCCAAATGACAATCAAGTGCTCGTGGTTGATAATGACATTTTCATTTTTAATCAAACGAAATTTGAAAAACTACTCGAGTATGACTATAAGCGCCAGCTCGTAGCTGATGCAAAGATCAAAGAGATCGAAGCGCTGTATAAACTCAGTTTTGCTGAGGGCATGGATATCCAGACGCTCATTAAAGACAAGCCGGGCCTCGCACGTAAGCTCGAAAAACTCGAGATTGGTGAAGTGCCGCAGGATAAAGCGCTTGATTATGCTGATACGATGCAGCTCGATCTGATGACGGACGATGCCAATCGAATAATTATCATGGACGGCCGAGACCTCGATATGTTTGTCAATTTGATCAACGAAGACTACATTACGTCAGAGATTACCGGCAAGCGTTACGTCATAAAGAGTAAAAAATTGCTCGATCAACCCGATGGTGAACCACCACGGGGCTAAATGGTACAATAGATTCAATGAAACAAGGGGTTGCACTGGAGATATTGCTGGCGGGTCACAACGTCTTTTTGACTGGACCGGCAGGAACGGGTAAGACCTATATTCTGAATCAGTTCATCAAGCTCGCCAAGCACGATGGTAAGCACGTCTCGGTGACTGCTACGACGGGTCTTGCCGCAACGCATCTTGGCGGCACAACAATTCATAGTTGGAGCGGTATCGGCGTGCATGATGAACTGCCGCATTATTTTGTTGATAATCTATCAAAAGGCCGCCGCGAAATAATCGAAAAGACAGATGTACTTGTCATTGATGAGATATCGATGTTGCATGACTATCGACTCGATATGATCGATGAGATTTGTCGACTCGTTCGCAAGGAGCCAGACATCGCATTCGGTGGCATCCAAGTCATTATGAGTGGGGACTTTTTCCAATTGCCACCAATAAACAGGGGCGGGGGGCGAGTCGGCGGTTTTGTCGTCACTAGTAACGCTTGGACAGCGTTAGATCCTGTCGTCTGCTATTTGTCTGAGCAACATCGTCAAGATGATGACACGTTATCTGACATTCTGACTGCTATGAGAGACGGGGACGTGCGGCGCCATCATGCGGAATCGCTGTTAGAACGAATCGAGATCGTACCGCCGCCAGATTTGATATTTACCGAACTTCACACCGTCAATATTGACGTTGATGCGCTGAATGATACAAAACTCAACCAGCTTTCCGGCGACGAAGTGCAGTATTCCCAGACAACCACCGGTGGAACAAACTACGTCGAGAGTCTGCAGCGCTCGGTGCTTGCGCCGGCAGTATTACGACTCAAAAAAGGTGCACTCGTTATGGCGGTCAAAAATGCCCTTGATCGCAAATACGTCAATGGTAGTCAGGGTACTGTGATAGACTTTGAGCCATCGACGGACTATCCGATCGTGGAATTTACCAATGGCAAGGTCGTTGCGATGCAACCGGATACATGGGAACTACGCGATGGTGATAAAAAGCGGGCCAGTATAACCCAGATTCCACTGAGACTGGCGTGGGCGATCACCGTTCACAAAAGTCAGGGCATGACGCTCGATTCAGCTCGCATTGATTTACGTAAAGCCTTCGTTGAAGGTATGGGGTATGTCGCACTCTCAAGGGTCAAGCGACTTGATAATTTGTATCTTCACGGCATCAATCAAAAAGCATTGATGGTCAGTCAAGATGCACTCGATATCGACGGTATGCTACGCAGTAAATCTGCTGAGGCGGCAATAAAATACGCCCATCTTGCGACGCAAGCTGAGAAGCGTAATCATACTCCTGCACCAAAAAAGTCAGCTGGCTGGAACGAAAAAATAGCAGAAATGCGAAAAACGCACCCAAATGCGTTTAAGCCGTGGACGGACGCTGATGATACGCAGCTTAAGCAAGACTTTCTGACAGGCGTGGGCATCGATGTAATGTCTAAAACGCTTGGGCGCCACGAAGGCTCTATTATCGCTCGTCTCAAAAAACACTACGGCGAAGAAATGATAAATTGAAAAGTATTGTCTCTGCTTTGGATTATAAAATCACGCTATAATAGAGGGATATGCATAAGAAACCTGTAATGAAATTTCCGAAGCGATTCCTCTGGGGGGCAGCGACGGCGGCACATCAAGTCGAGGGTTCGCAGCACAATCAGTGGAGTGAGTGGGAGCTGGGAAATGCAAAATCTCGCTCCGTGCAAGCAGAATACCAGTATAGTGATTTACACTCATGGCAGCATATTTCACAGGAAGCAAAACAAGCTGGGACGTATGTGTCTGGTAAATCAACGAACCATTATGAGAACTACGAGCACGATTTTGATATAGCAGCGAAATTGCAGCTTAATGCTTTCAGGTTCAGCGTCGAATGGTCACGTATTGAACCGAAGGAAGGCACGTGGAATGCCGAGGCACTTGATCACTATAAACTCTATATCCAGGCATTAAAACGCCGCGGTATCGAACCAATGATGACGCTATTTCATTTCAGTCTGCCTTGTTGGTTTAGTGAAATGGGTGGATTTGAAAAACGCAGCAATATTAAATACTTCGTTCGCTTTACCAAAAAAGTCATGCAAGAACTCGGTTCTGACATAAAGTATGTGATAACAATTAATGAACCAGAGGTTTACGCTGTACAAAGCTATTATGAAGGCAACTGGCCTCCGGCAATTCGAAGCAAATGGAAAACGTACCAGGTGTTACGAAATCTCATTGCTACTCACAAACAAGCCGCAGCGGTTATTCATTCGTTGAATCGACGCTATAAAGTGTCAATTGCCAAGAACTCAGCCTATATGTATCCAGGCGATGATGCGTGGGTGACAAGGCTTTCGGCTCAAGTAGGCCAATATTTTCAAGATGACTATATATTGAAACGGGTACGAAAGTCTTGTGATTTTATTGGTGTAAACTATTATTTTTCCAATCGATTTTACGGCTATCGGATTCATAACCCCAATGAACACGTTAGTGATCTCGGTTGGGATATGCAACCAGAAAATATCGAATACGTACTTGAGCGACTGCACCGTAAGTACAAGCTACCGATTGTAGTGACCGAGAATGGACTCGCCGATGCTACAGACGAACAACGAAAGTGGTGGCTGACGCACACGATGATTGCGATGAGCAATGCACTTGCAGAAGGTGTCGATCTGCGTGGGTATTTTCACTGGAGTTTACTTGATAACTTCGAATGGGCAAATGGGACATGGCCACGATTTGGGTTGGTAGCAGTTGACTATACAACAGGTAAGCGCACAGTACGGGCGAGTGCTATTTGGTGGTCTAAAATTCTCAAAAAAATCATAAGTAACTGATAGTTTGCTTGCGCCTCCAAACTGCTTGTGCTAGGATAGTGGCATTATGAAAAACACAGCAAAAGCTTCTTCCGCCACTGTATCGACACGCAAGGTTAATCCAAAAAAACCAGCACTTTTTAGCACATGGGCTGATACAAAAAACAGTCTTTTGATTGTTTCACTGCTAGCGAATTTATTTGTACTGTGCCTCTGGATCACACTTAACATCACCAGTCATTACGATTCAGCTCTTTATAGCTTTTTCATTACACGTTAACCGAACAGCCCAGCGAATACGACGACTTACCTCGGTAGGTCGTTTTTATTTTCCCCAGAAGTGTGGATAAACCCATCCAAAATTAAAAGTGTAAAAAAGGGGGTTGCAGTGGGTAGAAGTGGAGTGTAGACTAATCTCAGTGGGTAACCAAAAAAACAAAAACCACCGCAAATTAAACCACCACGCAAAAGGCCACCAAACAAGGGAACCATAGTGAAAGTAGACTACTTCACCAGAAAACTCGACGACAAGAACCGGCTTACTATACCGGTCGAGCTTCGCGAGGAATTTGAAAGTGGAGTCGTGATCACTAAGGGGTTTGGCGACTATCTCCATCTTTATCCAATGAGTGTCTGGCAAACAAAAATAGAACCAGAACTCGAGGGTAGCTTACTTGACGAACGTGTCGCTGATATCAGCGTCAGATTTCGCACAGGCAAGACAGAGGCGGAACTCGACCAAAAACAAGGCCGCGTGACACTAAAACAAGCACAACTTGAATTTGCCAAGATCGACAAAGAGATCAAAGCAATCAGGGTTGGTAGCTATTTTAGAATCGTTGCACATTAACAATTAGAATAGAATCCTCGAGACCACCTACCTGGTACTATGCGTGGAAAAACGGCACACTTTAAACAGCCGACGCACCTTACCTAAAACACACCTCCCAAAAAAACTCCACCTCACACATAAGTCTCTCAATCGTATACCTGGCATTTATGAGTTACACTGTAACCGTTACAGCCACAGAAAAATGGTATACGACAACTTATCAAAAACAAACACACCCAAAAAACAAACAGCATAGTACTAGGGTAGGTGATCTCGAATACGACCAACGCATCACTTTATAAAAGTGGTACAATAGTCGGTACATGAGTATCAAAGAACATCCACCACAGGTTCATATACCGGTACTTCTACATAGCAGCGTAGCAGCCATGATGCCAAAAGTCGGCGAGAATTATCTCGATCTGACTGCAGGCTACGGCGGACACGCAACTGCTTTTTTAGACAGCACTAAGGAATATGAAACTTCTGTTCTTATCGACCGGGACCGTCATACGGCTCCGTTCTTAGAAAATCTCACAAAACTTGGCGTCGAACTTCGTCACGGCGATTTTTTAGCAGCTGCTCGTCAGCTAATTAAAGAAGGCCGAACGTTCGATCTTATTTTGGCAGATTTGGGGGTGTCGTCACCACAGCTCGATAGAGCTGAGCGAGGATTTTCTTTTTCAAAGTCGGCCGCGCTTGATATGCGTATGGACCAGACACAGACGAAGACCGCAGCAGATATTGTCAATGGCTACCGCCTTGACGATCTCACGGATATCATTATCCGCTACGGAGAAGAACCGCGTCCTGTTGCCCGCAGAATTGCTACAGCGATTATAAACGCTCGGCCGATTGCGACGACAGACGAACTTGCTCACGTTATCGAACAGACGACTCGTGGTCGACGTGGAAAGATCCACCCGGCGACGCGCACCTTTCAAGCACTACGAATCGAGGTTAATGAAGAGCTTCATCAGATCGAAGCTTTGTTACCACTGTTACCAAAACTGCTAAACAGTGGCGGAAGAGTCGGTATCATCAGTTTTCATAGCCTCGAGGACCGATTGGTAAAACGTTATTTTAAAAAAGAACGCGATGCAGGCTACGAAGCTGTACTCGATGTCTTAACGAAAAAACCAATCGACGGTGCGACTTCAGATGTTCACAATCCGCGTGCACGTAGCGCAAAGCTCCGTGTCGCTGTGAAAAAATAAACAACAAAGGGAGGGCATAATGCCAATCCATATCCAAGTACAAAATCAGTCAGTGGAAACACAAGTGACTGTCCGAAGTAAATAGTCGGTAATCTGTTTTGGTACGGTATTCATATTGCCGTACCAAAACTCCAAAACATCAACATAAACAAAAATCCACCACCACATGCCATATCAAAGAAATTCTCATTATTCGCGTCGTGCCGAGACGCCTATGCGCCGAAATCAAAACACGGTTGCATTCGCGTCGAGCGTCAAACTTGGCCCAGTGACTCATACCGTGCTAGTTGCACTGATGATTACTGTGCTCGGCTTGATATATTTAACGCAAGCAACAAAAGCAACAAGTTACGATTATCAGGCGCAAAAGATTGATAATAAGATCGCAGATCTTACGAGTACAAAAACAGATCTCGAAGTCGAAAATGCGCGTCTTACAGCTCTCGAATCAGTACGTAATAGTTCAGTTGCAAAAGCTATGACAACTACTGATGACACGCAGTATGTGCAACAATAGATACCATGGACCAACGCACTCTTTCGCATAAACGAATAAAACTTCTCAAAGTACTGCTTATCGCCGCCATGGCGATATTCGTATGTCGGCTGTTTTATATGCAAGTACTACAGTACTCGAAATATCACGCGCTTGCGATAGAAGAGCAAGTCAAAAGCTTAACGATTCCGGCTAAAAGAGGAGAGATCTACGCGATGGACGGCGTCACGCCCGTCAAGATTGTTTTAAACGAGAATGTCTACACGGTATTTGTCGATCCAACTGAAGTCGTTGAGCCAGAGCAAATCGTCAACGCGGTTCGTGCAATTAGCGGTGGTACAACGGTCAATGATATTGATCAACTCGTCCGTGCCAAACCAAGTCGTTACAAAATAATTGCAAAAAATGTCTCTCGGCAACAGGCAGAAATGCTTCAAACGAAGCATCTGCGCGGACTAGGCTTTCAGAAAACTACGCGTAGAGTTTATCCCGAAGGGCAACTAGCATCGCAAACGCTCGGATTTGTTAACGCAGCAGGTCTTGGTCAATACGGTATTGAAGAAGCATTGAACAATCAACTAAATGGTACTGATGGGCTGCTTCGATCCGTCACGGACGTCAGTAATGTTCCGTTGACTATTGGGGATCAAAACATTAGCCAACCTGCAAAAAATGGTGAAAATATTGCTCTTACCATCGATCGTAATATTCAATCATACTCTGAACAGGTACTCGCAAACCAAGTGCAATCGATCGGTGCTACCAACGGTAGTGTGATTGTCATGGATCCACAAACAGGCAAAGTAATGGCGATGGCGAATTATCCAACATATAATCCTGAGCAGTACACTAAAGTGCTTGATGCTCAGCAATTTAATAATGCTATTATTACGTCGCCATATGAACCAGGCTCTGTCATGAAAACATTCACCGCAGCAATAGGAATTGATACAGGTACGATGACGGCGAGTTCGACCTACAACAATATTGATACCATTTCTGTTGCCGGAGCTCCTGCTATTGGTAATGCGACTCGTGGTCAAACGGGTACGATTACGTTTCAGCATGCACTCGACTGGTCGCTCAACACGGGATATGTCACCATCGCTGATCGACTTGGTGGAGCCAATAATCCTCCTGGCGTCGCCACCGTCAACGCAAAATCACGTAATATTATGTATGATTATCTCTATAATCACTTTAAGCTCGGTCAACTAACGGGTATTACTCTCGCTGGAGAGCAAAAAGGTATCATTATCCCACCTACCGATGAGCAAGGAAATGCTTTTCGCTATGCAAATATGTCATTTGGTCAAGGTATGAACCTAACAATGCTTCAAGTGGCGGCAGGCTTTTGTTCAATAGTGAACGGTGGCAAATATTACACACCAACCGTTGTAGCAGGGTCGGTGGATAGTGATGGGGTGTATCAAGCAAAGCCCGCACCACAGCCTAGCGGGCAATCTATGTCGGCAAGTGCTTCGGCACAAGCGAAACAAATGATACATGATGCCAGAGCTCGTTTTTATGCTGCAAACGATAAGCCTGGCTATGACATTGGCGGCAAGACCGGTACCTCACAAACATTAATCAATGGTTCATACGACAATAATCAAACTGTCGGAAGTTATTTGGGCTATGGTGGCGATACTGCCGCTCGGTATGTCATAATGGTACGAGTAGAAGGCGCCGGCAAGACCTATGAAGGGAACCGTGATGCTATGCCTATCTTTACTGCTATTTCGAATTGGATGATAGACTATATGAAACTGCAACCTAAAAACTAATATGAATACATTACTCACCCAAAGCCTCCTCTCTGATCATCTCGCTCGTACCGTACTGCTCAGTGTCATAGCGTTTGTGTTGGCGATGCTATTAACACCGATATATACGTATCTTGCGTATCGCTACCGCTTCTGGAAAAAGCAGCGTACGACAAGCACTACAGGAGAGCTTCTGGAAGTATTCACTCGTCTTCATGCTGCGAAATTCAAACGATCTATCCCGACTATGGCCGGTGCTATTGGTGTGTTATCGATTGTGGTCGTGACCGTAGCATTCAATCTAGACCGTGGTGAGACATGGCTGCCACTTGCGGCGCTTATTGGTGGCGGGGCAGTCGGAATATTAGATGATATCATCAATATTCGTGGCAAAGGCCTCGGTGTCGCAGGGCTCAGAAGCAGTATAAAATTTATGATGATAATTGTTTTAGGTCTGCTTCTTGGATGGTTTTTTTACGAGAAGCTTGGCTATACGACGCTTCAAGTCCCATTTGTCGGTTCATTAGATATTGGTATATGGATTATTCCGCTCTTTGCATTTGCGGTGACCGCGACGGGCAATGCAGTTAACATTAGCGATGGCCTTGATGGACTCGCCGGCGGACTACTGAGTAGTAGTTTTGGGGCATTTGGAGTCATCGCATTACTGCAAGGACATTTCATGTTAGCGAGTTTTTGTTTTACCGTTGTCGGAGCGCTCCTGAGCTATCTATGGTTTAATATTTATCCGGCACGATTTTTCATGGGTGACGTCGGGAGTTTTGCCTACGGGGTGACACTTGGTGTGGTGGCAATGTTAACAAACTCCTTGTTGCTACTACCTGTCATCGGGCTTTTGTTTGTTGTGGAAGCCGGGTCGAGTTTGCTTCAGATTAGCTCAAAGCGCTTGTTTAATCGTAAGATATTCATTTCAGCGCCAATTCATCATCACCTCGAGGCAATTGGTTGGCCAGAAACAAAAGTTACGATGCGCTTTTGGGTGATTAGTTCTGTGACTGGGTTTGTCGGCGTGTTACTAGCAGTAGCCGGAGGTCACATTTAGTGAGTCGTCGACATCAAGACGCTGCGCTAACGTACCAAGCGACCTCTTCTCGAAAGCATCGTCCTGATTATATGATCATACTGTGCATGGGACTACTTATGCTACTTGGTTTAATTGTCATGTACGCCATAGGACCGCAGCGAGCGCATGTACTCAATCAAGCGTACAACACTGACAACTATAGCAGTACGTATTTTTTTCTCAAGCAAGCAGTCAGCCTACTTTTGTCACTTGCCGCTTTTACGATATTTGCCAAAGCACCGCTGTCATTCATTCAAAAACATGCACGCACCCTCGTGGTGATAGCACTTGCTGCATGTGCCGTTCTAGCTGTTGCTGGTGCATTGAAACTCGGTATTGCTCAGTGTTCGCTTGGAGCCTGTCGTTGGTTTGATCTGGGGCCTCTCGGAAGCGTTCAGCCTGCAGAATTTTTGAAATTTGCATTATTACTGATGATGGCCGGGCTGTTAGGAAGTCGTTTTAATGAAAATAAAGTCAGCGACAGGGAAGTTACTCTTGTACCGGTCGGCATACTTATGGCCGTAATTATATTCTTTGTCATCTATTTGCAAAAAGATATGGGCACTGGCATCGCCCTGATTGCGATAGTTATAGCGATGTTTACGACTGCAGGGATTAATAAGCGAGTCGGTATGATACTTCTTGGAGGCATCGCCGCACTCGGTGTTTTGCTGATTATTATTGCACCGCATCGTATGGAACGAATTGCGACCTTTTTTGCCGGTGATAATACATCGGCTAGTTCGGACGCTGAAAACTATCACATTACTCACGCAAAAATAGCTATTGGCAGTGGAGGTTTGACTGGGGTAGGAATTGGCAATAGCGTGCAGGCTACTGGCTATCTACCAGAAGTGATTAATGATTCTGTTTTTGCTGTGATGGGAGAAACATTTGGCTTCGTCGGTTTGACGACTATTTTGGTAATATTTGCAGCACTCTTACTCAGACTCCTGACTATTGCAGATCATCTAGAGAATATGTCGATGAGATTGATTGTTATAGGTGTATTCGGCTGGTTAGGCTCGCACGTACTCCTTAACATAGCTGCGATGACAGGACTCGCTCCGCTTACAGGTATTACATTGCCGTTACTCAGCTTTGGCGGTACCAGTATGGTATTTATTGCAGGGGCACTTGGACTGGTTTTTCAGTTATCACGCTATACTATAAATGAAACCAAATTAGAAAGGGTATACAATGAAGATTCTCGCAGCCGGCGGGGGATCGGGCGGACACGTCACACCAATCGCAGCCGTGCTTAATGCATTACTCATAACATATCCTGACGCTGACGTACGAGTTTGGACCGACCGATCTTTTGCCCAGAAAACCGTAGAAACGATGCAGCAGGTAAAAACCGAGGTACAAGTCGATACTATCTTTGCTGGTAAGTTTCGACGGTATCATAATCTCTCTGTGTGGAAGCAACTGCTTCGGTTTAAAACAATCGTATTGCCAAATATTCGTGACAGCGTCTATATCCTGATGGGTACTATTCAGAGTCTAATCAAACTAGTACTATGGCGACCTGATGTTGTCTTTTGTAAGGGAGGATACGTGTGCTTGCCCGTAGGACTTGCGGCACAAGTGCTTCGTATACCGGTCGTTCTTCATGACTCAGACGTGCACCCTGGACTTGCTAATCGTGTGTTAGCACGCTGGGCGGTAAAAATTGCTACCGGAGCTCCAAGCGAGCACTACACCTATCCGACTGAGAAGATGCACTATATTGGTATACCAGTTAAAGAATCATATAAACGCTACACCGTCGATGAACAGAATGCTTTCAAGAGTGAACTTGGATTCGATCCGAGACGGCCGTTGATTGTCATCACTGGTGGTGGGCTCGGTGCAGATGCGATCAATGAAGCAACAGTTTCTATTTATCAAGAGCTTTTGGCATTTGCGGATGTTGTCCTACTGAGTGGTTCAAAACAGTATGCACAATTACAGAAAAAGTTGGCTGATGTGGATGATGCACATTTCAAGTTGTATGATTTTATTCAGGGTGATCTCATTACCCATACGCTTGCTGCAGCAGATGTGGTCGTAACGAGAGCTGGTGCTACAACTCTGAATGAGCTTGCGGCACTTGCGAAGCCCACTATCATTATCCCAAGCCCATATTTGACTGGTGGTCACCAATTAAAAAATGCCAAAATGTACGAAGACCACGGTGCGGCGGTAGTTATCAATGAAAAAGAATTATTGGCTCGTCCACATGAACTACTTGATACATTGACTGCACTGGTGCTCAATCCAAAGACTCTCGAAACAATGTCGAATGCTATCCACGTATTTGCAAAGCCTGATGCTGCGACCGATATGGCTGCAATAGTTGTTGCAGCAGCTGATAAACAGTAGCGGTATCTGTTACAATCAGATGAGTATATGAAGCTAATTACAAAGCGGCAGCAGCAAGCAGATATCCCGAATCGACGTCAACGTACTCGCCACGATGAAACGCGTGAGACGGCATCATCACGTCATCAATTTCGACGCGGTCAAACATTGACGGGAAGTTCTTCGAAGGACATCAGCAGCAGCGGCGAAAACAACGCTACTATTTTATCGCCGCGTGCACATATTCATCATCTCGCGCGTACTCGACGTTCACTAATGGCACGATTAACAATAATAATTATTGCTGCGTTATTTGTCTATTTATTCGTAAGTCAACTGCTCGCGACTGTTATAGTACATGTTGCTGGCGCGTCGGTGCCTTTGCCACTGCAAACCAATTATGAGCAGAGTATGAATGAGTATTTGAATAAACATCCTTTTGAAAGATTTTATCCTTCACTCGATAAAACTAGTTTGCTGGGCTATTTACAACTGCAGTACCCTGAAATAAAATCCCTCGACGTTGCACTGACAGGAAATTTTGGATCTGGTGAATTATTACTGACGCTACGTCAACCGGTTGTGCGCTGGAGTATAAATGGAGCAAATGAATTCGTCGATGCAGACGGGATTGTCTTTGCGCATAATGCATATCAAACACCTGCTGTTGAGGTGATCGATAAAAATGGATCTCTATCCGGATCTGACGCAGTAGTCACAAGTCACCGATTCCTTAGTTTTGTTGGTGCAGTTGTTGGAGATATGCGCCAAAGAGGCTATACAGTAACTCAGGCGACGATACCTTTACTGACTACTCGGCAACTTGAAATACAGATTGCCAGTGTCTCGTATGTTGCTCGATTATCTGTTGATCGCTCGGCAGGGGAGCAGACCGAAGATATCTCACGGATAATACCGTTTCTGGCCTCAAAGTCTATTACGCCTCAGTATGTCGATGTTCGCGTAAAAGGGAAGGCATTTTACAAGTAGGGCAGGTAATCCTCTACTGCACTACTCGATGTTCTATTTCTGTTCTTCAGTAAAATAACTATATGAAAATATAATATTGCAAAAAAGCAAATGGCAGAGAACTATACCGAAAAAGTAGGGGAGACAACAAAAAAACAAAAAAAGCAAATAATGCATACAAGTCGCGGCTTGTTGTGGAAAAGTTATATTGATCCGATCATCGTTCTAGTAGCTCAGGACCAATTGGAAGACGCACGTTTAAAAGTATTAAATATGTGTCAGCGTACGTATGTATGGCAGTTTAACAGTGGTAGTCCGTAGATAACTCCCCTCAATTAAGGCATAACCTTCATCTTTAATAATCAATACGTATGTCGTAAAAGATATATTGTGCGACGTATAATTACACTCTAGATATTACTATATATTTATCTTTTTCTACGGTCCATAGCTACCCTATTTTGCAAAATCATTAATTTTATGAGTGGCTTCACTGTTTGTTCTGAATGCTATTTTTTTCTGTTGCCATACTATTCATATGATTTTAAAATATTTTTATATACGCCAGCGTAATCTGTACTAAGTTCTATTTATGTTCCAGTGTCTTGATGCATATTTTTAAGCTGCTTGAAGAGACTATGCACTAACCTGCACTATCGAAGCTGCAGTCGTGTTGGATCTTCGCCTCTGGGCTTTGCTGGAGATGCAGATACTGTACGCTGTGCTGCTGTGTTCTGACGCGGCGGAGGAGCTGAGGATGCCGCTATGCTAGTAGCTGTAGTGGTATCGGATTTCTTCTTGCGGCTTCTGGTACGCTTTTTCTTGACAGGTGCATCTTGCATCGGATCGGCTGTAGGCTGCGAAACTGGATCGCTTGTCGAAGCCAGGGAAGCACTGGGCATTGCGGGCTTGCTACTAAGTGCTGAATCGCCTACTGGCCACTTAGCTGCCATTGTACGACTTTGAGGAGCTAATTGAGCAGCTTGTGCAAGATGTGTCGCATTAATCGCAGTATTAATCTCTTCTTCGATATCTGCACGATTACGACTATAGTTGAGCCGAGTATTCGCGACAATCTGCTCTACATTGTCCGTCTGTGCGGGAGGCAGACTCAACGTGCGTGCGCTAAATGCCGGTGTCTTTTCGCCGCCGATTACCATATTTATCACAAAGTTGCGATTATGCATCTGGAGAAGATCAAGTGCTTCAAAATTCGGCTCAAATTGCTTCGATAAAATAGGAGAGTCATCAGCCGACACGCGAAAACAGAGCATTGTTCCAACGTTACCAAAGACGGCGTCGCGTACGGTATCTGACATTTGCGAAATATATTGGTTTGCAACGGTCAAATTGAGTCCATACTTACGTGCTTCAGATAGAATAGTTGCAAACGAGTCAGTTGCAAAGTTCTGGAACTCGTCAACGTAGAGGTAAAATGGACGACGATCTTCGACATTTGGAATGTCTTGGCGGCTCATAGCGGCTAGCTGTATTTTTGTAACGATAAATGACCCTAAGATCGCTGCGTTGTCCTCACCTATGAGTCCCTTCGAAAGATTCACCACTAGTATCTTCCCTTCATCCATGATTTGGCGGATGTTAAAGGTACTCTTCGGTTGGCCAATGATGTTACGAATAATAGGATTCGCGGTAAACGCGCCGACTTTATTGAGTACAGGGGCAATTGCTTCTGCTTGAAATTTATCATTCCAGCTGGCAAACTCGACGTTCCAAAATTGTAATACGACACTGTCCTTGCAATAACTAAGCGTGTCCTTTCGAAACTTTTTGTCTGTTAACATGCGTGTTATATCCAGCATTGTTGTTTCGGGACGATCAAGTAAGGCCAAAATGGTATAACGTAGGATATACTCAAGCCGTGGTCCCCAGCTTTCGCCGAACATGCGCTTGAGAACTCCTATCACTTCAGAGCTAATATTTGTTTTCATATTAGGATCCGTAACTTCGAGCGGATTGAATCCGAGTGGGAACGCTGTATCGGCTGGGTTAAAGTACACGACGTCTTTAAGTCGTGAACCTGGAATAAACTTTAAGTTATTGACGGCAAAGTCACCGTGCGGGTCAATGATTGCGTACCCGTGTCCATGAAAAATATCCGACAGCGCGAACAGTTCAAGTGTACCAGTCTTCCCTGCTCCGGTTTGACCGATGATATAGACGTGTCGTGAACGATCTGAGCGCAGCATACCGAATTGGTGGTTGATGCCACGAAAATTTGTCATTCCAAAAGCTGAAATGTTTTCATCGATAGCATCATTACCAGTGATTATCGGTAGTTTGGCAGGAGGCTCAGCGGTTTTACTGCTAGCCCAGACGATGTTTGGTGTTTCCACATTAGTGTGCGGTAGATGGAACACTGAGGCGAGCTCTTCAATATTCAAAATAAATCCATTATCTGTAAAAGTACGTTGTTTATATAGTTGCAGTTCTTCAGGCTTGAAGCTGCCTCCCCTGCCCTTGAAACCATTCAGATTAGTACTGTTAAACTGCTTAAATGTACCAATAATAGCTTGCATCTGTAGTTTTGCGTTTATCTGACTTTCACCGAGGTACGCTAAGCGAATTTTGGTCTGGTATCCAAGTTTAGTCGCTTTTTTCTCAGCTTCAGCGATGCGTGTCTTTTCACGCTCCGACAATATCTTTTCACCCGATGCCCCAGTCGTCGCTTCTGGTGGTTTCCACAATGCTTCAAAAAATGTCACAAACCAGTGCATACTAAAGCCTTGACCACCAAATAAACCATTGAACGGATTACCGCCTCTAACGGATTGTATCCAACGGTCAGAAGCTTTGTGCCAGTCATCAGCTAATGGACGAGCAAGTACCTGGATCCATAACTCTTCACCAGTATCCTCGAGTTTTGCAAGTGTTCCGGTTATACCGGCTAATGGATCAACTTCAAAGCTTTGAAAAGTCTTGATCGGCAGCATTTCGTTTTCGGATAATACGATCTCATCGGTGTAGATTACGCTGTGCTGGCGATCATGTGATGTGTAGTCCTCGTCGGCTTTATGAATCTGGACAGTTGGATACTGTGAATAGATCTGCCCTTCCACAAAACTCTGCAGCGATTTTGGAACCCAGACATAAAAACGGATTTGACCATTGATTGAAGCAACCTCAAAACTTAGGTGTTCCTGGATGCCTTTATTTAGTTTCAGTTCTTTGTTGTCTCGAAGTATGCCATGGAGACTGGCAAATAGCTGCTCAGCGGCAAGTTCCGACTTATCATTTGCGCGCGGTATCTCAAGAATGAGTAAAATACTCTCAGTAATCGGCTTAATGTCCGCTGTTTGATAATTTCGCCACGTCAAATAGAGCAATACTAGGACTATCGGAATCCATACGTACCACTGTAGAAGCATAACAATAAACCACAAGACTATAGCCATAACCCTTTTCTTCTTCCTCTATCTTCCCATCCCACGGCTGCCAATGCAACCACGGATTAGCAATAATAGACTATGATTTTGCAGGAGCCAGCTCGTAGGTCGCCTTCGACACACGCTTGAACTGAGGCTTACTCTGGAGATTAAGCAAGATAGTTGTCTCTTTGACTTGACGACTCTTGAGAACTTCACGCACGATCTCATCGCGGTGCATCGCTTTGCCAGCTTTTTTAAGTACATCAGTAATAATGTCTGAGACGGTTCCCTTTTCGTAGCCCCAGCTACTGAGTGCGTAGATGCCGCGTCCAATCAGTACAAATCGCTTGTCTTTAATCAGTTCGTTGTGAATTGCCTGAGTTGTGACATCTTTACGTTTGAAATCACTGTCTTTAATTGTTGCTGCAATTTCAGAAAAATGCATCGGTTTAGCATTGTCAGCTAGAATGACATAGATTTTGTCGCGGATGTTCTTTGGATTAACGGTAGGCCATTTTGTAAGACCCCAGTGGTCTTTGAGTTGTGCTAGGTCTTTCGAGACGCTCGCAGTAGCCCGTACGTGGTCAGGATGCTCATAGTTGAGCTTAGCGTGCAAATCATCGGTAACGATTGGCGCACCGTGTTCTTTGACAGTTTTGACGATTTCATCAACACTTTTCTTGACCTGCTTTTCGTCACCATGGTCTTTGATGCCAACGGCGTGGTGATAATGATCGTTTTCATTTACGACGGTCAAGTTTGGCGAGAGTTCTGCGATAAAGCTAACGTGAGCTTTTTCTTGCTGCGAAGCTTTGCCGTTGACCATTTTGTCCGACAAATCACTGACCCGTGACACGCGACCATTTTCTGAAAGGTGACGAATCATACTGCGCTCAACATCGCGAATTGAGGGAACTTTGTTGTCCTGAGCTGCAATCTTAAGACGAATAAGAATAGCCTTCTCAAGCTGGCGAACACGTTCGCGGGTAATGCCGAGTAATTCACCGATTTGTTCGAGCGTTTCCTTACGGTCATACAAGCCAAAACGGCGTGTAACGATCTCTTTCTCACGATCTTGCTCAATAACGTCTAAAATATCGTCGACAGCTCGCTTTAGGTCGGTAGTCGTGTCTGCCTGTGCTGTTTGATCCATTTCTGTCATGCCTCTTCCTGTCCCACCAGATTATAGGTTTATGTATGATTTACTCTAATTATAGAACAAATACTACCCAATGTCAAATACATTTTTCATTTAACTAAACTATACCACATAATTTGTGCTTATGGTAAATAATTTCTTCGAAGTTTCTTTATGCCATAAGTATGGTATGGGTGCTACTACTTATGGGTAATGTAGCTCTGGATTAGCTGGACATACACCGCTCACTACCGCAGAAGAATCACTTGAAGCATGAAATACGACCCCATTAAACCTTCCAGAGGTAGCTTGAAGACAGAATTTTGTCGCCTGTCCAGTTGTTACCATTGTTTGTGCAGGCAGAGCAACTTGATTTTTTGGCACTTGTATTGGGAATGTTCCTCCTTGGCTTTGGAAGAGGCTTATCATGGTTTGTTGGGCGGTAGTGCACGCGCTACCACATGTGAGCACAATGTCTGATTGCTGAATTGTGGGACCTTTCCAAACAATATTGCTGCCCCGCTGTCCATCTGCGTGGATATTATTGCCGGCAAATGTACACGAGGTATTGTAGGTCGACCCTGAAATAACGATTGGCATCTGACCATTACACGTATTCAAAAATAGCTGTGCATTTTGATCTGCTGTCAAACCGACATATTGAGGTGTTTGTGGCGCATTAGTATACATTGCAATGGCTGTATTTGGTGAGGCGACAAATGTGGTACCGCCTAGATTTGGCGGATAGGTGTGGTTCTCGACGCGGTAGGTATTGAGGAGTGACGTTGCTTGATCGAGATCACTTTGGACGCTGGCTTGTGCCGCATGCTGCTGTGCTCCGTTATATCCTACGACACTGATAGCTGCTAGAATACTGATGACAACGATGACGATCAATACTTCGACAAGTGTAAATCCAAATGCTTTTTTAATCATTACGTTTAGTTTAGCATAAGTGGTATATAACTATTACGATT
>CAYLKD010000003.1:0-81497 GCA_964384345.1 uncultured Candidatus Saccharibacteria bacterium | reverse complement strand
AAGGCTTTCTTGATCTCATCAGCGCTAGCGCCTTTGGCGACTCCGAGTACTTCGTAATAATCTCTCTTTGACATGTGTTCTACGTATACTCCCGTGTAATGGTGCGCATTCTCAGAAGAAAATGAGCATGCTAATGTATTTTCACTCGTATACTTTAATTATAGGAAATTAGCACTCGGAATGCAAGAGTGCTAGAACGATTTACGGATATGAGAGAAGCTAAAGTCCCATTTTGCATCGGTCTTTTTGTGAGGATTAAAGATATTCTCAGGATCAAATATGTTTTTGACTTGTTTCATGTAACCGAGCACTTGCTCGCCGTACATCGCTTCAAGCCATGGACCACGCACCATACCGTCGTTGTGCTCACCTGACACACTGCCGCCATAACCGATGACTAGGTTGTTAACTTCTTTCATACACGGCTCAAGTTTGGCACGCTCGTTTGGATCTTCGATTTTCATAAGTGGAATCACATGGAAGTTACCGTCACCCATGTGGCCAGCAATTGTTGCAAATAGTTTGTACTTTTTAATGATAACGCGTAGTTTTGGCAAAAACTCAGCCAAATGCTCTGGCGGAACAATAAAGTCATCGATAAATGGCGCGGTGTGCTTGTCTTTGACTTTACTTCGCAGTAACTGGAAACTATAGCGACGCATGATCCAAAATTTTTCACTCTTGCCTTCAGTTGGTGTTTCTTCAAATCCATTGATTTCGTACTTAACGCGCATGTGTCCTAGCTCTTTATGAAGAGCTTTGACTTTATTTCTAACCTCTTGTTCTGTCGAACCGTTAAACTCAACCATTAGTACTAATTTTGGAATACCACGAAGTAACTGCAAGCCATCAGGTATCAGTGTGATGAGTAGATGGAGAAATCGCTTCGGTCCAAGCATCTTAAGGAAGCTTGGCATAAATTTGATTGAAAGCCATAGAGTTTGATCGTCAAAACTCTCAAATGTGGCTGGATTGTGTTTGAGCACAGCTGGAATCAACTCTCCGAGTTGGTTGATATCTTTGAGAAACAACACGAGAAGACCTGAGTGAGGTCGGTGCGGCACAAGACTAACGGTTCCCTCGGCGATGAGGCCGAGGGTACCTTGGGCGCCGACAAACATTTTTGTCATGTCAAAAATGCCCGTTTCTCGGTTCCAAACGTTCCATAGGTGATAGCCTGTAGAGTCTTTACTCACTTTTGGCCGCGCCGCTTGTATTTGGTCGTAATGCGCTTCGAGAAGTTCAAACGTTTGTTTGTACAAATTACCTTCAAAATCGCCTTGACTCATTTTTTGCACGAGCTCAGTTTTGTTCAATGGCTTGACGACGTATTCATTGCCATCAGATAACACCATCTTTAGCTCTGTAACGAAATTGTCCGTCTTGCCATACTCAAGTGATTTCTCACCACCAGAGTTGTTGCTCATCATACCACCAACACTTGCCATGTCCCGCGACGCGGGGTAGCTTGGCATCAAACTGCCTTTTTTGAGGGTTTCAACTTCAAAATCTTTGTACATCATTCCTGGCTCGACAGTTGCCTCGGTACTCGATACTGCAATGAGATTGGTCATGTGTTTTGAAACGTCAAGAACAATTGACTCACCAATGGCACCACCAGACATATCTGTGCCTCGAGAGCGAGGTGTGATCGACAGCTGAGGATACGCTGGCCGGTTACGGTTGACGAACTGTACAGCAGCTTTTAAATCTTTAACGTGCTTCGGGAAACCAATCACCTGAGGTTTCAGTTCAAATAGGCTTGCATCATGAGAATAAAATTCGCGCTGCTCTTCACTTGTGTCGAGTTCACCTTCAAATGTCTTTGAAAGTTCATTTTGTATATCCATACCTCTTATGGTATAGTCTGATCGCCTCGAGCACAATAGAAAAAATTATTTTGTATAGTGATGTTATCGCAATATTTCAACCATATGAAACGTCGTGTCACTGCCGCTTGAACTCAACAATAGATCGCTTGAAGCCGCGAGTGATCCACTCAAACCACTTGCTGGAACACTGATTGATTTCTGTTTCCACTGTCCACTGTTTTGTTTTGTCGTTGAAAGCGATCCGCCTTGCCAGCTCAACGTCCATTGATTTGTACCGACATCTAAATACGTAACGCGCACCGTAACTGTACCCGATAAGCTCGATTTGAACGTAGCATCAGCTCGCAGATAAAATGTTGCCTTGCCGGATGCGATATCCGTGCGGCGCGCAAAACGGCCAAAACGCTGAGAGGCGGGACCTATTATTGATACCCCTCCATTTGAATCCAGTGCAACAGTAGCATTTTCACCGCCGATTGTTCCATTGCTATCATGTAATGACATGAAGTTCATGTAGTTTATATCTGTTGATTTGGTACCGCTCCGAAAGGCAATAAATGCTCCTGGAGTAGTTGCTGGCGTGGCTTGATACCCTGCATAAAAATTGGTGGTATCAAAAATAGCTCGATATTCAGGCTGTTCCGGCTGGCCCGGTAGTGCCGATACGAGTTCGTCAGAATATGTAGCAATGTAATATACACCGCGGCTCAAGTCGAGTAGCTGGCGCCAATACGACCACGATAATGCGTGGCTCGATGAAGTTGACTGTGACTCATAAAAGCCTCGCGTTATACCGCTGCGCACTTGATCGTAGAAAAAATTATCAATTATTGGCAAATTACTGTCTGGGTTGGCGTTCGTACCAAATGCCCAGCCCTTGTTGACGCCGAGTAATTCCGTGCGTAGAGCTGGGTCAGTGTTGTAGTTTGCAAACAGAACCGAGCGTAGTATTGGCTGAATATCGGGCAAGAGTACTTGATTGTAGAGTCTCATCACATTTTCGTATACCTGCGTACCGATGGCATCCGTCCAGGTATTTGCAACGGAAGTGTTGGTGATTGTCACGCCGCTATCGTTAAGTGAGTATGGCTCATTACCAATGAGATTCGGCGTCGCGCGCATCCCGAGAATACTATTTCGGTAGGGCGAAGTCCGAACATACTGAGCCACTGCCTCGAGCATTTCCTGCATAAGTGTCAAATAGAGAGGGTTCCAATAATACGGTATGTCCCAAGTTGTTGAACCGCGTGTGTACGTGCCAACTTGTACAATGGAGCCTTGATTATATATCCAACTCGGTTTTGTAGACGAGTTGATTTGCAACACGAGCGGTTTTCCGCCGTTGACATAATTGGCGATCTGACTAGTTGCGGAAGAGAAATTAAACACGCCGCGGGATGGTTCGATGGTAGCCCAATCCAGCACCACTTGCCCACCACGGACATAATCCATAGAAAATACATCGGTATCATTACCCCATATATAGTAGACACCAGGCTGCCATATCGAACCCGAATTACTAGATGGATGTGCCCCCCGCCGCATTCGTTGCATGTACCTAGTATAGCTTACTCACGATCAAGCATGTGGTCGGTTTCATCAGCTATCTCATGGCCGATAATTTCTTCGATAAGATCCTCAACGGTCAAAATTCCTACAATCATTCCATCTTTTTCGATAGGCACGAGATGCGTACGTAAACTAAAAAACTTTCGTAGCATCGTATCAAGAGCAGTGCGGCTACCAATAGATACAGTTTTGTGCAATTTAAACGAGCGAATTGGGCGCGGTGAATTATCAAAATCAACATCAACCATATCTTTCATTAATAAAACACCGTAACATTTTGTACAGTCATCATTAAACACGGGAATACGACTGTAGCTGTTAGCCTTGATCTCATCAACTGTCTCGCTATCAAGAATTGCGCTATCGCTTAGCCAGTACACGTCGGCAATTGGCTCCATAATACTGCCAACTGTTTTTTCGCTCATCTGCAATGCACTCTGTATTATCTCTACTTCGTCATCATCAAGTTCACTGTCTGAATCTCGATGTTCACCAATAATCATTCCAAGCTCATCACGTGAATGTAGTACTGACTCTTCTTTACTGATAAGTCTGTCGAGCAAAAGCTGAATTGGCTTTGAAAAAACATACGTGACGATAATCGTTATACGCAAAAACGGGGTAAGCGTTGCACAAAATTTAAGCGCAAAACGGGCAAATACCGCTTGTGGCAACACTTCGCCAAAGATAACAATTAGTAGCGTGCTAATCAGTCCCGCAATCAGTCCTTGAAAGTGAGGTTCGAGTATGAGTGATACGGCAGAAACGACAGCAATATTTCCAAACAAAATACTTGCGAGTGAGAGATGTGTTTTTTCACGATAAGGAAGTACCTTGGCAGCTTGCGGATTGCCTAATCGTTTTTTACGGCGCAAATCATCCACGTCCAACGACATAAGTGAAATGTTAAGCCCAGAAAATATAGCCGACAGCCCGACGAGTACTAGCACCTCGAAAATTAAAATAAGATATTCCATCACAACTAGTGGTTGATTATACACTTTTCTCGAGAAGCTGTACACGTTATACTACGAGCAATGAAAGCATTGACACGTGTACTTGGTAGAATTTTTGGTACGCTTCGTGCAGAGTGGCAGCAGCTTTATAACCGCTACTTTGGCCACATCGAGCGCTTCGAAGGAAATGCACAACAAATATGTCAGCAAATTCTCGATCGTTTGTGGAGCGGGGATTTTTATCGCACTAGCTTAGGACATTTTGATTTTTTTTGGATGCGAGATTTTGGTACCGTGGCAGAAAGCCTCAGCGTGATAGGCTATCGCAAACATGTCCTTTCGACGCTACGGTGGGCTCTGCTTCACTATCGTTCAGGAAACGTCATTACAACTTGTATCGATAAAAACGGTAACTGTTTTGATGCACCCGGACATGCCGTTGATACATTGCCATGGCTGCTTCATAGCCTAGTAGTCAGTGGCTATGAACTTAATAAAGCCGAACACCATTTTTTAGTGCAGCAACTCGAAAAATATTCAAAAAAATATCTCGATGCCACCGGTCACATTCGACCAATGAAGTTCGCAGAGATGCGAGACGCAGTTATGTACGATCGCAGTGCTTACGCGGTGACATTGGTCGGTCGTATGGCAATTTGTGTACAAAAATTAGGGTTAGAAGAAGGTTTCAAGCACCTGCCTGAATTGTATCAGACGGAATTACTTGAAAACTATTGGAACGGCGCATATTTCAACGCAGACCGCGTGACAAAAGCGTTCAGCGCAGAGTGTGCGCTATTTCCGTTTTTTCTTGGTGTTATCGATGACAAATACAAGGCATTCGCTACGGTTGACTATATTAGCGAAAAGCAACTAAACAAGCCATTTCCACTGATATATACAAATGATGAGCAGGCATTTTCGTATCATTTTTGGATGACGGCGCCGTTCATGCCCCATTATGAAGGGCATACATTATGGAGTTGGCATGGGCTGTATTATTTGCATATATTGAGACGATACAATTATCCTACGTATGAGCAAGAAAAAAGTGCTTACGCAAAGGGCATGATCGAGCAGCACAAAACCTTTCCTGAAATGTTGAATGCCGATGGGAGCTGGTACTATAGTCCGATTTACCGAGGTGATCCTGGTATGGTCTGGGTTGCGCTGTATCTAGAGCTCGAATACAAAATCCCATTGATCACAAAACCCTAGTATACTGAAGATATGACAGCAGCACCCAAATTTACTTTTCACGTCGTCGCTTTGCCACATACACAGACAACCGCAGAATATACGCATTGTGCCTATACCCAAAAAGTCCGCAAGTTTTGTAACATGATGCATGATTTGGGGCACAAGGTCATCTTGTATGCGAGTGAAGAAAATGAGGCTCGCGTCTCAGAACTCGTTACTGTGATTACTAAAGAAGAACAAAAACGAATTTTTGGTGATTTCGATCATACAAAAAAGTTTTTTACCGTTACGTGGGGGGCATACGATCCAGGTTGGGTGGAAATGAATAGTGCAGTAATCCGTGAGATGGCAACGCGGATACAACCGCGTGACTTTATATGCCTTATCGGTGGAACCGCACAGGAAATTATTGCGAATGCGTTTTCATCCAATATGTCAGTTGAATATGGCATTGGGTATCTCGGGACATTTTCACAGTACCGCGTGTTTGAATCGTATGCGCATATGCATTACATTCACGGACAAGATCGAAATGACAATGGAAATTTTTACGAAGCGGTGGTACCAAATTATTACGATACAAATGAATTTCCTTTTTCAGAGTCAACCGATGATTATTTTTTATTTGTTGGTCGACTAGTAGATAGAAAGGGTTGGCGAATTGCACAGGAAGTATGTGAAAAATTAGGTAAAAGACTCATCGTCGCCGGTCAAGGTGACTTCAGTGGCTACGGCGAACATATAGGTGTTGTCGGAGTCAAAAAACGTGGTGAACTTATGTCACGTGCAAAAGGTGTTTTTGTCCCGACAACCTACCTTGAACCGTTTGGCGGAGTTCATGCCGAAGCGCAACTCTGTGGTACGCCAGTGATTACTACAAATTTTGGGGTATTCACCGAAACAGTTACAAACGGCGTCAATGGCTACCGCTGCGATGTTTTCCGTGACTTTTTGAAAGCAACCGAAGCTATCGAAACATTTTCGCTGGCACAGCGAAAGCGTATTCGCGCTGCTGCTCAAGCTCGATTTTCTACGAAACATGTTCAGAATGAGTATCAAGCATATTTTTCTCGATTGTATGATCTTTGGGACGAGGGGTGGTATAGCGCGTCATAGCCTTGTAAACTAGGCATATGACTACTTACCAAGGCACAAAATTACAAGATTTCACACCGATCGATAGCGTACAAGAATTAGAGATCATTGATATTCAGCTCGGCAACGGCCAAGAGGTGCAACCAGGTGATACAATCACGGCACATTACACTGGTGCACTATGTAAAAATGGCATAATTTTCCAAAGCAGCCATTACTTTGGCGATGCAATTAGTTTTGGGCTCGACCAAGTTATCAAAGGATGGAGCGAAGGTGTACCTGGCATGAAGATCGGTGGCATGCGTCGATTGATCATACCCTCAGAAAAGGCCTATGGTTCTGTGCGAGCAGCGAGCAATATCCCACCGAACAGTGACTTGGTATTCGATATCGAACTCATAGCAATAAAATAATCATTTCATAAAATTTAATACACCATTAAAATACCAGCTGCTAGCAGCTGGTATTTTAATGGTAGGTTGAGCTTTACCTATTTAGTTTTTGTATCATCGGCATTTTCGTCGACAACTTCACCCTCAACTGGCTCATCGGATTTTGCATCATCAGTTGATTCAGATTTTTGCTCTGCAGCTGCCGCTTCGTAGAGCTTAGCTCCTATTGGCATAATGACTTCATTAAGTGCCTTTAGAGCAGCTTCAAGTGTTTCTTTGTCAGCATCTTGATTATCTTTGACCTTTTTTGCGACTTCGACGGCATCTTCGATAGTCTTTTTATCTTCATCAGAGACTTTATCTTTATTCTCATCAGGAAGTTTCTGCGCCTGGTAGATTGCATTCTCAAGCTGATTTCGTGCATCTACAGATTCACGCTTTTTCTTATCTTCATCTGCATGCGCTTCTGCTTCTTTTTGAGCTTTTTCGATGTCTTCCTTGCTCATATTGCCAGAGTCTTGGATAGTCACGGAATTTTCTTTACCAGTACCTTTGTCTTTTGCAGTCACGTTGAGGATACCGTTTGCATCGAGGCTAAAAGTAACTTCGATTTGCGGTACACCACGTGGAGCTGGCGCGATACCATCGAGAACAAATCGTCCAAGTGACTTATTGTCCTGCGCAAACTCACGCTCACCTTGTAAGACGTGAATTTCAACTTGTGGTTGGTTGTCCGATGCAGTTGAGTATGTTTCGCTCTTACTCGTAGGAATCGTCGTGTTACGCTCGATGATCTTATTAACAACACCGCCCATCGTTTCGATACCAAGTGAGAGTGGAGTAACATCAAGCAGAAGTACGTCTTTGACATCACCTTGCAAAACACCACCTTGTACAGCTGCACCAATAGCGACAACTTCATCTGGGTTGACACCCTTCAGTGGCTCTTTGCCAAAGATAGCTTTTACTTTCTCAACGACTGCTGGCATACGTGTCATTCCACCGACAAGCACAACTTCATCGATGTCCTTGGCGGTGACTTTAGCATCCTTAAGAGCTTTTTCGACTGGATCAGCTAATCGATCGATCAGATCTTTAACTAAGTCTTCAAGCTTGCTCTTGGTGAGCTTGTACTCAAAGTGCTTAGGGCCATCTGCATCGGCAGTAATAAACGGTAAGTTAACTTCGTATTCGTTAGTACTTGAAAGCTCTTTTTTCGCTTTTTCAGCTTCGTCTTTGAGTCGCTGCATAGCGGCTTTATCATTCTTTAGATCAATTGCTTCTTCATTCTTGAAGACATCGAGGAAGTGATTAACGATACGGTTATCAAAGTCTTCACCACCAAGATGAGTATCACCATTCGTGCTTTTTACTTCAAAGACACCATCACCGAGCTCAAGTACAGAAACATCGAATGTTCCACCACCGAGGTCGAAGACGACAATCTTCTCATCTTTTTTGCTATCAAGACCGTAAGCAAGCGCGGCGGCTGTCGGCTCATTGATGATACGCTTGACTTCGAGTCCAGCGATTTTACCTGCATCTTTGGTTGCCTGACGCTGTGAGTCATCAAAGTACGCTGGAACGGTGATCACCGCTTCAGTGACTTTTTCGCCGAGGAAGGCTTCGGCATCGGCTTTGATCTTAGACAAAATCATAGCGGATACTTCCTCAGGTGTGTAATCTTTACCACCTAATTTTACTGCTACTCCGTCACCTTTTTTAACAATTTCATACGGCATGATATCGTGGTCTTTTTGCACTTCGTCGTCTTTAAACTTACGGCCAATAAGACGCTTTACACCGTAGATGGTATCTTTGGCATTCGTTACGCGCTGTCGCTGCGCTACTTGACCAACAAGGCGCTCACCTTTTTTGTTAATCGCCACAACACTCGGTGTTGTACGGTTTCCCTCGGCATTTGCAATAACTTCTGGCTTACCAGCAACCATGTATGCGAAGGCAGAGTTTGTTGTACCAAGATCGATTCCAATGATTTTACCCATATGATGTTCCCCTTTTACTGTATTACTAATTATTATATGAAAATTATATCTATTAGCACTCCACGCAGCTTAGTGCCAATCTGTATCACTATAGTACATGAATTAGCACTCTCGTGTCAAGAGTGCTAATTCATTTTATTGGGCAATACGTGTTTTCGTTAATGTGCCCAGGCAAATGCAGCGAGCGCATTTTCAGCAGCATCCGTAACGACTGGCTTTGTTGTGATCATCTCATTGACTCCACGATACGTTGCAAAAGACATAATTATAAAACGCTCACCTGTCAATCGAGAATCATGGTCCCATGTCGGATTGTGGACAGTCAGCAAGCCATCCCTCAAATCATTATTCATAGACATATGATAACCAGCATTACTGGTAGGTGCATCGTGGTTTATTTTGACCGTCGGATTCCAGTGCGTTATATCATAACAGCGCTCGTGATTAATTCCATGAGCAGAGTGAATGCCAGAGCCTGAACCGTTATTAAGTGAACGCGTATTGTAAGTCGTAATTGCATTACTTTGCCACAATGCAAACGTACTCGTCCAGTTGTCATGGAAATAACAATCGGTAAGTGTGGCATTTGACGCCGAATTAAAGCCAAATGGCGCTGCGCCGACGTTAACAGAATCTGAGGTGCGGATGCCTGACACTTCTAATCGCTCGCCGACCATGCCACTACAATTGTAAACATTAATCCCGAATGTCTCTCCAGGAGGCGTATTCGCATCTCCCGGAATACCTGTCACTTTTAAATCAGAAAGTGTTGCATTTGCAGTACTGATAAACATACCCCCATACAAATGCCCTTGATCGGTTCCTTCAAGTGTAAATCCCTGTAAAAGTTGGTTTGAGCCATTAAACATATCCATCAAATAGATCTGATTAGTACTTGGAGCAGCAGATTGCGGAGGTACTAATCCTGCAGAAGTTGATGAGCTTGGAGTCATACGTATGATTGTCTGGTCGATTCCCGAGCCTGCAATTCCTAAAATAGTTGAAGGGACCGTAAGGCCACATTGATTGTTGCGAGCGGTAAACCCATTAAAATTAAAGGTTCCTGGAGGTAATGTAAGTAATTTACCACTTGGTACTTTTGCAAGCACCTCCCGTATTGTGTCTCCTCCGGCTTGTAAATCTTCATAACGCACTGTATTTGGGCCAGTCGGACGAGTGTAGCCGCTATGTACACTTTCAGTTCGTCGTACAAGCGTATTATTCTTAACAGACCAAATTTGTGTCATTATATGAGACTTCCTCCCACTACAACTTTAGTATTTACTGGTACCTCAACGCCAGCAATAACTGCTCGCTCTGTTACTGGCAATATCGTATGACTGACAGTATCTTGCGTTGACGTTGCTCCGCCATTGTCGGTGACCTGATAGCCAAATATGAGCGTTGTGCCACTTATTGTTCCTGGTGCTATGTATGTGCGATTAGTGCCGGACCCTGTCAATGCAACTGTTGTACCGGAAACTTGCACCCATGAACGAGATGTTATAGTCCCGTCTGCATCTGCATCTGATCCGCTAAGCGATACCAACGAATATGGTTCAATATTAATGACATCAGCCCCAGCATTTGCAGTCGGTGGAGTATTGTTAACTATAGCAGGGCCAATTGGGGCAGCTGTGGAATGATTCCAAGCAATGTCATCAAATTGAGCGTCTAGACTTGCACCAGACGTGAGTTTTCCATAGTTTACGTAAGACATGCTTGTTGTACCGGCGTTGACAGTCGAGGAACTATAGGCAGCCTCCATAGGAGTTGTCGCATCGCCAAGGTACAGAGCGCCACTGATCGTGCCTGTAGTCGTAGTCGCTTGCGAAACTTGAAGTTCGATACGATACCAAGTATTGAGCGCCAGTACTGTTGTAAATCCCTTTATAGGGGCTCCAGAAGCATCCTTGATTTGCACCTGGCTGCCGTTATTCAGTCCGATACCTGCCGCCTGTTGTCCAGCTGTATCCCTTACTTCAACAATATTTTGAAATGTTGTACTCGCGGCATTAAGGAGAATGTATACTCTAACAGACGTGGTAGTTGCAGCACCACCACTAAAGCGTACTAATGCAGTACTTCCAGATAAAGCAGTTATTTTATATGACTGCGTTTGGTGGGCAGCTGCTGATGAGCTATATGTCGCTGACGCTGAACCTGTTATAGATACGACATCAAATGGGCTACCACTACCACTCTGGGATGCAGCAACAGAGACACCGTTAGCGAAGCCTTCTGCATTATTCTCTCTTAATGCCATACTGTCTCCATCCTTACGGTGTTATAAATCGAATATCGACATTATCAAGCATTCCACCTGTGCCTGACGAAACTATAGCTGGTGAAGGATCTGGTCCTTTCCATTGAACAATCACATCAGCTCGTGAAGTTGGGCGGGCAGGCCAAGATGTTCCTGACTTAGCCACGGTGATTGTAGATCCTGCCGGGATATCGGCCAAAGTTATAGCACCGCCTGTCGAAGGTCCATTAGAATTAGACCACATACCGCCAGTCCGACGAAGATACTGACCTTCTTGAATGTTGCTAAAATTTACATCTGATGCAGCACTGATTGTGCCTCCAACGCCTGGACTACCCATACATTCACCCTCCTTACATAGATACTAGCCTGTTGTGCATGTATAAAACATACATTTATATTTCATATGTTACCATAAGTAAAACGAGTAAGCTAACTTACTATATTCGAATCATTATTTACGTGTAACTTTAACCATAGCGTGCCTAATCGGACTCGAATGTAGCATATACCCTGCTTGAAGCTCACTTTCTATAATTTCGGTATCGCCTTCAGCACCTTCGTCAAACTGGATAGCTTCATGTAGTTCAGGATCAAAAATTGTACCTGGCGTTGCCTTAATCCGTGTGAGATTCAATGCTTCAAGTGATTTCTCAAGTTGCTTTGTAAGATTAGCGACACTTTGTGCCCACGCGTTATCAGCGAGCTCACTCGGCATGTGTCCAATAGCACGTTCAATGTTGTCTATGACTGGTAATAATTTCATAATTGCCGTAGACGAACCAGATTCTCGCGCAGATGTCTTCTCTAATTCAGTACGCTTTCGATAATTTTCGAAGTCTGCTCTTGTCCGCTGAAGATCAAGTAAAAGTTCGGCATTTGATTGCTCTAGCTCTTCTAATTTTTTACTTTTTGGCATATTCCTCCTTTTCATCTGTCTCGTGTGCAAACCCTGTTTCGCTCACCCATGTGATAAACCCAGCTACAAGCATCGTGATGGTAAGTCGTAGGGCAACTAGAATAGATGTACGTCGTGGCATCTTATAGTACGTCCTCGAGCATTGCTCCAGTTTGTCGAACCAATCGCATCACTCTAGCATAGCTCTGTCTGGTTGGCCCTAGTACACCAATATAGCTGGTATCCGAGTATGGTGAGCGGAATCGGCTAATGATTAATGTCGCGCCACTGCTTCGTCCAATTGGATTTTCTGAACCAATAAAGACATTGAGCGGTTCATTCGGAGCGGCTTCTTTTAGCCATGGCTCAAGGTTGTCGAGTAGTCTTGCAACGTCTTGAGCATGGTTTGCTACCATAAACTCTGGCTGACTGAAAAGATTTCCCATTCCTGATAGGTATAGTTCATCACCAATCGTGGCAAGACCTAAGTTCTGAGTAAGATCAACTAGGCTATCAACCGCACTACGTATCGCGCGATCAGCGCGCGAGCCATGTGTCAGAACACGGGCTTCAATTGCCTTTGACGATCGATCAACTTGATCAGGCACAGTGCTTTGTGTCAGGATATTCACATAATAGCGATAGCCTTTATCCGTTGGGATACGCCCTGCACTTGTATGTGGTTGCGTTACAAGGCCGAGCTCTTCTAGACGAGTCATTTCGCTTCGAATGGTTGCACTGGAAACACTAAATAATTTTGCAAGCGTGATACTTCCGACTGGTGCTGCAATCTCAGCGTACTGCTCAATAATCGCGGTTAAAATTGCAATCTGTCGTTCTGTCATATCTGATATGATAGCAAATTTAGCACTCTAAGTCAATGAGTGCTAACGCTATGGTTGGACGCCAGCAAGTGATGCAGGTACTTCAGCTGTACCATCCCACACCGTCACAGATGAAGTCGGTAGTTCAGAAGAACCACTCCAAACCGTAACAGTATAGCTAGCTGATGCAAATGCTCCGACATACGCATCGGCCAAGACTGCTTCGTCATAAGCGAATTGTGCCCCGGTCGTAGAACCGACAGCTCCGAATACTATTCTATTTAGCAAGCTGAGTCCGGCGCTACACGTTGCGGTGAGTGTCTCATTCGCAACGGTTCCCTCAATATTTGCACCATAAAACACACTTAACGTCTGAGTGTTACCCGATCGGTTGACGAACCATTCTAAACGAACCCAGCTATTACTTGGGTTCATAGAGTAGCTAGTTGTGGATATTCCAGTGTTACCATCACGCAACACTATGCTACCAGCAGCATTGACAGCAATACTCGCGCAGTTAGCACTAGCGCTGTCTCTGGCAGCTGCAATAGTAACTAGACTACTATTTACGCTCTTCATTTTGAAATACACACGCCAATACAATGACCCTGACTGTGTGGGTAAGTTTTGGAGCATGAGACTGGAGAGACCAAGTGGAATGAGCGCAGCAGCTGCACCATAACGCGCATCGACACCACTATATGTCGGATCGGTATTGCTCGTTGAAGATATGCCCGGTTCCGTTGTCGCGTTGAGCGTACCAGAGGTTGCACTATCAAAATGTGCACTGAGAAAGACCGTCATTTACTTTAGCTCTTTCTAACAATTACAGTGCCAGCCGGAAGTCCGCTCGGCACAGGGTCGGTTGCTCCGAGTACGATCGTATGAGCACCAGGCGTTGTATTGCCAGCACCAATTCCGATCATCGGCTGTCCTGTATTGCTAATTGCATAGAGCAGCGTGTTTGAACTCCAACGATTGTACCACTCTGTAAGATTAGCCATTTGTGTACCGTCTTCAACACCATGTACTTTCAGAGGTACTTCACCTTTTTTAGATGCAGCAGCGCGTGGCACACCGTTTTCATTCAGCCAAAATACTCTATATTCGACACCACTTGCAAATGAACTAACGTATAAAGATTCTGGGTCCAAGTTACCCGGTGCGTAATTTATGAATAATTTTTGCCACCAACCTGGAGAGGCGCCGGCAGATGTTATTGTCACATTTTTTGTAACTTTTGTCGGTACGGTTGGCAGTGCAGCAGTACCACCCAAATCTCCTGCTAATTGTACAACGCCCTTAGAAGTAGTTGTCGCATCAGCAGCTGTTCCAGCAGGTCCTGTTGCGCCGGTGGCTCCAGTCGCTCCTACTCCTGTTGCACCAATCGGACCTTGAATACCTTGCGGTCCGGTAGCGCCGGTTACACCAGTTGCACCAACGACACCCTGGATACCTTGCGGTCCGGTAGCACCA
This sequence comes from uncultured Candidatus Saccharibacteria bacterium, assembly GCA_964384345.1. Lineage (GTDB taxonomy): Bacteria > Patescibacteriota > Saccharimonadia > Saccharimonadales > Saccharimonadaceae > JASLCR01. The sequence continues at coordinate 66,983 of CAYLKD010000003.1, read as the reverse complement.
GTTGCTCCGACTCCGGTCGCACCAATTGCACCAGCAACTCCTTGTGCACCCGTCGCGCCCACTGGTCCTTGTACACCCTGGAGGCCTTGCGGTCCAGTAGCGCCGGTTGGCCCAGCAACACCCTGAATACCTTGAGGACCTGTAGCCCCTGTTGGTCCAATAGGTCCACGAATAACACCGACATCCGTCCACATACTTCCTGACCATACGTGCAAATGTCCATCATCTTGCGTAAGGTAGCCTTTACCAGCATCTCCAGGTCCAAATGTTGTTGGTAGCGCAGCTGCATTTGCCACACTCCCATCGATAGTAACTGAAGTACCATCAGCACCCGTTGCGCCTGTTGCACCAATAGGTCCTTGTATACCTTGCGGCCCGGTGGCGCCAGTTGCTCCTATAGGCCCTATATTTCCTTGTATGCCCTGAGGTCCTACGGCACCCGTCGCGCCAGAAGATCCTTGTACACCCTGAATACCTTGCGGGCCAGAAGCCCCAGAAATTCCTTGAATTCCTTGTGGTCCGGTTGCGCCAGTCACACCAGTTGCACCAACGACACCTTGGGTACCTTGAGGACCAGTAGCGCCGGTTGCTCCTGTTGCCCCAACTCCGGCATTTAATTTAGCTTGTACAGGCGGAGCAAGTGCACTTTCCAGCACAGAGTTATCTTTGAGTGAACCATCTACTTTGTGTGCTTGCGCAAGAAAATCATTGAGAATATTGCCCCAAGATCCGTTGTCACCGCCAGGTTGTGGTAAACGAGCCATGATCTGCCCTCCATATTATAGCGAATATCTAATTGATTTCGGTTATGCCTCTATATTACTACATGCACCCTCGAAATGCACCAATTACAGAGGTCGATTGAGCCCTATATAGTAGCTGGCCGTACATAAAATATTCATTTTTATCGATATCCTGCAATAAAATACTATAGATAGCTCACATTTCTTTCAGCGCTGAAACTTTGCAAAAACTTTTTTGCAATTTCTTGTCCCCGTTGTGCCTCAGCTGGATCTACCGAATCAGTTATGATATTTTCGACCTGAGCTACTGCCCTATCAACAGAATCATTAACAACAAAGTAAAAGTCTTTAGATTCAAGTGCAGCTTTTAGTTCTTGGGCAGCAGTTTTAATTCGCATAGCTAGATCAACAGGATCAATGATTTCATTATTATAGCGAGCAATGAGCCGCCGATGCCATTCTTGAAAATCAGGTGGCAGTATAAATATAGCTTTTACTGCAGGTGAGATTTTTTTATATTCTGCTACGCCTTGTACTTCTACATCATTTATCGCAACTTTATTACTTGCTTGCGCTAGTTGTAAATCGTGGATGGTACTGCCGTATATGTTGCCGCTATAGCGTTTTGCTTCGATCATTTCGCCAGTTTCAAGTAAATCGATCATCGTTTCAAGAGATACAAAGTGATAGTCGACACCATCAACTTCCATTTCGCTTCCACTCATACGAGGCTGGCGGGTCGTGTACGAAACAAAGCTATGGTACCTGTCTTTTGCCAACAATTTGCGTTTGATGGTTACTTTGCCAGCATCAGTAATACCAACAAGTAGCACTATTTTTGTTCCGCGGACAATTTCAATCGCTGTAGAACTAGGCGAGTAGTTTTCGAGTAGTTCATCAACTGATACGTTAATCATTTGTAGATACTTTCATATATTTTTGTAGTGTTGTTATGGAATAATAATACCACTTCTATACTTAATTATTAGCTGTGCCTACAAAAATCTGTACCCATTATAGCCGTTCATCAGCTCGACATTTCGGTATTGGCGCGCGCACGTAACTCGTTCAGGATTTCTCTTGCCACTATCTTGCCTCGTTCCTGCTCGTTGTCTATATTTTCACCAGCAACACGTTCATTTATTACGCTGGCAACTCGAGTTATATCATCGTTTATCACAAAATTGAAATAGTCATTATGCAGAGCCTCTTGAATTTCGAGAATTGCAGATGCCGCTCGATGAGAAAATTCTTCTTCACTCATTGTTTCGCGCAAAGTGAGACGCTGAATCCATATGTCGTAGTTAGGGGGAACAACAAAGAAAAATAAAGTCGATGGCTTTATGCGTCGAATGTTTTCTACACCCTCTCTTGCTACTTCGTTGATAGGAATTTTATGACTATCATGAGCGATCTGTAGCTCTCTGATGCTTATACCTGAAACCTGTTGGTCATGAATAAGCTCGGCTTCTAGGAACATTCCTTCGTGTAAATCCTTGAGAACTTGCTCTTCAGTTCGAAAATGATAGTTAATACCGTCTTGTTCTAATACGCCATCGCGGATTTTTGGTGGCCTTGTCGTATCGGAGACGACAGTATGGTATTCACCAGTTTCCACTAACCGCTTTATGATTGCATTGCGACCACTGCCAGAAATTCCTTGTAAAATAACTAAAGGAATTGACGCTACTAATTCACGTGCCGTGTCTGAAGCCGTATAGCCGACAAGGAGTTGTTTAAATTCATCTTTATGTTCTAAAATTACTTTCATTTAGTCTCTCTTCAACATTACAGTAAATGCTTCGCTTGGAATATCCACTTTTCCAAATCGTTTCATTCGTTTTTTTCCTTTAGCTTGTTTTGCAAGAACCTTTTTCTTACGCGAGACGTCACCGCCATACAGGCCCGTCGTGACGTCTTTTCGATAGGCAGAGACATCTTCTCGAGCAATGAATTTTCCACCGATAGCTGCTTGTAGTGAAACTTGGAAATTCTGGCGTGGTATGACTTCTTTAAGTTTTTTCGTTACCTCTCGACCAAGTGCTTGTGACTCAGATCGGTGCGCCATGATGCTGAGCGCATCGATCATTTCACCCGATACATAAAAATCAACGCGTACGAGATCCTCTGCTTTATACCCACTAAGTTCATAGTTGAATGATCCATACCCACTCGTGACACTCTTGAGTTGATCATAAAAATCAGTCAGTAAATTTGCGAGTGGTGCTTCAAACGCGATCAACGCACGCTCGTCGATATAGCTCAGATTCTTTTGCTGACCACGTTTTGTGACGATTAGTTGGATAACAGCACCAATGTATTCGCTCGGTACAATTATTTCCCCATTGATCCATGGCTCACGAATTTCCTTCACTTTTGTGACATCTGGTAGCTCCGCAGCAGATTTTATATCAAGCTCGTCACTGGTCGTCGTAGTGACTTGGTAGTCAGTGCTAGGATTAGTAACCACTAGATCGAGATTGTACTCACGCTCGAGTCGTTCGCGAACAATATCCATATGCAGCAATCCCAAAAAGCCAATACGCACGCCAAACCCAAGCACTGGCGAATTCTCTGGCTCAAATTGCAAAGCAGAATCACTGAGTGATAACTTCTCGATAGCTTCTTTGAGGTCGTTATAATCCTCATTTGATACAGGGAAGAATCCAGCATACACAAATGGCTTTACGTGCTGATAACCAGGTAGTTGCGAATCAGTATGAGAACGTTTTGTCGTGATAGTATCACCAACTCTCGCATCTCGCGTCGTTTTCAAATTAGTCACTATGTAACCAATCTCACCGCTAGCAATTTCTGAACCGGGCAACATCATTGGGCTGAGCGTTCCTACTTCAAGTGCAATACCATGTGCACCAGTTGCAAGCATTTCGATAATGTCCGCTTTTTTGATACTGCCGTCCACAACGCGTATATAGAGTACAACACCGCGGTAGTCGTCGTAATAACTATCAAATATCAATGCCCGGGTTGGAGCTGCCGCGTCGCCGCGTGGCTCTGGGACACGTTCAAGAATCGCATCCAGCACCTGATCGACGTTTTCACCAGTTTTTGCCGAAATTTTGATAATATCTTCGTCTTTGCAGCCAAGCAGATTGATAACTTCTTTTGACACGCGTGGAACATCGGCGGCAGGCAAGTCGACTTTGTTGAGCACCGGAATAATTTCAAGATTTGCTTCAAGCGCAAGGTAGACATTAGCTAATGTTTGCGCCTGTATACCTTGACTCGCATCGACTACTAACACGGCGCCTTCACATGCTTCAAGTGAACGTGACACCTCATAACTAAAGTCAACGTGCCCAGGAGTATCAATAAGGTTGAGATCAGTGCCTTTGTAGTGCATTCTAACGGGCGTTAGTTTAATAGTAATACCTTTTTCTCGTTCGAGATCCATTGAATCGAGCAGCTGTGACTTCATATCACGCTTTTGAACGGTACCGGTTACTTCCATCATTCTATCGGCGAGAGTGCTTTTTCCATGATCAATGTGGGCAATGATACAAAAATTACGAATAGAATTAGACATACTTAAATTACTTTCCACCTATATTTTTCATACGACCAAACAATAGTCGACGAACAATTGTTATAACGGGATTTGCTTCTGTAAGTTTTAATATACGCGAAAAAGCTACATACGAACCCATACAAATAATGCCGATAATACAAAATTTTGGAAACGATTCAATAAATCTATCGTCCTGCGCAGTTAGCGGCAAAAGCGTAACCGCGACATAGCTTACCAGCGCCATGAAACCAGTGGCGCTTACCATACGACTAATTGCGCTCCAAAAGGGTCGATCAAACAACCCCTTTATTCGTGTCGACATAACGGCAAATAAAATAGCAACTTCAACTACGCTAGTAATTGATTGAGCCCATGCTAACCCGTATGCATCTGCACCGAGCCCGGCAGTAAACCAAATAGCGAGAGCTATATTAAGTGCAATGGCAAATATAGAGATATATAGTGGCGTTTTCGTATCTTGCTGCGCATAAAAACTACGAGCAGATATAAAATAGATCGAACGGAATAAGATAGCAACAGCCAGCGCTCCTAGAAGCCCTGCCATCAAGGGATCGCCTCCATTTTTAATGAAGTTTACAATATAGCCTCGGGTAAAGAAAGTAAATATAGCGACTGGTAGTGATAACCAAATGATAACACGAATAACGCTTTGCAATTCACTCTTGAATAAGTCAACTCTACCCTCGCTCAGCCGTTCTGTCATTCTAGGAAAAACAGCAGTACTAATTGCCACTCCTATCAAATTTATCGGAGCCATGTGTAAGGTCGAAGCTTGGTCATAGGCAGTCAATGTTCCTGCTTGGCGAAATCTTGATGCAATATTTGTTTCAACAATACCAACAATGTAGTCCATTCCCTGATCAATTGATCGTGGTGGGAGCAGCTTCAAGACTTTGCGAAAACCTTTATTTTTCCAAAAAATCTTAAACTGGTAGTCGAATCCGAGACCAATCAGTCCGATACTACTTACTAAAAGCTGCAAAATCGAGCCGAAGACAACACCAAGTGCAACACCCATTATTCCGCCTTCAAAGATTTGCCAACCAAATAGTGTGATTCCATTGGTAAATACGGTAATTCCGATAACTATACCGATGTTGTACAAAATTGGTGCAAGTGTGAAAAATGCAAATCGTCCGACTGCTTGTTGAATACTGGCAAGTACCGTAGCAATTGCAAATAGAAAAGGATTAACTGCAATTACCCTCATCATACTAATAGCTAGACCCATGCTCGCTTCACTCAAGTGAGGCGCAATAATATAGCGCATCAATGGATCTGCAAAGATTATGATCAAAACACTTGCGACTAAAGTAGCAGCTGCCATCAAATTGATCATGCTACTTGATAACTCCCAAGCAGACTTTTTGTTACCAGTCATTAATCGTTGATTAAAAACAGGTATAAATGTCACACTGAGTGCGCCAGATACAAGTATGAAGAACATGAAGTCAGGAACCTTAAACGCTGCTACATATGCATCAAGTCCTGATTTGTAGCTGTCATAATATGCAGCATTTAACAAACGCAGTCTAAGAAATCCGAAAATAAACGAGATGAGTGTCGCGCTCGAGAGCAGAATCGCCGCAAGCTGGACGGTTACTTTTTGATTTGCCTTAGCGACGACGGAACGGACGCGACCCATCTATATGTTAGCTAGCTACGCGTGGTGTAGCATTGCTTCCTTTGGTAAGTTGACGTTGTGTAATATGGTCTTGACCGCATCTTCTTCAAGTGTTTCTTCTTTGAGCAACGCATTCGCTAATGCATCAAGACTTTCACGATTCCCTTGCAATACTAGCTCAGCTCGCTTAGCAGCTTCTTGCATTAGACCTTTTACTTCTTCGTCGATAATCTTTGCAGTATCGTTGCTGTATGGACGATCGTGAGTCATCTTATCAAACATCATGCCGCCGTTGTCTTCGTGAAATACTTGGTCACGGAGCTTCTGTCCCATGCCCTGCTCGATTACCATATCACGGGCGATTTCAGTCGCTTTGCGCAGATCCGAACCAGCGCCTGTCGTGATGCCATCATCGCCGTAAATGATCTTTTCGGCGATACGGCCACCCAGCGCACGCGCTAAAATATCTTTAAACTCATACACATTTGTATAACTTTTATCCTCGGGGGGCAAGAACCAGGTGACTCCACCAGTACCGCCGCGCGGGATGATCGTAACCTTGTGTACAGGATCAGAATCCGGTAAGACATGACCAACGATTGCATGACCAGCTTCATGATAGGCTGTCAGTTCTTTTTCTTTATCATTCATGATCTTCGTTTTGCGTTCTGGACCGATGGCTACTTTTTCAAACGCTTCAGTTAAATCCGCGCCCGATATTTTCTTCGAATTACGACGCGCTGCAACAATCGCTGCTTCGTTTGCAATGTTTGCGAGGTCAGCACCACTTGATCCAGCTGTTTTTGCAGCAAGTTTATCGAGGTTGACAGTTTCATCGGATGGCTTATTTTTGAAATGAACTTTTAATATTGCTTCACGGTCACGTCGTTCCGGCAACATTATATTTGTTCGACGATCAAATCGACCTGGTCGAAGCAATGCTGGATCAAGAACATCTGCACGGTTCGTTGCAGCGAGTACGATAACGTTTGTTCCCGTTTCGAATCCATCCATTTCAACAAGAATTTGGTTTAAGGTTTGCTCTCGCTCATCATGACCGCCTCCCATTCCTGAGCCACGTTTTCGTCCAACAGCATCAATCTCATCAATAAATATAATTGCTGGTGAATTCTTTTTTGCTTTGGCAAAAAGGTCACGCACACGTGATGCACCAACACCAACAAACATTTCGACGAATTCTGAACCAGAGATAGAGAAAAATGGAACGTTTGCTTCACCTGCTACTGCTCGTGCCAGCATCGTTTTACCAGTACCTGGATTTCCAACAAGCAACACTCCCTTTGGTATTTTGGCGCCGAGTTCTTGATACTTTTTTGGATGTTTTAAGAAATCGACAACTTCTTCGAGGTCCTGTTTCGCTGAGTCATTACCAGCAATATCATCAAAGACTACTTTTTCTTTATCGAGTCCATATAGCTTGGCTTTACTCTTTCCAAACCCAAGCGCTTGGTTATTCTGTCCCTGCGCCTGTCGCATCATAAAGAAGAAGAGGGCACCGATCAAAAGCACAGGGATGAAAATGATGGCGATATTCCAAATAGTGTTTCCAGTTTGGCTTGGGGCACTATCAGAAATTGTTTTCTTGCCCTTTTCATTCAGAATGTCTTTTGACAATAACGTGCCCGCACCACCTTGTACATATGACTTTTCAGTTGGCTTATCTTGACCTTTTCGAGTAATAGTAAGATCATCGCCCTGAGCCTGGATTTTTGTTACATCACCGCTGTTTGCGCCAGCAATAACGTCAGAGATTGGCACGCTTTTCAAATTGCTTTGAGGATTGCTAAAAGCAAAGGCAGCAGAAATTATAACGACCATTACGATCCAAAACAGAACGAGTCGCAAGTTGTTTGAAAAAGATTTCTTTGGTGGTTTCTTCATCGCTGGCATAAAAAAGTTATCATGATCCTTTCAGGTTAGTAGTCACGGCACACTTATATCTGTTTTTATTATAGCAGTTAAGGTGTAGTTTCAACAATGAAGTTGCGCTGTGTGAATCGAACAACTACGCCGGATCCAGCTTCGCACACGGTGCCTGCTCGGTACGTTTTAATTGCGAGTAATAGTCGCTGAAGCTGCGGACGAGTCAACGCACCGTTAGTGATGTGTCGCAGTAGTTCAAGGGCGACAAGTTCATCTATCATTGTCATAAAATAACGCGATCTTGTCTTGTCTTGAGTTACGACGAGCTGCGAGTGTATGCGCGCCGCGAGTTCGTGTTGGCGATAGTAAAGGGTAAATACGGCTTTTTTATCGCCACTCGAAAGTTTACTTAGTTGCTTTCTCAGGCGGTTACGCGTGTAGGTATCCTGTCGGTTCGTCTCATCCTCGACCCATTCTAGATTGTGGTTTAGCGCATATTCATATAGCTCGTTTTTTGTTTTCGCAATAAGCGGTCGCAATATCCTTGTATCACCAAACACAGCTAAGCCTCGCCACCCTGTTCCACGCACAAAATTATGCGCGACTGTTTCAACTAAATCGTCTTGATGATGCGCAGTGATAAGTTTCGCTTCGTGCTCTGCAGCAAGTTTGTGCAAAAACTCATACCGTCTATTCCGAGCAAGCTCCTCACTTGCTGATGATCCGAGTTCTTCGCGTCGTAATTGAAAGGGAAGTTGATATTGTTTTGCTAACGCTTCAACAAATCGGGCATCTGCCTCAGATTCTTTGCGAATACCATGATCAAAATGGGCAACAATTATTTGCGAGTGTATCCGTTTCTGGATCATATCAAGAAGAACAACCGAATCTACCCCGCCAGAAACCGCGACGATATACTTCATTGCATTTGTTTGTAGAGTTTCACGCCAACCCAGATACCGATTAGACCACCAACCGTACTCCAGAGAATACTCCACCCACTAAACGGATCGCTATCTCCAAATAGTACTGGTAGGTATGCGCCCACTGCTCCGAAGATTGTTGCACCGAGTAGAGCCATTTGTTTCATAGCTACAGTATACGTCTATATATTCAATGCGCGCAAATGACTATTCCAACTAACTTCCAAAGGTAAACGCATTGAGTTGTACGCCAGGTGGAACCTGAAACGTCAGTAGCGCATCGGTAGTAAACTCATTAAATGTTGCAACGCTGTATAGACGGGCTTTTTCTAGCGTCAACAACGAGTCGCGTATATCTACACCACCAGCACCTTTTTGACTAATAGGTGTGGAATTAAGACTGACGTTAATTGTTGCTCCATTATTTTGATTGCCGGTGACAAGATACACGTCTTTCGCCGCAACGCGAATCTGTAGCAAGGCTCTCTTACCTGCCCTTATGCCTTCAGGAGCGATTGTCCATTCGCCGCCTAACGTCCATTGATTTACTTGGGTTACAGTGGCCGGCGTAAAGACACGTGTGCCTCGACCAAATGCTGTAGCACCAACGTACATACTGGCGCGGTCCAAGCCAAGGTACGTTTCTGGCGTTTGCTTATTTGATAGCCTGATCGAATCGTTTGTTGAAGCAGTAATTGGAGCAGGCACGTAAGCGCCTTTTTCTTGTAGAAGTGTGCGTATAGCTTCTTCAGTTTCTTTATAATCGCCTTCACCTGCATGATACCGCCGCACATTGCCGTTTTGATCAATCAAATAACTTGCGGGCCAGTATTTATTATCGTATGCGTTCCAGGTCGAAAAATTGTTATCCAGTGCAACCGGGTAGGTAAGACCAGCCTTTTTCACCGCATCTGCCACATTACTTGTTACTTTTTCAAAAGCAAATTCTGGCGCGTGTACACCGATTATTTCAAAACCACTATCTTTGTAGTTGTCATACCACTGCTTGAGATATGGTTGCGTACGGATACAGTTGATGCAGCTATACGTAAAAAAATCCACCAACACGACTTTACCGCGCAGCTCACTCAGCTGTAGCGGTTTGGTATTGAGCCAACTCGTGATGCCAGCAAAATCAGGTGCGGGATATGGCGCAACGTTGAGCACACCATCACTGATAATTTGAGCTGACGCGTTACGTGGAATCAGTTGCGATGAGATTGAATCAAAGTTAAATGGTGTTTTTTCTGATATGTATAGTTGGAGTTGTTTGTCATATCCTGTAATAATTAACAAACCGACGGCGACAAACATGACGGCAATTGTTCGCATAAACCAGCCGGTGGGATTTGCCAGAAATTTAATTCGCCCGATTAGTCGCTGCCCGAGATAGCCAATTAATAGCAGCATGGTACTTAGCCCCACTATGTACCACAGCATATACAGTATAGCCATGCTCAAATTCACTGGCAAAATAGTAGCGACAATGTAAGCATAGACGGGACTACAACTCGAAAAAACGGGCCCAAGTGCTGCGCCAACAATTACTGCGTTAATCGTGGCACCCTTGCCGGTGCTTTTTGCTAAGAGCCGCTGACTCATCGGCTGAAGATTAAGCAAAAGAATCAGTTTGTCATACATGGTAGGGAATAATAGCAGGAGTCCCAGTAGGATCACTATACTGCCGCTGATAATCGTGAAAAACTGCGGCGGCACATTGATAAGCAGCGTCGTTGCTTTGAGCAATAGCGTAAAAATGAGCAATGAAACAGCGAGACTCGCGGCTATAATCAATGGTCGACGCTTGTCGCGTGTTTTACCACTTACAGAACCACCAATAATAACAGGAAGAAGCGGTAAAACACAGGGTGCAAATACCGTGATGGCTCCAGCAAGAAACGCAAGGAATCCAAAAAGCATTAGCGTAGCATCCTATGAGCATAAATCACGTGAATCATCATTACCTACCTAGTATATTTCATCAACGATTCGCTGTGGCATAAAGTACGGTATGCGGTGCCCTGTAGGTATGATGTGATGAACAACATGAGGACCAAGTTGTAACTTGTCAGATAGATTTTTTAGATACACGGGCTTATCATCCCGTCCCGATAACAATACCGTCGGAACACTGACGTCTTTAAGGTCGGTGCGCAAATAATTTTTACCGATGATATTGTAAAAAGACCGTAAACGCGAGGCCGCCGTGTGGCGAAAAAAATCTTTGTTTTGTCGTAAATATTCACGCCGCTGCTGAGGAAGCCACCGTAGTCGGTATAAAAGTTTCATAACTGTCCACGTTATTCCCGTACGGTATTTACCGAGCCCCCATTGGTTAATGCGGCTACCGAGTATAAACTCGCGTCGTAACTCCTCAACATCAAGCATAGCGGGAACATTGACTAGCACTAGCTTGCGAACACGGTGTGGATAGAGATTCGCGTAGCGGAGCGCTATAAGTGATCCCATCGAATGGCCTACAATCGTAAATTTGGCACTAACATTGTGATGTCTCAGCGTAGAATTGATTGCTGCAATATGCTCTTCATAATCATACGTACCGCGATGTGGTTTCGGAGAATTGCCAAAACCGAGCAAATCCATAGCAATGACGCGGTAGTTTTGATCAACTAGTTCTCGTACCTTACGCCAGTAGCGAGACGATGATAAAAATCCATGAAGCAAAACTACCAAAGGCCCATTTCCATGAACTTCACTATATAAGATTGGTGTATGCTTCATCGTCGCTCTTTATGCGTAGCTCTTTGGGCATTTAATTTTACTGAACGTTTATTACGAATTACTAAAACTGCTACCGTAATTACTGCTGCGGCTGCCATCACAGTCAATAGAAATCCAAGGTTCAATGCATGCGTACCAGTCGTAGAACTGTCAGTATGAATGTGCCCTGCGTGTGCAAGATAAAAGATTTGTTGCATTATATAACTCCTTTACGTATTAGGGATGAAGTGAAAATACTTCGTAATGAATTTGTTCGTGAGCGACACCCAACTCGTGCAGAATAGCAACTATCGCACTCATCATAGCTGGTGGCCCACAGACATAGATATCACGTTCATGGACGTCTGGTACGTTGTCGACAATATACTGCTTATCGATCCGGCCAATGGTATAGCTTGCACTTGGCGCCGCGTCGCTATATATGTACTGCACAGACACCGATGAGCCCTGTGCAATTTCATCGAGCTCAGCACGTAGCGGTACGTCAGTGATGTCCCTGTTGCTATAAAGCACAACGGCATCAGTATCGTCACCGGCTGACTGTTCGGCCAGTGCGCGAATCGGCGTTATGCCGATACCACCGGCGATGAGTAGCTGTTTGTCTGTTGTCATTACATCGGAGGTGAACCGACCAAATGGTCCAGAAATAACCACTCGTGATCCAGCCTGCAAAGCGGCAATTTCATTTGTATAGTCACCGACAGCTCGGATGCTTAGCCGAAGCTGATTGTTTTTTGCTACGTACGAGACAGTGAATGGATGTTCTTGCCGCCAGAGGTCTTTCGTTAGAATACGCACGAGGACAAATTGACCAGGTAGTATCTTTAAACGTGATAAAGATTTTGCTGAAATGTATACGCTTGTAACTGTAGGAGTTTCAGGTTCAATTTTTGCAATTTTAAAATCATATTTCATGAAACGGAAAATAGGTAATCCAAATCGCCAAATGAGCAAATTTGCAGCTACAAATACATATAACCCAAGCCAAAAGTACCGAGCAGTTGCTGAACTAAGAAAACTCGTACCGATTGTAAACTGATGGAGTGATGCAAGTACAATGGCAGCATATGCACTCAGATGCACGTAGTACCAATTTTCAAATGACAAACGCCGACGAGCTATATATATTGAGCTGACTATGACTGCGATAAATAACACCTGCGCGATTACCGCTTGCTTCACATCTTCATAGGTAAACACGACATTTAGGTATTCAGCAAAATAGTTCCGTCCGCTTGCGACCGAATAACTAGCGACTATCACGACTGCATGCAGCAGCATCGAAATAATTGCTACGTAGCCGTTGAGTCGGTGGAAGCTTGCTAATCTATCAAGTCCAAATGCTCGTTCTATCCACGCAATTCGCCCCATCAACATAAACTGTGTCAAGGCGGCAAACGTAGCAAGCAGCCCAAGCAAATGGCCCATCGAGAGCAATGTCGACGATAAACCATTGCCAAGGAGCGGTAACGAGGTTGTTGACCATATCAGAACAACTGCGATCAGCAGCCCTGCCCATAGCAATGTGATTAGCTGCTGCGCTAGCGTGATCGTTCCGTCAAATAGTCGTACGCGAAGTTTCATAGCGTTATTCAGTGACGATCACTGTTCCCTTCATGTATGGGTGCGGACTACAGTGATACGCATAGGTACCAGCTTCGTCAAATTTGAAGCTAAACGATTCACCTTTTGCGATCAATTTTCCATTGAGTTTATTGTAGTCATCACCAACAACATTGTGCTGTACACTGTCTTTGTTCGTCCAAGTAACCATCGTGCCCTTTTTTACCGTAATGGTAGCTGGAGTAAAATCAAAGTTTTCGATCGCGACGCTGTCAGTACTGACTGCATCTTTTGCCGTCATGCTGTCACTGCTTGAGGATTTACTGGAATCTTTTGACATGTCCATCGTGCTCATGTCATCGGATTTATTCTGATTCATGCCATAGGCTACGGCACCAATAATACCAGCGAGTACGATAATGCCAATGACAATGAGTGGAGTTTTATTCTTCATACTGCTTCTTTCTTATTTCTGAAATGGGGTAGACTGATCTGTTCACAGTCTACCCCATTATCAATTAGCTATTCTAGTATTCGTATATATTAGAATTTTTCAGGGAACTGTTTTACGATGCCGTCGGCAAGCGTTGAGAATAGTTCGCTAAGGTGATCTGCACCGTCGTTACGGAGCTTTGTTGCTGCGTCAAAGTCACCCTTGGCTTCGTCGTCGATCATGACAGCTGTCATATCAACGTGACTCTTTAAACCTTGGTACAATGCGTCTTCAGGTAGGTTCGGGTTAGCTTTGGCAAGGTATGCTGCAAGTGGTTTTGTGTAGTTAGCGTCGATAGAATCAAGTGCTGTTTTCTTCCCAGCTTCGTCACTCTTACTTGCGGCAACAGCGTAGTTTACAAACTCATCAAGGTGTAGTTTCCATACCTTGTTAAATGTTGTTTCTGCGTCTTTACCATAGATGCTGCCAACTGCTGCACCAAGATCAGTACCATTCTTATATAGGTCAGCACCATCAGCTTTTGCACTTGGTGAGCCATTAAGAGTCGCTGCTACTGCTGCGTAGGTCAAGTCCATGTGCTCGACGCCAAATCCGACGAGTGTTGAGCGCAAGTCTGCTGCTTTGGTCATGCTGTTTGGTTTGCTTTCAGACACAGATGTACTTTTCATGTCCATATGGTCGTCGTTGTGCATGTTTGATGATATAAGGTATCCACCAGCACCACCAACGAGTAGGGCTACTACAGCGGCGACGGCGATTCCTGCTTTACTATTAGATTCCATAGAATCCTCCTTGTTATATTAATTCGGCAGCTAGGTCGGTAAGTATCGTAATTGATTAACTTTACAAACTTAACTGTTTACTATAGTATTATAAGTAGGATGACAAAGTCAACACATTCAGAAAAAAGAGATATTTCCCAGATTACCACCTACCAGTCTGGTATTGTTCAGTCATCCGCTCACCGAGTGCTCAACCGCGTTACTTCCGATTACCTACTTCGTTATGGTCTCTCTTCTATGCAGTGGTTTATGATTGGATCTATCTATGATGCTGGTACTTCTGGCGTGCGTCTGTCTGATTTGATGCGACGGATGAATACGACGCTGCCATACATCACTAATACAATTAGTCTTCTCGAGAGTAAACGTATAGTAAATAAAATCACACATAGTGGCGATAGTCGTATCAAGTTAGTATCTATAGCACCGAGTTACATTTCTACTATAGGTGAAATTGAAGATGGGCTACGTGATCATTTACGAGCTGCATTATATAAAGATGGTCATATTACTCGAGATGAGCTGTCAGCGTACATAACCGTACTCTACAAATTGGCACAGCAAAATCAGTAGCAGGTCACCCCTGGAAATCAACACAACTATTTGGTACAATCAGTCAAGTGTGGCACCGTAGCTCAGCTGGTTAGAGCGCAGGACTCATAAGCCTGAGGTCACAAGTTCAAGCCTTGTCGGTGCTACCAAAATAGGATTTTTAGTCTCTTCGGAGGCTATTTTCTTTATTAACAGATAAGATTCTGCTAGTTTCGCGGTTCTAAATCCCGTATCACAGTCATACACCAAGCCCTCTGGGAATATTGCATCTTGAATACGACGTTTGACCTCTATAGGAGCAAGGTTCCAAAATGATGCTGGATTGCTCATAAACAGTAGAGCGTTGTCTATTACTTGCTCTTTGTCTTTGATGTCGTCAGTAATCTCTGCACGGCGTAGTTCTATCTTGGTAATATCGTTATCAACTTCTGATAACTTACGGTCTTTATCATCTTCGGAAATCTTGTTATCAATGTACAGATCAAGAGTTCTCATGCGTTTATCCTGCAAGGCATTCAACTCATTGTCAAGCGTACGTGCAAGATTATGAGAGTCTCTAGTTTCATTGTTCCACTCGCGTAATACTATATGCTTAAACAGCTTCTGAGCGTCCTCTGTAGGCCGTACACGCTCCATTAATTCCATAAAGTCACCATGTACTATCTCACGCATTTTACTCACAGCAATACCGAGCTCTTTAGCCCTACAGAACATACACGAATAGCGAGGACTCGGACCACTTCGACCGCGAGGTGAACTACCAGTCATAGGCTTGCCACAAGTATGCTGCAAGAACCCACTACGTAAGGGCCACTCTTCTTCAGCAGAACGGCTAAAGTTACGCAAACTACCGTTTAAAATAGCTTGATTTCGATAGTAGGTTGCTTCAGTGATGATTGGTCGGTGTATGCCTTGTATAAGCTTACCTCCAATGTAGTCGGATGTTACAAAGCCTGCATAGAGTGGATTACCTAACATATCTTTTATCATCTGCCATGTACGCATCCCATTTTTACGGTTACGAATACCGATCTTATACGCAAAGTCACGAGCATTTTGCACTGTATAAGCACCAGTAGAGAACTCTTCTAGTAATTGCTTCATCTTCGGAGCGTCTTCGTTAGGCTCGATAGTTACAATCCCTGTTGCAGTCTTTATACGCTTATAACCTATAGGTGCTGCATGTGGCCAAGCGCCTTGTTCAAGTCGTGCAATCATACCGCCAGTCGTACGAGCCATACGAATTTCGTTATCAAATTCTGCAAACGCTGCAAGCATACTCTCCATTAAGTTTCCCATAGGATCGTCAGTAATAGGCTCAGTGACTGATACTAGCTTTATGCCTATCTTCGCTAACTGTGCTTTGATGATGTGATGGTATTCACTTCTACGAGCTAGCCTATCGACTTTATGGATAATACAGTGAGTAATTTTGCCTTTATTCTTCGCACAGTAATCAAGCAGGGCTGCAAGCTTCGGACGGTCTATAAGCTTTGCAGATACACCCTCCTCACGAAATATGTTTTCATCGAGTAGTTCAATGTTATTTGTTTTTGCATATTGTTTACAATAGCCAGTTTGACTATCTAGGCTAGTGCCATCCACTTGGTCTTTACTTGAAACTCGTACGTAAGCTACTGCTCTCATGTCTTCATTATTTTTAGAACCTTTACTCATCTAATTATACCTCTAATCCGTAACTTTTAGAACTTTAAATTTCGGTATATTCCTGAGATATGCTCTCGTAATTGCCGTGAAATCTAGAATCGCCATTGCTACCGTCTCGCCTGAGCTATACTCAGTTGATTGGCCTAGTACCTTCCTAGCTTCTTTTACTGTAATTGGTGTAAGCTCACCTGTTGTGTTTAGAGCCTCCAGTAGCTCTCGATTTATTTCTGCACCCATCGTGTACATACTCCTTATTTTTGCCCATATGAAACAAGCCCTACTATATAAAGGGCATGCATATAGAGGCCTGTTAGTTTATTTAGTACTTCAGAACTAATAGGTGCGAGCCGATGTACATAAATGCGTATATAAAAATGTGGGCTGCCTGTTTGTTCTACTCTCTTAACTATATCACACTTATGAAATATATCTATCGATCTGTAAAGGATACTTTACAGGGGATATTTACTGTTTATTTTTCTGTTTATATATAATTTTTGATATATCGGATCCAGTTAAAGGATCCTCTGTACTGCCAAGTAACGCGTTTGCAATGTCGTTTGGCTTGATCCCTTTTTTATAAAGTCTCATTATCTCCTTGTCGCGTAATATCTTTTCAGGAAAAACTTTCACTCTTTTTATAGGCTTATTGTCGTTTGCCTGCGTTTGTCTGTCCTTTATAAACTGCTTGTGCTGTGCGATAGTATCGGTTATCTGTGTAATCGTAGCGTGTACGGGGATTGCTAGCGTAACCTCTATGTATTTATTCTGCATAGCGTCATTAATGTACGATGCTTGATAATTATGCGTTTCATCCCGATTGTTGCCTGAAGCTTTCATGGCTTTATGGTCGAGTATGTACACTCCATTACGTAACTTATCCAAAGCAACCTCATTATGTGCTACATAATGATAGATGAAGTCTTCCATTACCAGAGGGAGGTTGTGCTTCATCATAATTTGATGTAGTGGTGAAGGTATTTCATCGCCGTTTACAATATCATCGCCATCTAGCATCTCAATTACTTCTACATTTTCGTAGGTGGACTTGCGAATATCTACTTTAGAGATGCGTAACAAATCGATATCAATGATGAAATCATCGTTATTAATCAGACGCATAAAATGATTGTAAAATGGCAATTGCTCACGGGTAGGATTAATGTACATATCTCTATTTTATAACACCTTAGATTTTGCACAATTTTGTGTTTAAAAGTTGTAGATGGAGTAGAACTCATCTTTTTAGTTTGAACGCAAAAAAGTCGGGTTTAACACCATGTTTAGAGCGTAAAAAGTTATTGTTTCAGATGCTCTGTTACAATTAAAATGTAAACGTTGAAAATAATGATTAATCTAGGTCTAACGAAATTATTATTTACAAAAACATCTTAGCGCTAGGAAGAAGTTAGAAATGTTAAAAGCAAGCAAAAGCAATTCAGATAAGCAAGTTATGAAATGGATATCTCTAGTCTTAATTATTGCGGCCGTGGGCGCTGGAGGTTATTTTGGTTATAAATATTATCAAAATTACCAAGAGAATAAAATTTACTCAGTAAACGAAACTGTGAACTTTACAGACTTTGATTTTCGGGTTACTAAGTCGGAATATAAAGCAGTTAACCTACCTATAGATAATGATACTGTTAAGAAGTACGGTGGCATCGAAAAGAAAGAAGACTGTGACAAACTTTCAGATTCACCAACTTATTTTTTTGATTATCCTGCTGGAGCTACAATTCCGGATGTGCCACCTAAGACAGGGCCGTCTGACCGAGTCATATGCGAAAGAAGGAATGAATCAAGAAGCGCAATTCAGGAATATTCCTCAGATAATAAACAATTAGTCGTTGACTTTACGATAACTGCACGTAGTGAGGTTAATAGTGGTGATCTTAAAATAGAACTTGAAGCAGATAGTGGTAGGAACCTCAACGAAAAAGTTGATACTTTCAATGTCAATCAATTCTTTAAGTATGGAGCTCAAGAAAAACGACCACTGATGCTTGACGGGACAATCCCTACCTACGGAGGTGAGTATAAGCAAGTTTATATACCGTACTTCGCGAGCCCAATCAAAGGCGACATAAACAAAGGACTGGAGCGTAAAGGCTATATATACACAGATATCCGTAATTCAGAAAATACTGTAGATATGAAAATAACCTACAAGAACGATACACGAATAGTGCGCATTACACGTTAAAGAACAGCCCTCTACGTATAAAAAGTAATAGCCATAGCCACTATGCTGCGCTACTTTATACCTGTTGAAATGCGATATCAGTATTTCATGCTTATTGTATGCTTATACTAGACTATCCATACTTTTGAGATGATGGATCCCTGGATGAATAGGCCGTATAGATAGATAGTGCCATGACCACACAGAAGCACTAAGAGGGAGGCCTCCCACACCCCACGTATGCATTAAGTTAGTAGAGACAATTGACTATGCAGTAACTGGAACAAAGCTTTCTAAAACCTTAGCACCTTTTGTTCTGTTGCACTTCCAACATAACGTTTGTAAGTTCGTTTCAATAGTTATACCACCTTTAGCGATTGGCATGACGTGGTCAATCTCAAGCAATAAATGCGCTTCCTTTTGTTTAGATATACCGCATGACATGCATGTATACTTATCTCGCACCAGAATACTTTCTCTTAGGCTTGGAGTCATGAGTTGACGTTGATACTGTGCAGATTTTCTATATGCTATTAGGTCGTTCAGGAACCCTGCGAAATCTTCTAGGCGTTCTTCGTCGAGTATGATGGAGTTGCTATATGCCTTCCTGTTGGTTGGTGACGTGTAGTTAAACGAATAGCCCATATAATAGTTCTTTTCAAACTTAGGCAATTTGCGTGAACCTAGCTTCTTCATGGTCATAGACTTGAATATATATGCACCCCTATACATATGCTTCTGTATGTATTCCATGAGTTCGCTATACTCGTCCGTTAGAATCTCATGTGTTTGGTTTATAGTGTTATATTTTTGAAGAATAGATTCAATAATCTGCATAGATGACTCGTCAATTTTGGTGTTCTTGAAAAAATATTTGACTATATATTTGTAAACATCAAGTTGAGAGTTCTTGTAAACAGTTAGTGTGCTATTGCGTACGTTGCCAGTTGTAAGTTGTTGCTGTTGTGAGCGGATATAACCACGAGTCTCATCCATAAAATTGTCAAACTCATTGTATTCAACAATCTTCTCAGCTAGCTTCTCTTTGATAGATAGGAAGTCTGGTGTTTTGTAATATGCCAGAGTTTTAAAGAGGTAGACTAGATAGTAAATGCCGACAACTACCATGAATATGAACAGGGGAATCAGTATGATGAAGGACGTAACGCTAATAATGAACAGTGCCAAAATCGTGTACCACACTGGGTGCTTTTTGTAGAGTGTTACGAACTTAACTAAGAACTCGTGCATGTTATCAAAATTATAACATTAAATATGCGTAACCAGCCTTGCCAGTAAAATTTAAACATAGCCAAAAATACTAGCTTCCACGGATTTTATAGGGTTAAATGGTATGGATTTTTGTTTAATTGTTATGTTATGTTTGCGCTATAAAGTAGTAACCTATAAACAGGAATTACGCTACTAGTCTTGGCGAGGCCTACCGTACCCCACCCCTCCCATTAGCTAGTGATGAATCGGATTAAAGTGTCGAGCTCAGGTAGTCTTTTCCTTGCATTCTCAATGAACTCTAGGGAGAATTGTCCTTCGTATGCCCTGCTATCAGTCCTTTTGTCAGAGGCTACGTAATCTCTTTCGAAACGTTGCTTACACGTTTTAGATTTATACCCCGAAAAATCTTTATTCTCTAGTATTGCGAGTAGCAACGCCTCAATGCAAGGCACACTCCAGATTAATTCAATGTTCAGTTTTTTAGCAATGCGCTCAGCTTTCTTGATTTCGTCATACGTCCTATCCCTATCAAGCTTTACAACACGCCTATCGAAACTTCCAAGAACGTTATTTGCCTCAATTACAAGTACATCCGGCGCTCCACCATTTCCTTGCTTAGCTCGAATCCGAATGCCAGTTTTACCGGCGATGGTATACATATTTATCAGATGACGAACAAAAGCGAGATCGTGAGCCCCCTCACAATAGACGAGGGCGGTTCTTCTGACACTTCTTATTTTTGTTTTCCTACCCCCACTCATAAATCTATCCTAGGTTTGGAACGGCTCCGTACGCTCCAGCAATATACTTGGTGTAGTAGTTATCGTCCGTTCGCACACCTTTTACAGAATCAAGCCTCCACACATCAGTACAGCCACCGCCATTTTTTTCTATAAAGATAATCTGATACTTATCTAAGCTAGAGAGGATGGTTGGAGTGTGAGAGCTAAAGAATAGCTGCGCAGACTTTGGATTAAGTTCATTTGAGCTAAACATTGAAACTATCTCTTCAACAATCTCCGGGTGAAGATTGGCGTCGAGCTCGTCAATTACTGCAATACCGCCTCTAGTTAGTGCCGTGAGTAAGTACTGTAAGATAATAATAATCTGTTTCGTACCCGATGATTCATATTTAAGAGGCAAATCAAAACCACCACCTTCAAAATCGTGATGGATACTAAAGAAGGAGGTCTCTTGTACTTCTACCTTTTCAAAAGAGTTGAAACCAATATCATAGCGAGAAAGGATAGACTCTACTTGATCTTTGAGATCAGGTCTGTCATAAAAAAACTCAATAGCTTGATTAGCGAGACGATCATGCAGATGCGAGGCGCTTGGGTAGTTTCTGTAGCCAGCCTCAGCAACATTTGTAGAGATTCCATCCCTCCAATAGGTAGCAATTAGGGTAGCTAACGGATTCTTGTCACGAAACGCCGTAGCCACAACACTAGAATTCTTGCGCAATTTTACATGAGCAATATCAAAGACTTTATCATTAACCCTATACTCTTCTTTCTCATCATCCCATTCACGTGAGAATAAAACCTTCAACGTAGACCGCTGCGTCGTCTTACTTCTTTCGCTCAATGTTTCGCTTAGGATACGTGACGGATTCATTGTAAAAGCGTAAGTAAATAGCCTCTCGTCAATGGAAAAGATAACTGATAGATGAGTTGGCTTTGATTTGTTACTGCGTCCAAAAGGCCGAACTGGCAAGTCAGCATCCGGGTCATCAGTGTAGGCGTCCACTACAAGCCATTGCATAAAAGGTAGTACCTTTAATACATTTGTCTTCCCAGAGGCATTAGCTCCAATAACTGCCTCTACCAATGAGACTCTGCCGTCTGTAGGGATTTTTACGTAGCTAGTCTTGGCTGGTGCGTTGTCGCCGACAGCGAAATCAACCTCCACCTTATCTCTAATAGAATAGAAGTTCTCACACGTAAATGAATGTATCATGTGTTAATATTAGCACATGACGTGTCTATAAACAAGATATTAACGATTATCTGTTAATAACTGCCTTATAAGTTGACAAGTGAGCCATAGAAGCCCATAATTAGACTTGCATTGACTAAAGAGGAGGCGCAATACAAAAAAATAATCGACTAAAAGCAACAAACTACCCGACTTGACGTACAGGCAGCTTGGGAGAACTTAAAGCACGGAAGCACCTAGTTCTTTTTCATCTTACTCGAACGTCAGTAATATAACAAGAAATGAATACGGAGTATAACGTGAAAACATTAATGATCGGCTACGACCTAAATAAGTCTGGCCAAAATTACGATGATCTAATTAATACAATTAAAGGCATGGGCACATGGTGGCATTACCTTGATAGCACTTGGCTAGTAAAGACAGATGAGACCCATACTACAGCAAGGAACAAACTCAAGCATCACCTTGATAGCAACGACGAACTACTTGTCGTGGATGTGACAGGCGACGCCGCCGCTTGGACGGGATTTTCTGAGTCTGCCGGTAAATGGTTAAAAGATAACCTGTAAATGTAGTGATGAGCGGGGGGTGTCTTCACCTCCTTGTTCTATTACTGCTACTTAGACTCTATCAAGTAAGTGATTCGCATCGTCCGATATATTTCAGCCGCCACAATCAGTTCACGCTTTATCTGGTTCCAAGTGGTTAATAGCGTTTCTACCATAGAAAATACCCCATTATCACCATGGGGTATTTTCTTTGGTTACCCGTTAGCAAGTCGCCACTCTATACAGCAATCTAACAATGCGTGATAGAATACAAGCACAACAGTTAATTCGGAGGATGATATGCAAGAAGATCAACAGACTACTGAAGTACGCGAAACTGCCACGCAAGCCGGTGACACTAGCGTTCAGCGTCAAACAGTTCGTCAAACCACCCAAATTTCTGGAGCTGTAGTAGCTCAGAGGGTTGTGTGGTTTATTGTCGGCGTTATCGTTGTTTTGATTGGCTTACGATTCGTACTCTTGCTACTAGGTGCAAACAATGCCGCTGGCTTTACAGATTTCGTTTACTCTCTCAGCGGTGCATTCGTCTCACCATTTATCGGTATCTTTGGCGAACCAAGCTATGGCAAGTCAGTCTTTGAAATTAGCAGCTTGCTTGCTATAGTCGTGTACTTGCTTATTGGTTGGGGTATCGCAAAACTACTGACGATCAATCGACCCAGTCAAGAAGTATAATTTTTCTATACGTCAAAATTAATTGAAGCGAGAGTGGGATCTGCTAGTCGTCGTGTTACGAGTGCGCCCAGGACGTAGCCGACGTCTGTCCGATTAATTTCATTATTGTTTGATTCTTTGTCTTGTTGTTCGATCATATAAACCTTTTTGTTTTTATTGTTTAATATTAGTATTAAAGCACAAACAGTTTAAAAAAGCAATAGTTATATCACATTTAGTTGTATATTCTGTCTTTACCCTTATACACCGCTTATGGTATAACTATGCTAAGGGTTACAAAAAACAAATATACAATGAACACTTCGACAGCTTTTATCATTCTCACCGTTGCAGCTCTGATACATGCCAGCTTTCAACTTGGTACCAGCATGTTGACGTTGCTATCGAGTCATACAATTGGTCGAAAAAAATCACATGCCAGACTACTGCTGCTGACTAACTCCTTCGTGAGTGGTGTTTTGGTTATGACCATCCTGCTGGTATCGTTTTGTGCCATGGCACTCCTGCGCTTTTCTGGAACTGATAATACACAAATTTTGTGGGTAGCTATTTGTGGTATATCTATGATGCTTGGTATCTCTGTGTGGTTGTTTTATTACCGAAAAGAAAAGGGGACCAGTATATGGATCCCGCGCGCATGGGCCGCTTTCTTGACGACTCGTACCAAAAAGGCCACTCACTCTTCTGAAGCTTTTAGCCTTGGTATGAGCAGCGTCATTGGCGAGCTATTGTTCTTATTTGCACCTCTACTTGTCGCAGGACTAGCACTCATTGAACTAACACCTGCCCTGCAGCTTGCAGGTGTTACCTACTACGGCATAGTTTCATCACTATCACTTGTAATTGTCTCAGCGTTAGTCGGCAGTGGTCATAGCATCAGTCGTATCCAAAAATGGCGAGAGACAAACAAAGGTTTTCTGCAATTTGCTGCCGGTAGCGGGCTGCTCGTTCTTGGCTTTTATCTATACGTCAACGAAGTAGCCGCGAGCGCAAGCACAATCGCTGTAGGAGGTATGTGATATGACGACACCTGCTATCGATACACATGTGGTCAAACGCGGTGGCGCGAGGACCACAGAACGGTTTTCGCCAGAAAAATTACACGCTAGCGTTCAAGCGGCTTGCCTGAGTGTACGTAGCCCAGAGGGGGAAGCCGAAATAATTGCTCACCGTGTGGTTGCTGCGGCCAGTCAATGGTGCTACCAAAAATCAACTGTCACTTCCCGCGACATACGTCGTATTGCCGCACGAGGATTAGAGCTTTTACATCCAGAAGCTGCCTATCTTTACCAAACACATGAAATGGTTGTCTAAAAGGAGCGTAAAACACATATGGCACGAAAACCAACATTTGATTATGATCTTATCGTTATCGGTAGTGGCGCCGGCGGTAGTCCCGCGGCAAGTATAGCTGCAGCGGCTGGCAAGAGAGTTGCCGTTGTCGAAGCTGATATGTTCGGCGGAGAATCACCAAACTGGGGCGACGTCCCCGTCAAAGCACTGCTCCATGCCGCGCAGCTGTATGATGAAGCTCGTCATGGCACACGCTTTGGTTTGCGGAGCGCGACACTTGGTTACAACTTTATGTCGCTTAAGTCATGGAAAGATAAAGCTGTAAAACGCACTGGAGCAGGGAACAATAAATCGTATTACGAGAAGCAGGGGATAGATACATATAACTCCCCTGCTCACTTCATTTCGCCGCATGAAATAAGCATTAATAGACGGCATTTGTCCTCGAAGCAATTTCTGATCGCCACTGGATCATATTGGAAAAATCCATTAATTGCCGGGCTCGATACGATTGCCTTCTATACCCCACGAACAATATTAGATAGTATCAGATTGCCAAAGTCCCTCCTGATTATCGGGGGTGGCAGCAGTGCTGTCGAATTTGCACAGCTATTTGCGATCCTCGGTACCAAGGTATATATCACTGAAAAAGCCGCTCGCATTCTCCCCGACCAAGACTCTGAGTCCGGCGAACTCATCGCTCGTTTACTCGCCGAAGATAAAGGCGTTAGCGTACTCACTCAAACGCGTATCCTAAGTGTCCAAAAAGATGGACTTAGTAAACGCGTTGTTGTCTCAAGAGCCGGTACGGAAAAATCAATTCGTGTCGATGAAATATTAGTCACGACCGGTCGAACACCAACAGTAGACATCGGTCTAGAAAACGCTAGTGTTGCTTATACGCCCAATGGCATAGAGGTTGATGAATACCTTCAGACATCAGCACAACATATTTTTGCTGCTGGTGATGTTCTTGGTAGCAAAAAGTATTTGCACACTGCTCTCACCGAGAGTCGCATCGCCGCCCACAACCTGCTAAACAAGCAAAGGGTAAAGCCAGACTACAACGCGATTCCAAACATTACCTTCACCTACCCTGGCATCGCTTCAGTTGGACTTACCGAAGACGATTGCCTCAAACGTGATCTCGATATCAAAAAATCCATTGCGCCACTCAACATGATCGCTCGAAGTAACACCTCAGATTATCGTGATGGCTTCGTCAAAATCATTGCTGATAAACGTGGCGTCATCATCGGCAGCACCATCGTGGCACCTCATGCCGGTGAAATGATTCATGAGCTTACAATCGCCGTCAAACACCAGATGACCGCTGCGGAAATCGCAGCTACTCCGCACGCGTATCTCAGCTGGTCAGAAGCTATTCGCGTAGCAGCAAGCAGACTGACATAAAATTAAAGCACCTACAACAGAAAAAACGATTACCATTTGGTAATCGTTTTTTCTTGGTAGCGGGGGCAGGATTTGAACCTACGACCTCGTGGTTATGAGCCACGCGAGCTGACCACTGCTCCACCCCGCGACGCATGTATCATAATAACAGATACAGCCACGTATTTCAACGTTTGCTGGCGCCAAAAAGAAAGTTCATCCATTGCTCCATGTTGGTAGGCTGACTTGCGATAATGTGCGATGGCTTGTCGTAGCTGTCGAACTTTGCAGCGTCTGGACTATTTGGTGGTAGTATCAATACTTTTTCGCCAGGAAATACCAGCCCGAGGCGCTGTCTAACCGCAAGTTCTTTGTATTCATCACTCTGGTAATATTTTTGTTGGTAGCGCAGCGTATCTGTTTCGAGCTCTACTAGTTGGAGTTGCTTTTGCTTGCCATCAATTTCTTTTTGGAGAGCATAATTTCGCTGCAACACACCAATAGAACCCCACGCCCAGCTAACCGCGATAAATAACGCTACCGCGATCACTAGGTTGTTCGTCGTAATATACTGATGACGGAGCCGATAATATATTTTATTGATGTTTATATGTTTCATGAAATTGTTCTCTAATAATTGTAGCCCAGCAGATGAGATTACGCTATACTAGCAGGTAGACCTCAGAGGTGTTGCTTGAAATCGTAATGTTAGTTTTTTATTTTGTGGGGGCGTAGCTCAGTGGTTAGAGCAGTTGGCTCATAACTAATTGGTCGCTGGTTCAAGTCCAGCCGCCCCCACCAAATATAAAAGTAACGACAGCCATAAAACTCTTCGGCAGATGGTAATCATATTTTGAAGTTGATTTTTTACCAATAAAGTTATATAATAGATATATGGCATATTGTGCTCCTTCACGGGAGCACTTTTGCTAGCACATCTCATTTTCACTCGAGCGAGATCAGGAGACTGAATTACCTTGTGTAACAACAACGAACATTGCCCTCCGACTGACACAAGTCACCTCAGGCGACTACTAGGGGTAGATATCCAGGTAGCCGATTTGGTGGCAACTCAACATCGAGGGGGCCAGATCGACGCGTCTGATCTCTTCACCACCCTGCCGGGTGGATCCGTGCAGTTCACCAGACGTGGGCTGTTTGTGCTTGCTGGCACTGGCCTCGCAGCAGGTGCAGCTGCAATTGCGACTCCGTCTTCTGCGGCGGCTACGTCATCGAATGGACTCATCGCCACCACTCATGCCACTCACGTGCATGGGATTACCTGTACCTGTGAAGGTATTGGTACGGGTGTCGGTGCAGCGGAAGCAGCCATCGACACTGGCGTCAGGTACATCTGGGACACCAAGCACAACTGGCATCTAGACGCACGAACGAAGGTTCAGGCGACGTCGCTCGGTAACTGGAATCAGACCAATCCAGCGATCGCATGGAAGCCTGACGCGGTAGGCACTGCAATATCAAGTACCAGCACGATCGTGTCACTAACTGGATCAGACGCCATGTACGGCACTGCTGCAACACGCTTCGCTATTGACACGTCCGGCCTGGCTCCGGCAGCACACGTCCTCCAGTGCACCAATACCAAGGATGTTCTCACCGGAAGTATCGGTGAGTACGACAATGGCACCAAGAAGCTCAAGGGTCGCGGCGTAGGACCAGTTTACAAGCTGCAAATCCTGCGAGGAAGCGCCTGCGTGCAGATCGTCGTGACTCTCAGTCGGTGGCGCAATATCACCGGCACTACCAAGGCGAACCGGGTTTCCGGCGATGGTCGTCTACGGATCGTTTTCCGTATCGGAGGGAGTATTACGACTCAGAGAGCCTGGGTCAGCCCGACCAACCCCTATGCCGACGGAAACGTCGACCTTCCGGCCCTTGCTGGCAGTGACGGCTGGGCGCTGCCGATGATCACAATCGTCGACTGGGTCAAGCAACTTTGGCCTGAGTACCTACCAGACGGGTCACGGCCGGCGAATGCAATTATCGCCGACATGAACTCGATCACCGGTATCGACATCGGCCTCTGCGTGTGGGATAACGGTTCGGCGAATCTTCTGATGAGCCGACTCGATTTGCCCCGCTACGTACTTGGGGCCGACGCCTATGCGCTCAACGAGCAATTGGTCGCCAAGCTGAATTCCATGTACTCCTCCAAGGGTGTGCTGATCTTGCCTGGCAACGAAATCAGTGACGACGGCACGCACATCGGTGGTCTTGGAGGTTCCTTCTACGGCGTCTCCAATCTCACGCCCCCTGGCTCTTCGGTCTCAGGGAGCGTGTTGGCAGCCCGTGCCATCAGAGCTGCGGGCGGAGTGCCTTCGTACAACCACGCATTTGGTACGACCAGCCATGGTCGTACGCCACAGGCCGTCTTCGACGCCGCCAGGCGCACGCGGGCTAACGAATGCGTTTTCCTCGAGACTGGGTACGACCAGCGCGGCGGTCAAGGTATGCCGGCGCACATCGCCGTTGGCGACAGGCTCGCATGCATCGGCATCGACACCACCGATGGTGGCGTGAACGATAGCCACACAGGTATCAACTGGAAGGATTCCAACCCATCAGGTGACCCATCAACGGGCCAGGACACCATGTCCAACTTACTGTTCTCCAGCGATACCACCACGGAGAGCTTCCTACTCGCAATGAAAAGAGGAGAAGTCAGTCCAGTTCGACTCGGCTCGCTCGATAAGGATCCGTGGATCCGGATAACTCTCGATGAATACCCGCAGGGTTCCATCGTTTATAACCCCGCTGCGGTCAACGTCCTGATCGGCATGACGGTTATAGGCGTTCCTGCCGGGTCAATCGTTTACCTCGACCGTGGCAAGATCGACTTCAAGAACATCACGAGTCAGAACATCGAGCTCGGATGGAAGCAGATTACGATTTCCGCTTTCGGTACTGCCGAGATGACCATGACGGTTCCTGGTAACGACTACTGGTATCGCATTCGGGTCTGCAACGCGGCTGGCAAGGTCACGGCTTACACGACCCGTGTCAAGTCAGAGATCACCGGTAGGCCAGCAAACCTGCAGGCACCAGCCGAGCGCTACATCACTGTCTGAGCAACACCGCTCAAGCTGAATAACAATACTGAGAGTGAGGTGAGATTCCTGGTGACTGCCCTGCCCCTTGCTGATACAAGGATGCGCGGGGTGGTCACCGACTCAACCAATGTATGGATAGCTGTAACTATCGATGCATTGGTTGAGTTAAAAATTACATATTCAATGCGGTGATATGGCTAAGCCGCTGGCTGTTCTTGTCCAAGTTTTTTTAATGCATGAAATGCCATCGCTTTTACAGCCATATGCTTCTGCGCTGCTGTCAATTGGTCAATCCAAAAAGCGCGGCGCGTGCGTTGCTCATCTGTCAAAATTTTGATATGGCGTCGTGCATCGCCAACTCTCAGCTTAGAAATAACATCTTGCGTCATGTCGTCGGTTATTGGACTATCTAGATTCGGAGCGACATTCTCAGCCAGAGCCGTAGCAAAACAAGTCCGCTGAGTAAGAAGCTGTAAGCCTCGGCGAGTTAGTCCTTGATGCTGCCAATCACTCAAGCCTTGCGAACCAGAAATAGCCGCAAAGTCATGCATGTCCTTTATTGCTTCTGCAATACCCATGAGTGCTGTTACATTACCAGGAACTTGCGCAGCAAATCCAGTTATTTCTTCAACAATAGATATCAATGCTTTAGTAGGCTCTTCGCTCACTGATTTTTGTTGATGTCTTAACACTTCATTTAGATATCTTCCATACCCACCCGGAAGATCACGATTTTCTATAGCACCGAGAGCAAGATTAACCTCACGACGTGAACGGGGATAAAATCCTGCTTCAGTGACCACGATCATAATTCGTTCAGTTGGTGTCAGCTTTCGCGGTTCGCCATCAGCTAAAGGTCTCGTCTGCTGGCCATCTACAAAATACATAGGATGATCCTCGATCCCAGTTGGGCACCAGCCAAGTGTGTCTGGAATATCTGGTGGTAATACGTCGCCGTCTTTAGTGACCATAAATAATCGCTCGGACATATTATGCTATCATAGCATAAGTATTATCGTTTGTCAATCTATTCCCATCTGAAAACTCTGAAAGCGATCGCATAAATAATGACAACCCAGATGCCGATCAGCCCAAGCTGTGGACCAATTTCAAACAGATGCTTGCCTTCTGTAGTGATCATACGAATACCATCGATAATTGGTGTCAGTGGCAAGAATGCGCTAATATTTTGCAGCCATTCTGGCATCAAGAATCGTGGGAAAAACGTACCAGACAAAAACAGCATCGGAAACACGAGTATGTTGCTTAGAGGCGCTGCTTGACGCTCGTTCTTAGCCCAGCCGCCGAGTGCTAAACCAATACCAAGCATGGTAATCGTACCAAGAACAAGGAATATCGCAAGCTCAAAATAATTACCCACAACGTTAAGATGGAAAACACTAATAGCGACCGCTATCGTAATCGCAAAACTGATCAACCCAACTACTGCTTGTCCAACCATTGTGGCCAAAAAATACTGCCAGACACGAAGTGGCGTGGTACTGAGCCGGCGAAGAATCCCCATCTTTTTAAGTTCCGGAAAGACATTCATTGGACCAAAGATGCCGATCCCAATCAGCGAGAAGCCAAGTAGGCCGGCAAACGTATAGTCAAATGGCGAAAGACTGCGCTCATTGAGCTGAGTACTTTTAACTGTAAACGGTACGCTTGTATTCACAAATTTCGCATTGATGCCCTTAAATTCGGCATCGAGCACAGACGATAGCGCGGCGGCCGACTGCTGATTATTTTGCGTATAGACGAGCTCTGCTTGCCCACTCGGATAGGTCTGACCTTTTTTGATGGTGCCAAAATCATTTGGCAGTACTATGGCTGCATCAAGTTGCGACTGGCTCATTTTTGCTTTCGCTGCGTCTATAGTCGTGATATCCTTGCTGACTTTGAGCACAGCACTATCCTGTGAGTTTTTGACAAAATCTGCTGCGAACTGAGACTTGGAATTGTTGATGATAGCGACTTTAAACGATACATTTCCGGTATTGCCGTTATTGAGACTGCCAAAGACAAACAAAAATATTAATGGGAAGATGATCGTAAAGAAAATAGCTAACCTATCACGAAAAAATCGCTTTGTATTAATGCGAACAAACGTGGCAACGGTAAATAAAGATTTATTCATCAGATTATTCCTCCCTCAAGGCTTTACCAGTCAAATCGATAAACACATCTTCGAGATTCGCCTGCTCTACCGCCTGCTTCTTTGTAAAACCACGTTTGAGTAATGACTTAATGAGATTTTTTGGGGTATCCTCAGCAATGATTTTACCGTTATCCATGACTGCGATCCGATCACACAATATCTCAGCCTCATCCATGTAGTGTGTCGTCATGATTACTGATATACCGCGGTCTCGCACCTTTTGGATGAGCTCCCACAAGTTGCGACGGGCTTGAGGATCGAGACCAGTGGTTGGTTCATCGAGGAAAAATACTTTTGGTCCATGGACAAGTGCCGTCGTGATACTCAGGCGCTGCTTTTGGCCACCAGATAGATCTTCGACGTAGCTATTAGCTTTTTCCTCAAGATCAACATCACGCAGAAATGCCATGACATCGACTTTTTCGCCGTACGCAGCAGCAAATAATTCTACAACTTCTTTGCACTTAGTTTTATCCTGAAATGCTGGCGTTTGCGGTTGCACACCGATGAGGTACTTTATTTGCTGAGGGTGTTTCGCGGCATCGACACCGTCGATAAATACCGATCCACTATCAATGTCACGCAGCGTTTCCATCATTTCAAGCGTTGTGGTCTTGCCAGCACCATTTGGCCCTAGTATGCCAAATATTTCACCCTTTTTCACAGTGAAACTCACACCATTGACCGCTTGCTTGTCACCATAGCGCTTTTTAAGGTCTTTTACTTCTACCATGTATTTTGCCATATGTGATGATTATACACCTTGTACATCCATCTGGTATTAAAAAAGCCCCGTCCTTAGGCTTAGTGCTGTCTTAGGGAAAACAGGAAGCATCAGAACGGAGCAGTTTTGGCACCTGTTTGTTTGATACCACTGTAGCATCAAAAGCGCTTATGGTGCAAGCAATTTTGTTCACAAAAAACGGGCTACCACTATGTGAATAGCCCGAATTGCGTTTTCAAAATAAGTAACTAGTCTTTTTTCTTTGAAACTGTAAGGAAACCGTTGCGTGGGTTTTCTTTGACAATACGATCTTCTGGAAGATCAACTGGTTCACCCTTTGCATTTTTCTCTACCTTTGCAAAGAAGTAGATCGTTTGTGGTTTACCACCGCGAAGAGTAACTTCAGTTTTGTGTAGGTAGTAAGTGACACCTTTCGAGTTTGTGTGACTGTAAGCCATGTGGTTATATACCTCCTATTAGTTCTTACAAGGATAAGAGTACTGCCTGTGGCGACCAGTGTCAACACCTTAGATAATCGAGTAATGACGGCGTAGTAGCAGCCGTAAGATTCCAAGACTAATTAGTCGAGTGATGATTACCAGTGTTAGAACGACGCATACGACAAGTGACCAACCGGCAAAATCAGGACTCCATGCAGGGCTGTAAAAACTGAATCGATAGAGGTTAGGATTTGGGAAGGTTGTCGTCGTATCGAGTGCACTGCTGCCTTGGTATTTCGCTTGTTCACTACGATTGCACAGCACATACGCTTGCGAGTAACCAGGAAACTGCGCGCTACAGACTTGATCGGCTTTGATATTCGCTTCTCGGTTTGCGACTGACGCGTCTTTACTCGCTTGGACAATTTTTTCCACGTCTCGCTTATAACTACCCTGCAAATAAATTGCTCCCGTTGCCGCATTCATGTGGCCAGCACTGTAGCGTTTCAACGCGTACAAGCTATTGCTCACAGAGCCGATGTCTCCTGCGTCATCAGCATTAAGGATAGCTTGGCGACGCTGCTCCATACCGATGTTATTGAGTCGAAGAAACGACAGAGAAATCAGGCCTGCGAGCAGCAAAATAATAACCAGCTGCCAGGTCTTTATGCGCTGAAGCCGTTTTATATTCTTCTTTACCTGACGCTTATCTGTCACAAGGAATATTTCCCACCTAAAATCTTTATACTTTAGTATAGCCTAGAGAAACTATTTGCGGTAGAGGGCGAACTTGGGCGCTGCGATGAGGAGCGTCAATAGAGCGGTCATTCCGAAGAACACCTGGAGGGCTATTTGTCCATCTGTAATCACAAACAGCAGAGCTAATAACCCACTCGCGGCAGCGGCACCAAAACTCGAGCACACTTCGCTGATATACAGATACTCTATACGCTTGCCTGATATGTCTGCCGTGTCAAAAAGCCCACGCATAAATGGCATAGTGTAGCCTGTCGTCGCTATTTCATTGACTGCATTTGTTAAAACCACACTAAATGGCGTTGCAACAAAAATTCTCAATGAGTGCAATGTGCTGTTGAGATAGGAACTGTACTGTAACAACAGTCCCCCTTTGTTGTGATCAATAAGTCGGCCATAGGCGTATGACGCAACGAGAGCGACAAATAAAGAAATTGAAGTGACAAATCCAATTTTTGCATACACTTGGTCGGTACCGGACGTAAAGACGATTAGGATTAAAAAGAGCGTCCAAGCAGTGCCCGTTGCATAGATATCAACGCCCACAGCGGTTTGTGCTACCATCGATCGCCATGTAGTTCGCCACGGAAACCCTTCAAAATCGAGGTGTCGCCCGACGCGTATAGGTTCGGCCGTCAGTAAGAGCGGACCTGCAGCAAACAAAAACAGCGCGGCTGAAATCCACATGACAACAACTGGTCCAAAAATGAGCGCCATGACACCACCGACGAGCGGGCTCAGGCCAGTTGCTACTTTTTCAAAGATATTCATGTACCCGATCTCTTTTCCAGCATGAATAATGTTCTTGATTTTGGAAAAGTCTACTAAATACGCAATGTCATTGAGTGCATTTGAATACGCTTGCAAGATTCCCCATGCGGCCAGTGCAAGCAGCCCGTACATTGAGTGTGTGGTGTATGGCAGAAATATCATGGAAATCGCCGCTACAATATTACTGATGAGTGTCGCGTGCTTCGGACCAAATCGAGCAACTTGCAAGGCACTTGGATAGGAAAAGATTACTTTGCCTAGGTAAAACAACGCCCAAAATACGGCAACAAATTCAAAAGAGTAGCCTTTTTGAATCAGATATATTGAAGTAAATGTCGAAACCAGACGCAGCGCAAATATTCGCATTGTCCGCGATGCATAGAGCTCTGCGATCTCAGAAAACGTTGCATGACGCCAGAAATGACGACGACGCAAAAACCGGTGAAAAAATGATGGTACCATGTTTGTATTTTTCGCTTATGCCTTTGTCTCGATTATACTACAGTTATGAATATATACTTTTCTGGAATCGGCGGTGTGGGCATTGGGCCATTAGCTCAGATTGCACTCGATGCTGGCTATAATGTGCAAGGCTCAGATGCACAGTCAAGCCTTATGACTGCACAGTTACAGGATCGCGGCGTAACGATAGCGATAGACCAAGACGGTACTTTTTTGCGAACCTGCCACCGAAACACGCCAATAGACTTGTTTGTTTACACCGCTGCACTAGCAGCGAATCACCCAGAGTTACTCGTGGCGCGAGAACTTGGTATTGCGTGCGTCAAGCGCGATGAACTGCTTGCTCGCATCATCGCCGATAAGCAACTCAAGTTAATCGCTGTTGCGGGAACCCACGGCAAAACTACTACGACTGGCATGCTGGTGTGGACAATGCTGCAGCTTGGTATTCCAGTAAGTTATTCGATTGGAACGACAATCAGCTTTGGACCGAGTGGCCGCTACGATCCAACCAGTGAATATTTTGTCTACGAATGTGACGAATTCGATAAGAATTTTTTGCAGTTTCAGCCGTACCTTTCGCTTATCACATCGTTTGACTATGATCACCCAGACACGTATCCAAGTGAAGCCGACTATGCCGCGGCATTTCAACAGTTCCTGCATCAGTCTGTATCAAGTCTACTCTGGCAAACAGATGCAGATGCTATTGGTGCGCAAGAAGAAGACGCATGGTGCCTGCAAGAGGAAGAAGTTCGCGATATACGACTTGCCGGCGAGCATAATCGTCGGAACGGGACGTTGGTACTCAAAGCAATAGAGCGGCTAGGGCTTGGCGAGAATCTCGCTACGCTCGACGCACTTGAGACTTTTCCGGGTACAACTCGCCGCTTCGAAAAGCTGTACGAAAACCTCTACAGTGATTATGGTCATCACCCCGTTGAAATTGCCGCGACGTTGCAACTCGCTCGTGAAATATCTGAGCATGTCATCTTGGTATACCAACCACACCAAAATGTGCGCCAGCATGAAATCTACGACCAATATAGCGATGAAGTGTTTCACAATGCCGAGCAGCTCTATTGGCTACCAACGTATTTGTCACGAGAAGATCCAGAGCTCGAAATATTGCAGCCGGCAGAGCTTACAAAACATCTTGATGCGTCCAAGCTTCATTTCGCACAGCTTGATGAAAAGTTACTCGCCGAAATTCAACAGCACAACCAACAAGGTCATATCGTCGTCTGCATGGGAGCTGGTTCGATTGATGGTTGGATACGAAAACAATTGACATAAGTAGACAAAACTTTTAGTATCCATTTATATGAGAATGGAAACATACAGCGCGCCGGAGGGTTCGGTAGCGGAGAAATATTTTGCTCCTACATTGAAGGGCGCAGCAATTTCGATCGCAGAGCTGCGCCAGAGAGTTGAGCAGAGTGCAATTGGCCAACATTTTTTAACACAGACCCCGCGCTATACCCAGAGCTTTCCTGTCCCTCACGAAAAAGCGGTCGACTACTACGGTATTGATGCATGTCCCGTTCAACACCAAACAGAATTAGCTGATATTTATTTAATGCAAGTTCTTGATGCTGAGTACGACGCTCAGACGTTATTCTTGCCGAATGAAGACGACATAGCACTACTGCACTTCGTCTGTTCGATTCATGATATAGGGGAAAGTGAGCATCAGATTCTGATCGAAGCTGGTCTAACTCCCGTAGGAGATATACCTTCTGGTCAAAAAAAAGACGAAGACCGACACAATGAGGCAAAGAATTTAGCATTCTTGTTTGGTTATTTTTTTTCAGACCTTGATATGGGATTTCTTGATCGTGCATTTAACGTAATTACACACAATCCCTCTTCTGGCGATGAATTTATCCACGAGATCTACGAAACAGCTCACGGTCTTCAATCACTAGCGACTGCCTATAAAGCTGGCGAATCTGCTGAACGTGTAGATGTACCCGAAGCAGATAAAGCAACTATGCGAAGGTTAAAATTGGAAGTATCGATTGGTGCAACTGCGTGGCTATCTGAGCGCAAGTATTTCGATGCAGTGAATACTACATTGGAGCAGCACAATCAATCACCAAAATATATTTGCAATCCAGACGCTTCAAATAGCCATCTTCATCAGCACGATTGCAACATTGCGCAAGTTTAATTTTTCCACTCTTCTTCGAATTCTTCGAAAAAGTACGGATCCCGAAAAAATGTGCGTGCAACGATGTTTTCCACGGCCGGAGCTAGGTCGTATTCATGGAGCTGATGCGGCTTCACCCACAGTTGTCTTTCGTCTAAGCGTATATCGTCCGATTCGAGTCGAAAGACATGCACGAGGGTCGACATGACCGTTTCTTGCTTATCGCGAATACGAATATAGCAATCGCCAGCATGTACGACTGGATAATCGTCGAGGCCGAGCTTCTCAGATGCCTCTCGCTTTGCACTTTGTTCGAGCGATTCATCATCGATGTGCAGCTTACCATACGGCAGCGTCCACTGGTCAGTCCATGGCTGACGCTGCCGACGATAGATCAATAGTTGTCCGTCTGAATTTTGCACCACCAGCATGGTGATAATCTTTGGCTGAGTGCGAACAGTAAGTGTTGATGTCGTAACGCGATCTATATACAGCACACCACGCTTCCCGAGCGAGTAGCCACCTGGCACTTTTTGCACGAAATCATTTTTTAAAAGTATCTTCAGGTGATAGCTAAAAAGATTTGTGTCAGTTTTGGGAGGTCGAAGATCGCGAAATCGAGCTAGCTTTGTAAACATCAAAACGTTCACTATATGCTTTTGTATATGGTGCTCTATTGTCGTTTGCTCAATCATATTTGACTCAATTTATACTTACTTTTATGCTCATATACTACAGTATATAATGGAATTGTTACAGGGAGACGAGCAGAATTATAGGGTGTAGGAGGTGCTATGAATATTTTTCAAACAAAACACTTTTTTGACCAAAATAAAGAGAGTCCCTTGCCCAAAAAAATAGTTCACATCGTTAAAAACTGTGCTTCTCGTGCAGCTACCGGCGTGCTTACTGAGCGTTCACGGCAACTTACCGAAGCTATGATGCTCATGAAACTCTATCAAGCCTATGGAAATGAATCACGGCGTTACACTGCAAGTGCATTAGAGCTTTTGCATACGTCACTTGGTATTGTTAGCACCGGGACTAGCGCTGACAAAATTGGTGCGCAAACCTTGGCCTAGCCAGCGTTGTTCGTACGTCGTCAAAATCTTGTAGTCATCGGTTAGCTCCGAATCATGCAGGTCAAAACTTAGCTCATTGATGTGCCAATGCATGCTGACGAGCTGTTCTAAACTCCAGCAAAAGAACGTTTCATTGTCGTGCTTTACATACAAACTACCATGTACGCCAAGGAGCTGTTTGTACTTCTCTAGATACAAAGCATGTGTCATGCGCCGCCTAGCACTGCGAGGACGCATAAATGGGTCAGCGAATGTTACCCAAATACTACTGACACTACTTGCGACGAACAGCTCATCTATCTGATCTGCTCGAGCTCGCAAAAACCGGATGTTTGCAATACCAGCTGCGAGTGCCTCGTACGCACCCTTTTGTAAACGGTCAGCTTTAACATCGATGCAAACCACTTGACGTTCTGGATGTCGTTTTGCGAGCTCGACGCCAAAAAGCCCCGTACCAGCACCAATTTCAATGATGTCGGCAGGCTGTTTTGTCCATTCCTCTAATTCAAAGCAATTATTGGCATTGGCAAACATCGCAAACTTATACTTTTTGCGTTTTTTGCTAATGATAAAATCATCAGGATTAAGGAGTTCTGCGGCCACAGATGTTATTTTTTAGTTATGTCGATCGATTTGACTTTGGATTTTGCTGTATCAGTGATTTCTTTT
Organism: uncultured Candidatus Saccharibacteria bacterium; assembly: GCA_964384345.1. Lineage (GTDB taxonomy): Bacteria > Patescibacteriota > Saccharimonadia > Saccharimonadales > Saccharimonadaceae > JASLCR01. The sequence goes on along the minus strand of CAYLKD010000003.1, from coordinate 28,922 downwards.
GCATCGGTAACAAACTCATCTTTTGTCTTTGTAAGCTCATTAATCGATTCTGTTGCAGAAGACACTAGACTCGCTTTAACCTCATTGACTTCATCAGTCATTTTCTTCACGTCGCTTAACAAACTGCCTAGATCACTAAATAAACTCATAGTATCAGTATACCTCACCGCTCATGCTTAACGTAATGTTTCAACGGTTCCATCTGGCAACAAGCGCAGTAGCCTTGAAGGACTATTGTCAACGACAGTTCCACCGTCGACATAAAAGTCGACGTTGTCACCAAAATAGCTGCCTGCCTCTTCAATGGACATGGCAGGAGGAGAACCTTCAGGATTCGCACTTGGTGCGGCCAGTGGACCGACTTGACGAACGAGCGCGCGCAGTTGATCATTGTCTGGGAGGCGGTACGCGACTGATTCATTTCCGCGCTTGATCCAATCGGGTGCTTTCGTTGATGGCAGAATAAGACTCACTTTTCCAGGCCATATTGACTGGCAAAATTCGGTTGCAGCCGTATCGAGTGTATCAAAAATCTGTTCAACACTACTGATTAACACAATTGGGCTTTTGCGGTCATCCCGACCTTTTACTTCGTAAATACGCTTTACAGCTGACTCATCCGCAGCTCGACCGATGACGCCGTAAATAGTATCGGTGCGCACAACACCGATACCGCCTGAAGACAAAATACTCACAACTTCTGGTGAATCAACTGAGTGAAAAACTTTCATTATATCGTTATTATACCATGTATATAACAGATTAAAATGCTTCCTGAATTCTTATTGTGCTGTTTGCGCATTCTCCGATGAACTTTTATCAATTTGTAGTGATTCTGGACTTAGTACGTCGTTACCATATGCGTCAAAAGATTCAGCTTCCTTAAGTTTTGCATCGTACAATGACTGGAACCGATTAAGTGCATTTTTATCGAGCGCCCCATTCGCATCGAAGCCATTAAAGGATGTATCTTCATGAACTTGTTCGCGTATAGCCTGGTATCCAGGACGGCTCAGATCAAGCTGTGAAGTACCGCTACTGACATATAACGACAAAGCAACGAATACCAAAAATATAGCGATGATGATACTACCAAATACCAAAAACAAAAATCTGTGATGATCAAAAAACGTCAACATATTTGAGCGCGACTTTGAGGTTGATTCATGCTCATTCATCGGGTTGCCTCAGTTGTAACATCAGCTTTTTTCCTAAAATCACCAAAGCTTTTCTTGTATTGGCCCGCTAGTTCAACGAGACGTACACTGGCCGTATGCAGCGCTATCCGTTTTGCACGTGCGTCTGCAACCTGATCATAAAACGTTGTTGGCTGACGCACGCAATCAGTGCTGAGTGCTGCTGATAGCGATACCTCATACACTTTATACGAGTCAAAAAAAGTTTGATACGACGTGTTATAGTTTGCTGTGATCTGTACAAGCGTGCTTCCGTCCAGCTGGTTCGACGCAATACGCTGGTTGAGTGGCACCATTAATTTATCTGAAATTGTTCGGTAGAGTTCGCCTCGGTTGAAGCGTAGCAGTGTATCTGACTGGTGTAGTCTATTCAGTGAAGCTTGCAGGTCAGTACAGTGCGTTTTGATCATTGCAATTTGGCTATCGGTAATAACATTCGGCTGATCTTCTCCGCGAGCAGTACGCGCAAAAAGCGTGCTTCCACTCACTATGAGTGCAACAACGGTAATAAAGGCTATGAGTCGTACGTGCATTACCCGTCTATTATCACAGGGGTGCCCCTATTTGGTCAAATGGACTTTGTTTTTATGCAACTGAATTAGTCCATCTTTGATCAATCCCTCGAGTGCATAATCAAACCGTTCATCCATAGCAACACGGGCTCTGAGCGCTTCAATTTCACTAGATCCGCCTGTCAACTGACGTATGATTTCTCCACGTGTTTGCCGTAGGCTACCGATAAATGTAGCTTGTTTTTTATACTGCTGGCTCTTTGAGATGTTTCGCACGCCCTCCGTTTTTAACCAACTCCCATAATCCATCAGTGCCCAGTAGAATGCTCGAGGTGAATCTTGATCGAGTGTCTGTTGTAACTTATCTAGTATCAATGTGTCATCGACTGAAGCTCGGTCATTAAAAAAATGATGGATGTACACAGTTCGAATATTTGTTTCTATAAAAATCGCGGGATAATTATAGCTGTAAGCCAAAATAGCACCAGCGGTATTTTTGCCAACACCCGGCAAAGTCATCAAGCTTTTTAGAGTTGATGGAAACTCACCGTGATATTCATTCACGATCAGTTTGGCGGCTTCATGCAAATATTTGGCTCGCCGGTTGTAGCCGAGACCTTGCCACTGCGTCACGACATCGGAGAGCGATACGACGGCTAAAGATTTTACGTCAGGAAATCGCCTGATAAATTCAGTAAATTTTGGTATGACCCGCACGACTTGAGTCTGTTGAAGCATTATCTCACTGACAAAGACGTAATACGGGCGAGTGTCATCGCGCCACGGCATATCACGGTAGAGTTCCCGCGATTTTTTTAACAGTAATAACTGAAATTCAGGAATTTGTGCCAAAGATTTCATAAGCTCATTATACAGACCACTCTGTTGGCGTATAATAGTAATATGACAACGTACACATTAGCTGGAGGATGTTTTTGGTGCTTAGACGCCGTTTTTCGTAAGCTCAAAGGAGTAGATAGCTCGCTATGTGGCTATGTCGGCGGATCAAAAATGACAGCGCACTACTACGCCGTGGCGAGTGGCATGACGAAACATGCTGAGTCGGTTCAAGTGAGTTTTGATGAATCTATAATCTCAAAAGAAACGATTCTCGACATTTATTTTTTGATTCACAATCCGACGACGCTTAACCAACAAGGTGCTGACAAAGGTCCACAATATCGGAGTGAAATGTTTTATGAAAACGACGATCAGAAAAAAGATTTCGAAGCCGCTATCAAGCGGGCTCAGGAGAATTGGGATGATCAAATCGTGACAAAGCTCTCCCAACTAGAAGCATTTTACGAGGCCGAGCGTGAACATCAAGATTATTTCGAAAACAATCCAAGCAGTGGGTATTGTTACGTCGTCATCGAGCCAAAAGTAGTCAAAGCCAGACAACACTATACTAAATGGTTTAAGGAGGAAGCATGAAATTAACCAAATACGAGCATGCCTGTTTTACTGTAGAAAAAGACGGAAAAGTACTTGTTGTTGATCCAGGTGGATATACGACTGACTTACCAGCCCTAGAAAATGTTGTTGCTGTAATCATCACCCATAAACACGCTGATCATTTTGATATAAATGCAGTTGAAGCGCTATTTGCCAGTAATCCAGATATTGTAGTTTATAGCCCGCAGCAAGTCGATGAGTCACTTGTAGCTGCAGCATTTTCACATAAGGCAGTTGCAGCAGGAGAAACTATAAGTTGCGGACCATTTGAACTCGAGTTCTTTGGTGGTGATCATGCAGAAATTCATGCGTCATTACCAATAGATCAAAACGTCGCGGTCATGGTCAATGACACAGTTTATTATCCGGGTGATTCTTTTACTCAGCCTAACAAGCCAGTTGCAGTGCTTGCCTTGCCGGTCGCAGCGCCATGGCTCAAGATGAGTGAAGTGATTGATTATATAGCAGAAGTTAAACCTACAATGGCATTTCCAACTCATGACGCAATCTTGTCGTCAACTGGTAAGAAATTGTCTGACACCATGTTGCCCGGCTTCATGCAAATATACGGTGGCACGTACAAACGCATCGACAGCATGACAGTCGATCTATAGATGGAAGATGCTTTGCTTCATCTTCAAAAGGTTGATGCTCATCTTGCAGAATTGATTACCCATTACCCTGCCCCAACGTTCAGCGCACACACTGATTATTATGAAGCGCTGGTAAGTAGCATCATTTCTCAACAGTTAAGCGTCAAAGCAGCACGCAGCATTGAAGAAAAATTCAAAACGTTATTTGGCGGTGAATTGCCCGCACCTGAGCAAATCATAGCTTCCGACCTAGAGCAGCTCAGAGCTGTTGGCTTATCACGGCCAAAAGCTAGTTACATACTAGACTTAGCGCAAAAAATTATTGATGGTTCAGTTAGATTTGAGAAACTCGATGAACTTTCAAATCAAACAATCATTGACGAGCTGACGAAAATCAAAGGCATCGGTGTATGGACGGTTCATATGTTTTTGATCTTTTGTATGCGGAGGCTTGATGTCCTGCCGTATGGTGATTTAGGCATTCGAAATGGCATTGGAAAACTATATGATTTTACGTTAATACCCACTCCCGAGGAAGTGATGTTTATTGCTACAAAAAACAACTGGCACCCGTACGAATCGGTTGCCAGTTGGTATATTTGGCGAAGCTTACAAAATACTCCGCAGTCGTAAAACTATTTAACGTTTTGCTTAACGCTGTGGTCAGCATGGCCTAATGTACGCTTGGTATCATTTGTGACTCGCTCGCTTCGTGTCTTGGCTTCTTCAGCAAGACGACCAGCTTCATCACGGACAACACGTCCAGAGTCAGCAGCACTTTTTGCCATGCCTCGTGCTTCTTTTTCTACTTGGGCTGCACCTTTTTTAAAACTTGCAGCACCTTCTTTTGCAGCTTTGGTAAGTTGAGCTTTTTTAGCTTCTGCTTTTGCTTTTGCCTCATCCGATTTCACTTTGAGGTCTGCTCGTGTTTCTTTACCGCTTTTTGGTGCAACGAGAATACCAGCTGCAAACCCTGCAACACTAGCGACGAGTACATTGACTAATTTATTCATAAATTTTTTCTCCTTTATTTACGTAGATTATTAATTGCTTTTGCGGCTTCAGAAAATACTTTTACTGGGCTGAACCATTCAGTCGCTGATGATAAGTTGGATGTTATCATATCAATACTCTTAGTAATACGGTTCACTTTGATTATCACCATCGTAACGGCTGCAAGAAGTGCAATTATAACAACTGACAAAAGGCTTACAGCAATCGTCAAAAGCGTAATGATTGTAGTATCCAATTTGTTACGTCCTTTCTTAAGTTTACTCTCTAAGTATACGCTACTCTGGCACTACTGGGAAAGATTGCTGTCCTTTACGGTTTTCAAGCAAACTTGTGATAACGGCACAAATAAAGATAATGAGTGCTCCAATTGTCTGTAACCACGTAAGCATTTCATGATAGATTAAATAGCCAAGCCCGACACCAAACACGAGCTCAAGATCAAGTATGACACTCGCCGTAGTTGCTTTGACATGTTCGAACCCATAGCTGGATAAAAGCCCCATTCCAACACTAAGAATCCCCGCTCCAACAAAAAGTAGACCAAGGTGTGGCTCAAATACGCCGGCGTGTGGATACGCTGCTTTTTGGAACACAGCCGCAAGCAGATAATTTATGATGCAACCAATCGCAATTGTGCCGAATGAGAGTTCGTAGTTATTTAACTCGCCTGTTTGAAATTTACGAAGTACAAATGTTAACGAAAACATTGCTGCGGAAATCAACGACAATATCTCTCCAAAGCCAAAATGAAGGGCGTGGAAACTTTGCAACACAACCAACAGCGCCCCGACAAACGATACAACTATTAGACTTACTCTCGTTTTTGAAAGTGATTCATGAAGTATGATTACACCAAAAAGTGCGGTGATTGGCAAAACCTGCATAACAGCAACAGAGCCAATCGTCGCGTACTGAGTAGAAAGCGCATATAATCCAGAGGCAAGAACATAACCAACTGTACCTCGCACGATTAATAGCCATCGTTCTTTTGTACTCAGATGCAAAAACTTCGTCAATTCGATTTTACGCCAAAATACAATTAACATTACAACGACAGCTATTAAAAAGCGTATATACCACTGCTCAAATATACCGACACTATCACTAAAATAACGCGCCATTACTGCAGTTAACCCATAAATAAACGCTAAGCACGCTAAAGCAACGATACCTAGCACAGCATGATTATGGATTTTAGCTGACACTTACTGTTGCCTGTCGTCTACAACCCGAGGTCTTTTTTCTGTGCGTCGTCGACAGTCGATGGCGAGTTCATCATGACATCGACACCCGATCCATTCTTTGGAAAAGCAATCACTTCACGAATGTTTGATTCGTTCATTAGTTCCATAAACATACGGTCGATACCGAATGCGCAACCGGCGTGTGGTGGTGCTCCATATTTAAACGCATGCAACATAGCGCCAAATTTATCCTCGACATATGATTTGTCGTACCCTAATAAACTGAACACTTGGTAAAGCACATCGGGATTGTGATTTCGCACGCCGCCTGAGCAGATTTCGTAGCCGTTCATGACCATGTCGTATTGATCTGCAACGATTGCGAGCTTTTCATCGTCAGTTGTGACTGCCAAAGCATCTAACCCACCTTTTGGCATGCTAAACGGGTTATGGCCGAAATCGACTTTTTTGCGTGTCTCATCCCATTCATAAAATGGAAAATCGACTATCCAGGCTAAAGCAACTACATTTGGATCTTTGAGAGAAAAATGAGTAGCAAACTCAGATCGAAGGCGCCCGAGTACTTTGTTGACAACATTGCGGCTATCAGCACCAAAGAATATCGTATCCCCGTCCTCAGCGCCAGTTCTTTCTTTGACTTGTGCCAGTTCAGATTCTGTTAAGAATTTCGCTATTGGCGACTTTGCTTCACCATTTTCATACGAAATGTAGGCAAGACCACCAGCCCCTTCGTTTTTGGCTATCTGGGTGAAATCGTCAATCTGTTTGCGACTTAAACTTGCGCCGTTTTTGACACATATTGCTTTGACTGCGTCGGCATTCTTGAAGACACCAAATTCAGTAATTGCAAAAACGTTTGTGAGTTCAATGAGTTCCATGCCAAAGCGCAAATCTGGCTTATCGGTACCAAAACGTTCCATAGCTTCACTATACGGAATACGCGGAATATTCTCGGAGTGCAGTGTTTTACCAGCAAAATTAGTCGAGAGTGACGAAATTAGTGGGTCAAACATCTGGCGTACTTCTTCACCTGTCTCGACGAAACTCATTTCTGTGTCAAGCTGGTAAAACTCACCATACAATCGATCTGCTCTCGGGTCTTCGTCGCGAAAACAAGCAGCGATTTGGTAGTAGCGCGAGACACCACCCACCATGAGTAGCTGCTTGAATTGCTGCGGTGCTTGCGGCAAAGCATAAAATTTTCCTTCATGTAGGCGTGAAGGAATGAGAAAATCACGTGCACCCTCAGGACTTGAACTCGCTAAAATCGGGGTTGTGACCTCGAGGAATTCATGCGTTTCCATGAAGCTACGAATATAACCAAACATTTGGGCGCGTTTTGTAAGCATCTCTTGCATCTTCGGACGACGAAGGTCAAGATAACGGAATTTGAGTCGTAGCTCTTCATTTGCCTGCTGCTCGGAAAATGGCTGAATAGGCAACGTTTCTGCCTTATTTAAAATCACCAGCTCATCAACAACAAGCTCAACGGTCCCAGAAACCACTTTGTCATTTTTTAAGCCATCAGTGCGCTCGGTAACCAACCCTGTAGCTGCAAGTACATACTCATCTCGTACTTGTTCTGCGAGACGAAACGCCTCAGCTTTTTCTGGGTGAATAACGAGCTGTGTCAATCCCGTGTGGTCGCGCAGGTCAATAAATATTAATCCGCCATGGTCGCGGCGACTTTGCACCCAACCTTTTACCGTTACAACTTGACCAGATGTTTCGGTCACTTTGTTTGCAAGAATTCGTGTCATGTAGTAGAAACTCCTTAATTGAAATACTAATCTCAGCTGGAAGATGGGTCTACCGTCATGCTAGCCGCCGATGAGTGCTAGAGACTGACCCAGAAGATTTCTATTAGATGTAACACGTTTGATCATTATAGTGGCAGTATACCACTGTTGACTTGCGAAGAACAGATGGAACTGGCATACTAAAAGTAGAAAACTATTAAAACACACATGTATAGTCAAGATATATTTTCTGAACTAAGTCTCGTACTCATCATTGTCGCGTTAGTCGCCGGTTTGATGCGTTATCTCAAGCAACCGCTCATATTGGGCTACATTTTGACTGGAATTTTAGTCGGTCCGCTTTTGCTCGATATTATTCATGCCAAAGACGCGTTTGAGGGCTTTAGTGAAATAGGTATCACGCTACTACTCTTCATCATCGGTCTTGGCATGAATATTGGTGTCATTCGTAGTCTCGGTAAAGTATCCCTTGTGACGGCCTCGCTCCTATTAACTCTCGTAGGTGGTTTAGGCTATACAGCAAGCTACCTGATGGGCTGTGATACAATCACCTCATTAATTGTCGGCTTAGCACTATTCTTTAGTAGTACTATCATCATCATCAAAGCATTGTCTGATAAAAAAGAGGTCAGCCGCTTGCATGGCCAAATCGCAATCGGAGTCATCATCGTTGATGATGTTGTAGCAACGATCGCGATGCTGGTAATCACTGCGCTCTCTACCGGGGATAGTCTCACTCCACAAGATATAATTTGGCTAGCCCTAAAGGCCTTTGGACTAGGTCTATTCCTGTTTGTGGTTGGTGCAAAAATTGTCCCCTACTTCTCTAAGCAATTAGCCAAAAGTCAAGAATTCTTATTTGTATTTGCGATTGCATGGGGATTTGGCATTTCAACACTATTTTCACTCGCTGGCTTTTCACATGAAGTTGGTGCCTTATTTGCCGGTGTTAGTTTGTCTTCTCTGCCGTATGCTACCGAAATGAGTGCACGGCTCAAGCCACTACGTGATTTCTTCGTCATTTTATTTTTTGTGTCTCTTGGTGAATCGTTCCACTTTACCAACTTTTGGAGTGTCTTACTACCCGCGCTTGTTTTGTCCGCGATCGTTATTTTTGGCAAGCCAATCTTTGTGATGTTTAGTCTTGGTCGCCTTGGTTATACTAAGCTAACAAGTTTTAAAACAGGCGTGCACTTGTCGCAAATCAGTGAATTTTCGATCGTACTTGTCGTTCTTGCCTACAATTTCAAACTCATAGACGACACAACCACAAGTATCATGACGCTCGTGGCATTAATTACGATTGCCACGTCATCTTATTTGATGAAGTATGACGATACGCTCTATAAGCTATTTGAAAAACGTCTAGATATATTCGAGCGGAAAAACGTCAAGGAACGCAAGCAGCGGCATGCATTGTATTCAAGTATTTTGTTTGGCTATCATCACGGTGGTCACGAATTCTTACAACTTTTTCGTGAGACCAAACAGCGCTATCTCGTCGTGGATTATGATCCCGAGATCATAGAGCACCTCGAAGCCCAAGGCGTTCGTCATGCGTATGGAGATGCAACTGATGAAGAGTTTCTTGAAGAGATCAATGCCAGTCGTGCCAATTTTGCTGCCAGTACTATTCTCGATAAAACGGTAAATCGACAAATTCTTACGTATCTTCATCGCCACAACCCAGACATTATCTTCATATGTCACGCGCAAACCTATGAAGAAGCGTTGGAGCTATATGAACATGGCGCGAGCTACGTTATTTTGCCGCGTTTCCTAGGATCAGATTTCATAACGACTCATATCAAACGCTACGGCATGGATAAAGATGCATTCTCTCGTTACCGACAAAAACATATCGTGACCATCGGTAAACAAGCAGTTGAAAGTGTTTAAACGTCCTGAGAGTTCTGAAAAGTGTTATTCGCTCTCGGATTTCTAGCTGCAACAACACGCAAATCATCATGAGCATCAAACTCATCAACGATCTTTCGACCGAGTAATGCTTCTATGGCATCCTCAAGAGTGAGCAGTCCAACCGTCTCACGGAACTCATTGACGACAATAAATAAGTGGTGATGTGTTTTCAAAAATGCATCAAGTGCGTGTGCGAGTGTTTGCTCTTCGTGTATATACAATACCCGAGCTTCCATGGCTGAGGTAACTTTTAATGTATGTTTTTTTGTGCCATCAACTGCTAGTACATCTCGAAGGTGCAATATACCGACGACATGGTCAATATCGTTTTCAGTAACAGGATATCTACTATGCCCTTTCTTGTGCAGCTCATCAAGAACAAGTGGTCCAAGTAACTCTGAGCTATTAACAGCATCAATAACCGCTCGAGGTGTCATAACTTCACGAACGAGTACCTCCGAAAAACGTAGGCTGTTGGTGATCAACTTTGCTTCGTTAGCAGTAAGAGCGGTCGATGATTTCACTATATGAGTGAGCTCATCTTTTGAATGTAGTTGTAACTGCGGTGCTTCAGGTATAAATACACGAATGGCTGAAAAAACTTTTGGATAGTGTTCAACTGCATGAAATAAATGTCGCTCAGTTTTTTCATATGCTCGTGCAGCAAAACGCCGGGCCAACGACATCCGAGATACGAATCCATACTCAAGCGCTACAACAAGAGCGACTATGCTTCCTAATGCCCAGTCAAATGTTGCAAGTGCAATTATCGTAGATAGTGCTAGCAGTAGTGCTCGAATCGCATAGATCAATGAGACTAGATCGTCATGATACAGCTCTCTTTCTACTTCGATAGTGTCTTTTTTGCCTGCACGTATCCGTCGAGCACGCTCATAAGCTCCAAGCGTACCGGTTGGTACTTCAACTGCTGCAAGCACAATAAGTGCCGCAACTAACAAGACAAACAATATAATCATAAGTTTATTGTACCCCAAAGTCTCTTGAGGTCATACGACAATTCAGCTACACTATATACAGCTATCTGGAGGAAGCAAATATTATGACAAAACGTACTTGGATTATTTTTATTGCAATTGTGGTCGTTCTATTTGGAGGACTTTTGTATCTTGCCGGCAGAGACAAGGTAGATGTCAGTACTATTGACATACAGAGTATTCAGAGTGCAGCCGACGCATCCGGTGGGATTGCTGATCATACTTCTGGCGCATCAAAAGCAAAAGTAACTCTCATCGAATACGGGGACTTCCAATGTCCTGGCTGTGGTTCAGCATACGAACCCATCAAAACAGTAACAGATAAATACAAGAACCAGATGCAATTTGTATTTCGTAACTTCCCTCTTTCTACGTTGCATCCAAATGCACGCGCAGCAGCGGCGGCAGCAGAAGCAGCCGGACTGCTCGGGAAATACTGGCCAATGCACGATGCGTTGTACGCCAACCAAAAAGCATGGGAATCAGCTAGCGCGACAGATCGCACTGAGCTGTATGCGAATTACGCTGAGCAGATCGGGCTCGATCGTCAAAAGTTTATTGATACATACAACAATCAAACAAAGCAGACAAATAAAAAGATCAACTTTGATATAGCGCTTGGAAAAAAGGCTGGAGTTACAGGTACGCCAACATTTTATCTCAATGGCAAAGAAGTCAATCAGTACTACAAAGATGATAAATTAGTTGAAGCAAATGTCAGTGGTGCTGCACTCGTCTGGTCAAATGCTGACGCCTTCGATAAACTAATTGTTCAGCCTGCGCTAAAAGAAGCAGGAGTCACACTTCCTAGCACGAAATAGTCCGTAGTTACTGCACTATAACAAAATCACCCCGGTGCCTTGGGGTGATTTCTTTTGTGTCGTCAATCGCATCGAATGCAATTAACGGATGAGATGCACACACTAGTAGTTACTAATGTGCGATATACAGTTGCCATTCGGCAGGCACCACATCCACTGCGATCTTCTTACTCCGTGAGGGAGCAAAATTGATAGCTATTGGCATGTAGTTTTAGTACTCCTTGTACTTATGTACGAGTCCCGACGCGCTCTCGACCTTTAAAATGATATTGTCACTTTTCGTGTTTTGGCGCGGAACACAGTATTAATAGTACCAAAGGCGTAGCCACGTGTCAACGCGACAAGAACAACCCACAACCATAACGGGTTTGCTATTTATATGTTAGAACAACTTACGCCATTTAGCAACTATATATACCAAGATTGTTAAAACTACGGTAAACCCTACAATAAAAAAATATGCACCAGGCACATTCGTGAATGGCAGCGCTACATTCATACCAAACATGCCATAATATACATTTGGCACAGTGATCAACACAGTAAAGACCGTTAGCGTCTTCATGCGATTGTTTAGAGTGTTATTCGCAATTGTGCTATATGCATTTTGGATACTCTCTACCCTGCTGCTATAACTCTGCACAGCTGTGAGCAGCTGTTGTATATGAAGCGCAATGTCTTCTAAAGCTTCACGGTTGATCTCAGAGAGCAATGAATGATCGTTACTACTTAATCGGTTGATGACAGTTAGTATTCCGCCTAAGTTCATCCGGTACAGCGTTAGATTATCTTCAACTGTCACAAATTGTATAAAGTCATGGTTCGTCACATCGTGCGACTTGAGCCGACGAGCAGTATCGTTAATGCTGCGCTCGGTATACTTCATCAGGTCACTGTAGCTTGCTATTACCGCAGCAATGATACCGACTAACAAATCATGTGAATGATCAGTCGTCAGCGGCACTGTGGTGCGAGCGACTTCATCAGGCAAAATACTTTTGCTCATAGAGATAGTTATAAAAACGTTTGGCTTTAGCACACATAACAGCGGACTTGCTACAACGTGACCAGGCTGAGATATGCGAGGTAAGCGCAAAAATGTGTATATATCGTCACCTGCGATTTCTACCCGCGATAATTCTTGTTGATCACGTACATCGTAGACGATATTTGCATCAAGTGCATATCGCTCGACAAGGTCATTCAGCTCATGCACAGACAAGTCCGTGCCATGAACCCATGATCCATGAATGAGTGGAGACTGGAGTTCTTCAAATTCTTCTCCAGCGGAACGTTTAGCATAGTACGTTAGCATCTAGCAGAAGTATACGGGTAGATAAGCGTTAACGCAATTTGCTACGCTCTTACATCTCACCAGGAGTCATTCCGGGAGTAGCGGCAGCAAGTTCACGGTCTTTTAATGTGAAGACAACAACTGCAGCTACGGCCATAAGTACGGTTGAAGTTATGAATATATCCCGTAGTGAAAGACTGAAAGCACGGACAACTTTGTCTGAAAAGCTCTCTTGCGCTTGTGTGAACTTAGCTGTCTGTTGCGTGCGTACTGGCTCTGGTAGCTTATTAAAGTTAGCAGTAGCCCCAGTTGTTATTTGCTTTCGTAAATCAGGCATATTGAGATTGAGCGCTGTATTTGAATCAGACAAATCACCAAGTTGCTTTGCAGCAGGACTTTGCGACAGCATTTGTACATACGGATCATTTTGTATGTTGCTTAAATTCGACGTAATTCCGGAGGTGAGAATTGCCCCGAATATAGCAATACCGATTGTTGAGCCAAGTCCGCGAAATAACTGTACAGAACTCGTTGCTACACCAAGTTCAGCTTGTGAGAACTCATTTTGAACCGCAATAGTTAACACTGGCATAACCATACCAAGTCCTAGTCCGAGGAATACCATCATAACTGCTTCATGCCAATATGGTGACTCCGGTGTTAGTGTCGCCAGGAGTCCTACCATGACAGTAGCAAGTACAATACCAATTTGCATAAAGATTTTGTATCGTCCAAGACGAGAGATAAGCTGTCCAGATCCAATACTTGCAACCATTAAACCACCTATCATCGGTAACAACATTAGACCAGACTCTGTAGGTGTAGCACCAAACACTTGTTGGTTGAACTGTGTAAGATATAGGATCGCACCCAGGAACGCCGCACCAAATAGCGTTGCAATACTGATGATACGAACAAAGTTTGCGTTATCGAATAGGTGCAGTGGCAAAACCGGCTGGTCTGCTTTTTTCTCAACATAAACCAAGAGTCCAATAGCGACGGCTACAATGATACCCATAATGATGCGCAAGCCAACAAGGCTTAGCCCAACGTTATTCATAAGATCACCGAAGATCGACTCTGTGTTGTCGACAGCTAATACAAGCGTTGCAAGTATCAGTGTCAACAGTCCAGCACCAACATAGTCAATTTTTGGTTTATTCGAGTGCTTTAAAGAAGGACTAAAAATGAATATCAATATAAATGCGATGATGCCAACTGGTATGTTGATGTAAAACGTCCAACGCCAATCGGTTGTCAGATTAAGAATTTTGCTTCCGTCTGTAAGCCATCCACCAAGTAGAGGTCCAATGACAGATGAAATACCAAACACGGCACCGATAAGCCCCTGCCATTTTCCTCGTTCGCGAGCGGCAAAGAGGTCACCGACGATAGTAAATGCATTAGCCGTAATGATTCCACCTCCGATACCTTGCAAGGCACGTGACCAAATCAGCCATTCGATGTTTTGAGCACTACCACTTAACAAAGAACCGATAGTAAATATCGCGACACCAATCAACAAAATTGATTTACGTCCGAATAGGTCGGATAGCTTCCCTGCTATAGGCACAGTTACTGTGGTAGTAAGTAGGTACGCAGTAACAATCCAGCTAAGGCTGTTAAAAGCGTTGAAATCTTCAACGATTTTGCCCAGTGCTGTAGAAATGATTGTTTGGTCAAGCGCAACCAAAAAGAGACTGGCCATAACCGAAAACATAATGACAAGCTTGCCACGAAGGCTTAAATGATGATGCATAAACTGAAATTATCCTTTCTTATTGATATCTTCGAGCTGCTGTTTAACATTTTTTTCGTCGTCACCGGTCAATTTTTGCAGTAGATGCTCAAATTGATCTTCCTTAACGCAAAACAGCACTTTTTTTGATGATGAACCAGCAATATACAATCGGTCGCCTGGCTGGAGCCCGAGCTCTTCGCGAGCATCTGACGGGATAACGATTTGTCCTTTTGAGCCAATCGTTGCCGTACCATATAGTTTTTTATCATGCTGATTGTGCATGTATACATAGTACAAAAGTATGAAATGTATGTCAAGTATGAGAAATATGAATCATATCATTTAGATTTGATTTGTTTAGATCACTTCGATATTTTCTGTCTTATTCAACACGGCGGGCAAAAAATTCACTTGTTTCGCGCATAAATATTTCTGCAGTTTTGGGACCAACGCCATATATTTTTTGTAACCGCTGCGATAGCTCATCCTCGTCTTGGCTCAGATCTATCATAAGTTGCAGTGACCCTTCGTACTGGCTGGTGAGTTGCCTCATAGCGGTTTTAAGAGCTTTGGTCATGACATGTTGGTATCGAGTGTAGCCTCCATCATGCAATAACGCTACGAGTTCGTAATCCGACATATCGATGATTGCCCAGGGAATGTCCTTATTGTGAGCAAGAAATAATTTCCAAGTGCGCACTGCGGCTGATGACTGAATTGGTTTTGCGAGCAAGAATGTCAGCAAAAACCAACGAAATAAGTCATCGTCACCTGACATAATATCCAGGCCGAAATCATCTGGCTGGTGGAGTGGCTTAGCTTTTTTTGGCACGGCCGCTTGGCCACCAAATCTTACTGCCAATATCATACGTCAAAGATGAAAGTAGAAGTGAGCGCACGACTATTGTGTCGAGCAACACACCAAATGAGACAGTGAACGCAATCTGCGCTAAAAACAAAATCGGTATAATACCGAGCGCTGCAAATGTCGCCGCGAGCACGATGCCAGCGGAAGTAATGACTCCACCAGTCACTTCAAGAGCGTGCAGTATGGCTTTTTTTGTTGTTTTTCGCATTGCTTCTTCACGAACCCGCGTCATAAGGAATATGTTGTAGTCCACACCAAGAGCGACCAAGAATATAAAACCAAATAGTGGCACTGATGGGTCTGAACCTGGAAATCCGAATAAGTGGTTGAATACGATGGCTGAAATACCAAGTGTCGCAAAGTAGCTTAAAATCACGCTGGCTATCAGGATTACCGCAGATAACACTGATCGTAACAGTAGCATTAATATGACCAAAATAACGACGAGTACAATTGGCACAATTTTGTATAAATCTTCCTTGGCAGTGGTGTTGGTATCAAGCATGGTAGCCGACTCTCCACCGACAACAGCGTTGATCTTTGCAGCCGCTAGATCTTCACGTAATCTTAGAACAGTGTTAGCAGCGTCTGGTGAGTCAGCGGCAGAAGTGAGCGTTGCATTAATCAGAACTTCCCCATCAACAATTTTTGGTGGCTGCGAAACAAATGGCGCTGCCCCGGTATAAAGCATGACATCACCGACTCCTGGGGTATTTGTGGCAATATTTACTACTTTGTCAGCCTCTGCTTTATTCACTATAATTGCCGCTGGGCTGCCTGAGCCGGCACTAAAATGCCTGCTCAAGGCGCTTTGACCATCAACTGCGTTGGATGGATTAAGCAACGTCGCGCTCTGATCTGTACCGTTTGCTTTTAACTGCATCACGCCGAGCGTGCAAGCAAGAAGCACGACTGTCGATACAATCCATATCCGACGAGCGTGAGCTTCAACAAGCGAGCCAATTCTACCCCATAGGCTACGTGGGTTGACTGCGTCTTTCTTGGATTGTTTCGTGTCATATTTAGGCATTACAGGCCAAAATGCTTTTCGACCAAGTATAGCCAATAAGGCTGGCAATAATGTCATCGAAGAAATAAATGCCAATACTATACCAATTGCTGCGATGGGACCGAGACTACGATTTGAGTTAAGGTCTGAAAACAGTAAACATAGCAACGCAGCAACAACCGTAACGGCAGATGCAAGTATCGGTTCAAATGCTCCTCGATACGCTGCTAGTAGTGCGTCCCATTTTGAATTGACATAGTGCAGCGCCTCTTTGTAACGGGCAATAAACAACAGCGAGTAATCCGTAGCGGCTCCGATCACTAAGATTGATAATATCCCCTGGCTCTGTCCGTTGAGTTTGATAACGTCGTGGAGAGCAAGTTGATAGATTAATAAAATTGCCCCAGTTAATGCAAACATCGCGCTTAATAAGACGACAAACGGTAATAGGATCGATCGATAAACTAGTAGTAAAATAACAAATACAGCAATAAGAGCAACAAGCAGTAATACTCCGTCAATACCGCCAAATGCTGAGACGAGGTCCGCACTAAGTCCAGCAGGACCGGTCACATACGTCTTGAGTGAACTATCAGCAGTCTCATTCAATATAGAACGCATCCCTGCAACGACTACGCCTATTTCGCTGTCAGATTTGACTTGTACAATAAACTCAACTGCTTTAGCATCACTAGATGGGATTGGTCCAACAACTGCGCCGGTAGAATTTGAAACACCGTCAACCGACTGAAGTTTAGGCTGGAGCTTGGCAAGATTTGCTAGCTGCGTAGGTGTGAGTTTTGTGCTCGATTCGATAACGATAATAGCTGGGAGCGTGTCAGAGCTATAAAACTTCTTTTGCAACTCGGCCGCTTTAGTCGATTCCGCACTTGCTGGCAAAAAACTTGCTTGGTCATTTGTTGATACGTCTGATATTTTGCCAAACGTTGGCCCACCAATACCGCCAATAGCAAACCAAATCACTATCGCCAGTGTCGGCATAATGACACGAAACCATTTTTTATTATAAAGAGATTTTAGCGTATTCATACCTACAGTATAGACTTCCTGCCGTGCTTTTTGCAGCTATTGATTTGTTGTTACGTATTTTTTGCTATCACTGGTGCTTGTTGCGTGAAGGAATGCTGCTCCAAGATATCAACCATTTTTTGAGCAACGGTGTAGCGTGAAACAAAGGTCAATGCCGGGCCACCAGCCGATAGACTCGCCGCTTGCTGGTCACTATTAGTTAGCTTTAATACGCGAATAATTGTCCAGTCCAAGTCCGAAGCCTGAATGGCTTTTACATGCGAAATGCCATCATGTATACGTTTTGGGTCGACGACGGAAATAGCGGCATTCATACATCGATCAATCAGTGATATGGTGTCACCTGGCATGCGCACCCCTGTGCCGGTCAGTGACAGGAGTCGAACAATACCACGTATCTTCATTTGCTCAATAATCCTTTGTATAGCGTCGGTTTGGACGGTCACTGGACTGTGCCTGACATGGCCGATCAAACTTACTACTGCATCACATCCTTCGATAAGCTCCCCTACATGTGTTGAGTTCGTTGCATCAATAGTCATAGTCACAAGATTTTCGCTCTCACTAACATGAAGCGGCGAATGATGTACGCCAGCTCGTATTTCGTGCCCACGAGCCAATGCTACTTTTATAAATGCTGTCCCAGACCTACCATTTGCCCCTATCACTGCTATCTTCATACTATGTAGTGTAGCAGTATGGGTATACAATGTCTGTATGCAACGAATAAATATTCTTGATGGAACTATCCATCCCGTAAGTGAACGGTTAGCTCAGGCACTACTTGAACACGAAGCTGCTTTAAAAACATGGAATGACATTACACCGCTAGCGCGCAACGAATGGATATGCCTCGCGACCTCAGCTAAGCAAGAGGCTACCACTGCTAGAAGACAAGAGCGTATACTGTCTCAGCTATCTAAGGGTCAACGACGACCATGCTGCTGGGAAGGTTGTCCGCACCGTGAAAAAGTCTAAAAAAGTAATTTATTATCGTCGGTAACGGCCGCGTTGACTCTGACTGCTCAAAATCTTACGCTTGTAGCTTCGAAGGAAATACCATATAGCTAGTCCGAGAACAACGGCGATGACAACAGCAATAGCAACAGTGATGATCAATCCGACTGGTACAACCCAGAACGATTTAGAAACTTCAACAGTTTGGTTCTTTTGGCCATACGTAAGTGTTGCCGTCACGGTGTAGTGACCAAATCCACTAATCTTTTCGAGTGGTACTGTCCAGCGACGAGCACTGTCGGGTAATACTACTTCCCGGGGGTCTTTAGTGTTAAATTCTGTTTGGTACACAGTTGTCTTACCTTGTTTAACAGTGATTTGGCCAAACGGTGCGACCTGGACGTTTCCTTTGTTTTCGAAACGGAACGTTGTAGCAACACCTTTTTCGCTATGAAACAATGAGCCAGCATGGCCATCTTGTTGTACTTCGAAGTCGGTTAAATTGAGTTTTTCGGTAAGATCTCCCGGCACTGTTACTAAGATAAGAGATGCCACACTAGCGCTCAGGTTTACCTGGCCACCGCTATCAGGGTCACTAGGAGCAAATCGAATAGCTCCGAAATAACCACCAGCTTGAGCGGTTTTTGGAACAGTGATGGTGACATCTATTGTCTTCGATTCTCGTGCAGGTATCATGACATCTGCTAGCGGAGTCATGAAGCGCTTAAGGCTGTGCGTTGGTGCAAACTTATCAGCGTCTAATATGAGCGATGGGTTACCGCTCTCATCGGCTGCAATGAAATCGTTTTCAATGGGACTAACAGTGATGTCACCCCCAGTTATGTTTGTGATCGTGACAGGCACGGTCCTCGTCTCGCCAGGAAGTACCTGAATATCTGTGCGAACTGGGGATACCTTAAGAGTGTTTGCAGAGTTTGTTATAGCATGAGCAGGGTAGCTACTCGCTACCAATGCTATCGCTGCAGTAAGTGTTACGAGTAGTCGAACATGAGCTCGAAACATTTTTTGTGTAGACACGCCAATTTCCCTATTTATATCTAGTTAATACTTATCATAACAGATGCATCTATGATCTAAAAGCGTTATGGATGAATAAAACAACACCTCGGTTTATCCGAGGTGTTGAAACGTAGAAATGTTTTTTTATTTAAAATGTACCAGTTGCAATCAAGCTTAGGTTGGCTGAGTAGAGGCCAGCTGGAGTCGAGTTGTTTATCTGAGCTCCAAAGGTCAATGCCATGTTCTTGTTGTTTACTTGTGCACCATTTGTGTCTAGGAACGGATCACCGTAAACACTTGTAACACCAGTTGCGTTACCTGCGACATACTTCATCGCAAAAGCACTGTTACTATAATATGCGCCTGAACCACTATCGTATGGACGATACGTACCAGATGCATCAGTAACACCTGTGGTAGACGTAGCCGTTGCAGTTTTGACACCGAAGGCTGCAGCACCTGCTGTGATACCTGTATTTTGTGCAGGGAGAATATCACAAGCAGTTGGAGCACCTGATCGGATCAAACCACCACAGTTGAGTGCGTCACTCTTGAGGCTGACTACAGCACCACCGGCTGCGTTGGTAGAAATCTGTGTATAGATATTACCGGTGCTCGTGATTCCTGGCTGAAGGGCAATTGTAGAACCAACAGTCTGTCCGAGTTTTAACACTGGAGCGGTTGTTGAGGCACAGTTTGCGGAAGCTGACGTATCTGTACCTGATACACAGAAGGTCATACTTTCAAGCACAGCTCCCGAGACACTAACGGTAGGCGTGATAGACATTGCTACTGCACCTTGGTCTTTCGCTGCTGTAAGTGTTGGATACGCTGCTGCTGCAGTTGCATCTGTATATGTCGCGATGCGAGCATACAACGTACCAGCTGATGAAGGGTTAGTTATGTTTGCGATTGCAAAATTGACTGTTCCTGCTGCTATTGTTCCCGTAAGGATAACTTGGTTAACAGTTTTTGTTCCCATCGTGTATCCAGCAGTTGGCGTCGTTGCAGATGCAGAAGTGAAACCTGTTGGTGCGGTACACGCATCAGCAAGTAGCGGGCTGTTACTACAGAACTGCACAACGACAGCGCCTGCAGCCGTTGCTGCTGTGAAGTTGACATTATATGTCACACCAGTAGCGCTTACCGATGAGCTACTTAAAGCAATCGATCGTGTTGTTAACTGTGCTGCTGACACCATTGTTGGTACTGCTGCTGCAAATAAAAGCACTGCAGCTGCGATAATACGACCAACTCGGTGTTGGTCTAAAACTCTAAAGGAATTCATATTTCCTTCTCCTCACGTCCTCATGTTAATAAAACTATTTGTTTTGTTTAGTTACCTGCTCACTATACCACGATTACGCTTATGATTGTCAACACCTTTTTTCTACAAAGTTATCCACAAGCTATTTAGCTTCGTAGGTATCGCGTTCTTTGAGCATTTTATTACGGATAGAAACGAGCTGACTACGACGGCCAAGCCAAAATGCGGGTAGCAAAAATGCGACCGAAACAGTGGTTGGAATCCAAATTACTTTTGGTGGCGGCGTCGTTTTTGCCTCGGATGTCGTCGAAGTGCCGTCGAGTTTTCCGTTGGCAACTGCAATCACTTGCAGGAATGCACTGACGCCATTTGTATCGGTTACTTTGATATTGACTTGGTAGATACCGGCTTTTTTAAACACGTGCGAGATAGTAATAAGCCCGGCTAACGCCTGGCTTTTGAGTTCAGGTGCTGACCCATCGCCCCAGTCGATACTAAAGGCGTATGGTCCAGTTCCTCCAGATAGTTGTAGTGGCCACTCGAGCAAGTTTCCTGCTGGTGCCGAGCGGCGTCCGTACGAACTAGTTAGAGTGACAAGTGCACCAAAGGCAGTAAAATTCGTGTCGTTATACGTCACAGTCACAATGTTAGAAGTCGGCCCCGCCTGATCTAAATCGTCATACACGATAGCACTCAAATCGTTTGTGCCAGCAAACAGACTGACCTGCAAGCTATAACTACCACCTTTACAGAGCACAGCACCTACCATTACGCCATTGTCATACACTTGAACGAGCAGATTGTCAGGACAGATACCAGCAACGGTTATAGGTGAAGTTGAAAATGTTGCACCTGGACCTGGCGTCGTAATCGTCGCACCTTGTGTTGGGGGCGCTTGTTTTTTAGTTGCTTCAATACCGAACGAGCCTGGTTTTGGGTCTGGATTCGGAATTGGCGTTAAGGCAGTTGCTGTATGGATATAGCCTAAGACACTGAGCACAGCGACGCCGATCAGGAAGGATAATGCTTTTACCGTGCTAAAACGAATCATGGTTATGCTTATTGTAACGTGCTACACCGAGTTACAAAAGAGGTTTCGATGTTTAGCGACGAGAGGTCTTGTTTAACCTCATGCCGAAGAATTTTTGACGGATGTAGCGTACAGCCTTGAAGGCAAAGTATGCGATGAAGAGTAGAGCGATAATGAGAGCGATCGTAAACCACCACGGCATGTATAGGAAGTGAGCGGTTTTAATGATTTCTTGTGTGTTGTTGCCATTTTGACCGTAAAAAATATCGAGTTTTGCCGAATAGAATCCTGGCCATAAACCAGCTGAGTCACACGTCTTCGCTTCGGTACGGGTGCCTGAAAAGTTCAAGTTTTCAGCTTTTAACTTTACACAGGCAATAAATGTTCTGGATTGGCCAATCAACGCTAACGAACCATTTGGATTTACATCGGAAATGTTGTACTGATGCCCAAACATATCTTTAAGAGTGATACTGCCGACTGGACTTTCTGTAACATTTCCTTTGTTGGCCAAAGTATAAGCCATTGTTTGTGGTTCGGTAGCAGTGATGAAGTTGTACCCTGCTTCTTTACCAGTCGTAGCTGCCGTATATGCACCAAACTTTGTGAGTTTGAGGTTTTCATCTACTTTGCCTGGGATAGATGCAAAGACTAATGTGACACCTGATGCACTTAATCCAACGTTACCACCCTCGGAGGCTCCAGATGAATAAACGATAGCACTATAATAGCTTCCTGCTCCATGACCCGCTGGGATAGCCACATTCATATCAATGGTTTTACTACTATTTGCAGGAACAGTCACTGATGTCGGGACATTTATGAATGGTTTTAAAGACCACGTTGTCTGCGGTGCATCCTGTGCAAGCAACAGCTTTGGGGCACCACTATCGTCTGTGAATGTAAAATCGACTAATCTCAAGTTTAGCTCTAGAGGTTGCTGCAAGTCGAGGTTACGGATAACTAGCGTATCCTTTGCAGATTTGCCAGGTTCAATAACATATGTCTTTTTCGGAACGATACTAAGCGCTGATGAAGATATTGCAGCAGCTGGCGCGGCAGGCAGGAGGCAAGATACAGCGATAAATACTGCGCAAGCGACCAAAGCTATGCTTTTTAGGCGGTTCATGTTTTTTTCTTTCCTTACGGTTTACTATTTAAGTATAAGCAGCATTGTACCATCAAAATTGTCCGCTGGCTATATAGGTTATCGTTGTCGTATACACACCGGCACGAAGAGTTTTGCTTGAATTTAAGATATAACTTACGGTATATTTCTTCATCAAACTAACATTTGGAGAAAATGCAACGACATCACCAGAAGTATATTTGTATTTATTTGGCTCATTATAGCCTGGTGCTGGAACTGCATTTACCCAGTCGCCTTCAGGATTTCCTCCTACGGCAGGAACACTATTTTCTACAAGGTTGATACCAAACTGATTTTGCCCTAACGTACTGGGCGTGGGTACTGTTGGCGAATCTATCACATTCGTACCAGCTGCAGGTGCGGTACCGTTAGCCGTTATTGCAAATCCGCCCGATGCATTCGTACCGACGGCCATCTGCGACTGCGCAGTCAATGTACTGGTATCGCTCATGTCGCCCATGTCACTGTAGTACGTTTCATTGGTGCTCACGCAATTGTCGCTCACCTCTTGTGCTAGACAAAACACTAGCATTGGAGGTACTTGTGTCTCGAGGACTATGCCCGTTTCAATCTGGCTTCTTACTGAGCCGAAATCAACTTGTGCGCCTGTCGCATCGGTTGAGGTATGACTTTGCAAACGTATCGCAAATGCCTGGGAGGTGTCTACTGAGTTCTTGACGTTATTGAACGTATACGATGACACCGTACCGCCTGTCGTTATTGCGCCAGGCGTACGCGTCAAAATGATATGATTGTTTGTTTTAGATAGTATCGAAAAGCCTATTTCACCTGTTTGGCTAGCCAGCACCGCATTTGAAGCGTCCACACCTGTTGGGGGTACGCACGTCTCATACGGGATAGGATTATTACATATCAGCATATCGACCGAGCCGATTGCTTGCGGGCTCATATAGCGAAACGAGATAGTATATGACGTCGTCGCACCCGGTTCACTGCTATTGATATAAAGACTACGGTCCTGAAAGCGCATCGCTGCTGAAGCCGGCGCAATAAATATAAAAAGTGCGAGAAAAAATGCTACCAACTCTTCGGACCACACTTGGCGCCACGAAAAGACTATACTATGGAGTCGGACAAACAGCTTATGCCTCATAGCTGTTATTGTACAAGAGTATATTGATTCACGGTAGCAACTAGCTCATGACAAACTAATAGGCCTCGTATATGAGGCCTATTAGTATTACCTTTTATTTCTCAGTATCTAGAGACCTAGTACTGTGGAGCTGCGAGGTAGTTGATCTTGGTTGTATATACACCAGCTGGGGTGTTCGCAGCGATGTTAGCTACGTAACGAACCTTTGCCGTTGAGCAGTCAACAACTGTCGAGTTTTCTTGTGCGATCAAACGAGGAACCGTCAAGCTTGCTTTATCAAAGGCAAACTTTGCGTTTGTAGAAGGATCGTTAGGATCAACTGAGTTAATTGTTCCATCACCTTGGGAGTAATCACTTTCAACTACTAGTGGAGTAGTGTGTGAAAGTGTCCAAGCGGTATCAAATGTACCTGTACCGAGTGTGTCTGTGGCAGGATTAACAAGTGCCAGACCGAACTGCTCTGTGCCAGGGTGACTGTAATCTAATCCACCATTAGGCGTGCCAGCAGTTGTACCAATTGATTTAATCTCGTCACCAACGGTGTTTGCAAGCGTATTGCCTGAGTAATATACTGTTGCTCCACCTGAAGAGTTGGATGAGAGGCGCCAATATGAATTGACGTCGTACGCTTTACCTGTCTCTAGTGAGTATTCAGCATTTGGGTTACCAAGCTGTAGTCGGTTACCGTTTACGACATTAATAGGGTCGCAGCTACCATGAGATCCCATATTCACGTTGTCGGGATTTACTGTACCAACAGAGAAAGACATTGTTTCCAGTACCTTGGTGGTAATGTGAATTGAGTCAGTCATAACGTTTGCAACAGTAACACCTCCATCGAGAATGTTAGCACTTGTGTTTGGAAGCAAAGCTGTTCCACTAGTGTTGTCATCATTGTAGGTGTTCATACGTACAAAGAACGCACCAGCACCTGGGTTTGTGATGTAAGCATTAGTAGAGGCGTGGAAAACGATTTTGACGTTTTTACCAGTGGTAGGAGTTGCGCCAGTGGCGTTTGTCAGAACTATAAAGTTTTTCGTACCAGTGAGACCGCCGCCAATGTAGGCTGGATCTTCAACGTTTTTCTGTGTCATTGACCAGCCAGTTTGAGGAACGCCGTCAACGATAACTTGGAATTGACCGCCAGCTGTGCCTTCTGTGAATGCACCGACCACATCAAGGTCGCTCGTGTTATCACCAGAAGCAAGAGCTGCAGCATTTGTTTTACGGTTTGTAGTTAGGAAATCACCAGCGTTATTGCCTGGTGCCTTACAAAGACCTGCTGCTGTTGCACAGTATTGCAATGTGAAGGCTTTGATAGCCTTACCAGTTATAGAGCTGTCGGTGCTGACGTTGAAACTAAATGTTTCACCACTCTTCATACCATTTGGACCTGATCCTGGAGGAGCAAATTCGTCTCCGTTGGCGTTGAGGGCTGTTTCGGAGTTACCAGAACCGTCTGTATTCTGGAATCCTGGCGCCGAGCTACTAAGTAGCAACGAACGCTCAGTAAGCGGGTTCAACGCATCCGCAAATACAGATGCAGCTGGTAGCAATGTTGCTGCAACAAGCGCGAAGGCTGCTCCAAGCATAGTGCTCCGCTGAGCTATTGATTTGAGTGTATACATTTTTTGTATATCTCCTGTTATGTTTATTTTTGATCCTTTTATAGAGGTACGTTGTGTATTCTACCATTAGCAGTATGAGAAATGCAATAGACTTATCCACAACATTTAAGACTTTTTTGTGATTAGTAAGTAGGAATGACAACCGCTGAAAAATCACCCTGATAGCGACCGGCCGGCGTGGAATTTGCGACATTGACGATCATACTTATTGTGTAGTCCGTTCGTCCCGAAGACTTGGTGCTACTTGCGACCACATCGCCACTAACGTACTTAAATAGATTTGGGGTGCTGTAGCTGGCAGCTACTGTTCCGAAACTGGTTAAATTATCTGGAACTTGCACTGCGTTTGCTCCGATAGCTGGGGTTGTATTTGCGGCGGCATTGATGGCGAATTGTTCGGTACCAGGCGTTGCAGCGGTTGGCGTCGTCGGGGTGTTGAGAGCATGGCCAGCGTAGGTAGGAGATTGACCAGTGATCTGCAATACGTACCCGCTACTGAGATAGTTGCGTATTTGAACGATCATCGTTTTTGACGACGTCTTATCGGTCGTCAGTATGCCAAGGTCTGATTGTCCCGGCTGGACGATTACTTCTAGTAGTGGTTCCCCGCCCTCGATTGTGCCAAACGTGGCGGTCTTTGTGGAACTATCGGATTTACCCGATGCGGGATCACCGATGGAAGCTTTGGCGCAATATTGGCTTGAACAGTTTTGTTGATTTGAACTCACCCCAAACTGCGTCTGTGTCATCTGATAATTTGACGAGCTGGCGGTATCAGCATACGCCGTTGCCGCGCCACCCAAAACAGTAATAAGCAGTCCTAGGCCTACCATCCGTGAATATTGCCCAAATCTTTGTAAACATCGCATAAGCTTTATCTTTAGTATTATCCCTTAGCGCGGCGTAAAACTCAACTGGCGCCTACTTGCGTTGTATAGTAAGCTAGTCGTAACAAGCATAAGCAAAAAATAGAGATATGGAACCAGACAAAACACCCACTCCAGTGGAACCGCCAGCAAATAACTCAGAAGCGCCAGCAGACGCACTGAGTCGTACTCCTGATGATCTTGCTGAAGAGGTGACAGCACAGGCGGCGGCCAATCCCTCTACTGCAGCAACACAACAAGGTCCAAAAAAGGGTTCACCGATCAAGCGATTCTTTCGCAAAGTTAATTTATATCTGTTGATCTTCATACTGCTCGTCGTCGTCGCTGGAGCACTTGCGCTTGTCAATTATCTCAATAGCAAAAAAGTTCCGGATGTTCCAAGCATCGCTGCGCAGTCACTCACTCAGGATGCACTTAAACAACTGGCTAACACTGATGCAAGCGTCGGGAGCTCTTCGCAAACGCTAACCATTCAAGGCAATGCAGTCATCGCCGGTCAAACATTGATGCGTGGCAATCTCAATGTAGCTGGTAACTTCCAGTCTGGTGGTGGTATCACTGGTCCGACTATCACCGTTTCTGGTGCTGCGAATCTCGGACAAGCCCAAATAAGCAGCCTGCAGGTTGCCCAAAACGCCGCCGTTCAAGGCAGCACAACGCTGCGTGATCTCAATGTATCTGGTGCTTCATCATTTAGTGGACCAATGACTGCATCTCAGATTACTGTGACACGGTTAATTCTGAGCGGCAATGGATCTCTCGAGATCCCAAATCACATTAGCTTCACCGGCCCAAGCCCAAGCCGGTCACCTGGCAATGCACTCGGTGGTGGTGGCTCCGTATCGATCAACGGCTCTGATACAACAGGAACAATCAATATCAATACTGGCGCCAGTCCATCAGCAGGCTGCTTTGCGCGCATCAGTTTTAGTCAGCGTTTTACAAACCAACCTCATGTCATCGTCAGCCCAGTCGGTAATGGTGCTGGCCAAACACAGTATTACGTCGATCGCGATGCGACGGGCTTTAGTATTTGTACCGCTAACTCAGCGCCAGCCCGCCAAGTTTTTGCGTTTGATTATTTTGTAACAAATTAATACAGATCTAGACGTCGACAAATACCGTGATTGTCTCGGCTTTGACGTGCATCAGCGCCCGATTGATCTTGATCAATTTTTCGCCTTCTGGGCTGACGATCTGTAGATCGCACGGTGTTAGCATACACAAAAAGTTGTGGTGTTTAGGTAACACATCAAAAGGGCCGGAAGCATTGACGGCACTTACGCTATAGGCTTCGCCTTCGTAATATATTTTGAATGGAGCATAGACTTTGACTGCAATAGTAGGCTTACTAGTATGTGCTTTTGCAATTGGTTCTGCGGCTACTTCAGTGATCTCTTCAGCCATTATGCTGCCTCTTTGACTGGCTCGTTTGCTGGAGATAGGCTTTGTGTTGTGGCGGCAGGCGTAGCGTCATTCGATGCTGACGTAGTTGTATCTACCGCAGGCACTTTATCAGGACTCTTGCCGATAATTGCCTCCACACCGTCCAGTGTCTTTTCACGGGTCATGTGTTCACCTGGAATACCGGTCACTTTTTCCATGACATTGAAACGTTGCTTAAAGAATTCAATCAGTTCTTTAGCCTTGTTGTAATCATCCCGGTCTTCACTCGATAGTTCTGATTCACCGATGATTGCAATGATACCTTTAAGTGATTCGTATTTTTGCAAAATTGCTGTTGCTCGCGTCGCAAGGTCATAGTGTCGCTCACCGACAACTTCTGGTGTCAACAAGCTTGATTTCGAAGCAAGGATATCAACAGCTGGTCGAATACCTTGAGCTGCAACTGCACGGGACAGCACGATAGTTGAGTCAAGCTCATGCTGAATCATCTGCACTGCCGGGTCAGAAAGGTCATCTGCAGGCACGTAGATCGTCTGCAAGGCTGTAATAGAACCATTTTCGTTGCTGGCAAGCCTATCTTGAAAGGTTTTTACATCGGAGAACACCGTCGGCTGGTACCCACCTTCTGCCGGCGTCTGGTCAATGATTGTCGATACCTCATTTTTCGCCTGAATATAGCGATACATGTTGTCGGCAAACAGCAGCACGTCTTTTTTCTGATCATCACGGAAGTATTCAGCGAGCGTAATCGCGCTCAGTCCAATCAAACTACGTTGCACTGGATTCTCATTCATTTGACCGAAGAACATGGCGGTTGTTTTGAGCAACTCATTATCATCGAGCGTTTTGTAGAGCTCGTGTCCTTCGCGAATGCGCTCACCAATACCAGCAAAAATCGACAGCGCGCCGCTTCCCGTAGCCACGTTGTTAATAATCTCCATCGTGAGCACTGTTTTACCAACACCAGCTCCACCGACAATACCAATCTTGCGCCCCTTTACAAAAGGAGTAAAGAAATCAAGCACTTTA
>CAYLKD010000002.1:0-112889 GCA_964384345.1 uncultured Candidatus Saccharibacteria bacterium | reverse complement strand
CGTCACGTGACCGACAACCATTACGGCAGTGTGCGAGGATTTTGCCGAGCGAATAATGACGTTAGCGGAATTGGTGATTTGAGAAACCGTACCAGGCGCCGAAGTAATGTCGTCAAGGCTAAGGGTCTGTATCGAATCAATTACAACGAGGTCATATGCTCCCGATCGTATTGTCGCACCAATGTCGTCGGCACTAGTACTTGCTGCAAAGCTAAGGCCATCGTTTTTATCAGCACCTAAACGTGTCGCGCGCAGTCGCACCTGTGACGCACTCTCTTCTCCAGATATATACAAAACAGTTTGTCTGGCCGCTACCATGGTAGCAATCTGAAGCATCAATGTACTCTTACCTATTCCGGGCTGTCCCGCAACCAGTACGACACCGGCAGGTAGTATTCCGCCGCCAAGTACTGCATCGAGGTCTTCTATGCCGGTTGACATGCGTGGTCGTTCACCTCCAGGATCAATCGAGCCAATTGTCTGAACTGCCAGTACCGAACCCGATCGGCCGCCTTTAGCAACAGCAGACTTGCCGTCATTGGACGGTGCTTGTTCGACAAGCGTATTCCACTCGCCACAGTTTTCACATTTCCCACTCCATTTTGTGTACGAAGCACCGCAGTTTTGACAAACGAAATTTGCTTTTACTTTTACCATTACATGGCCCCTTGAGCATTGACAGAGTTAACCGGTGTCAGAGAACTGTTGATACTACTATTGAGCTGATTATACTCTTCAACTAGCTGATTGTACTGTGTACGTAGACCGTCTATGGAGTTTATAGCCACGTTGATACTGTTACGTTCATCTGCGAGAGCATTTTGACGTTGCAAAAGCTGATTTTGTTCGCTATTAAACTCATCAGCCGAGGTAAATTCACCTTGTCTATTGCGTTTACTAAAGCTCGCAGCATCAGAATCGAGCTGCTGTACAGATGCGTTATATGCATCAATACGAATGTTGAGAGCTGCTGTTTGTGAATTTATTTGCGTACTGAGTCTCTGAATATCATTTGTTACCGAGCTGAATATCGTTGCGTATTGATTGTGAAAATTAGTAATTACTGATCGATCAGTAAAATATTGTCTGTAATGGTCCTCCAGGATTGGGCCTACGTCAGATATCTCCGTACCGAGTATAGAATGAAGCTCATTCATTTCTTCACCAGGCTCGGTACGCTTGTAATAATCCATCCGTTCAATAAGCTCTGGTGTTTTATGCTGTTCATATGCTTTTTGCAGCTCTGTATCAAGTGCTGCTTTATCACTGCTACCGAGCCGGCCGTACGCAGCATGCAGCAACTCATGCGCCGCTGTTGTTTGCTCAATACCCGCTAGCTTTTTGTTAGTAACATCGAATACATAGATACGTTCCGCATCGTAGCAACCGAGGATCGGGTTATTTGTTTCTTGGGTCTGACGACAACTTTGATTAAATTCTGAGGCGGGCTCGATGACGGGCTCACTTGCATTGAAATAAAAACTGCCCTTACTAGTCAACCGAAGGTCACTACGAATGTGAGCCATATCCGCGCTTGGCGCATATTGATACGCTTTGACGCTGTCGACTATATATTGGCGGCTAAAAAGTATATTGAAAAATAGCACTGCAGAAAACAGAACTACAGCGGCACTGCCAAGCAATGACCTATGCTGCTTCGTCTTTGACATGAATGTATACACCACCTTCCTTCATGACTGCCTCTATGACGGTTCCTTTTTCGTATATTCCTGATAACACGCCTTCGGCTATCGGGTGTTCAAGCTCATCTTGTATCGTCCGGCGTAGAGGACGAGCACCATATTTTTCGTCGTATCCTAGATCGATAATGTGTTTTTTCACTTGAGCCGTGACGAGTAAACGAAGACCTTTTTTCGTAAGTCTATCATTTAGCTCCAAAATCAAGGTATCGAAAATCTTTCCGATTTCCCGTCGTGTCAGTGCGCGGAATGTAATGAGCCCATCAAAGCGGTTAATGAGTTCGGGCCGCATAAATTTTTCGAGTGCTTTCTTGGTTGCTCGCGCATTCTTTTCATGGACATGATTTAATTCTCGCCGCTCAGCTGTCGTACGGACGTTGAAGCCAAGGCTTGATTCCTTCATCATTTCATCGGCGCCAAGATTACTTGTCAAAATAATGACAGTGTTTGTGAAACTCACCTCACGACCCTTCGCATCAGTCAACCTACCGTCTTCAAGAAGCTGTAATAGCATATGAAAAACATCTGGATGCGCTTTTTCAATCTCATCAAATAGCACAACACTGTATGGCTGTCGTCTGATTTTATCCGTGAGTTGACCGCCATCATCGTATCCAACATATCCAGCTGGTGCGCCGACGAGACGAGACGTCGTGTGTTTCTCACTAAACTCACTCATATCTATTTTGATTAACGCGTCTACACTACCGAATACCTCTCGTGCAATAACCTTAGCGAGTTCAGTCTTGCCCACTCCTGTAGGTCCCATAAACACAAACGACCCGATTGGTCGGTTTGGGCTTGAAACGCCGCTTCGACTTCTGCGTACTGCTCTTGCGACTTGTGCGATCGCTTCACTTTGACCAATGACATGTTTTGATAAGTGTTTTTCGAGTTGATTGAGAACTGATGCCTCTGATTTTTTAACTTTCTCAACTGGAATACCTGTCATTATAGCTATTGCATGGGCGATGTCGTCACTTGAAAGCTTGACTGGTGTTCGTTTTTCTTGTTTTTCCAATAATTCATCAAGTAATTTTTGTACCCGACTAATACGTGTTTTATAGAGTGCTGCTCGCTCGTAGTTTTCAGCAGCAACCGCTTCTTCCATTTTTTCATTGAGGTTATTGAGCTGTTTTTTATAATCACGCTCATCACTTGGATGACGGCTTTTGAGCGCGCGCAGCCGTGCAGCGGCTTCGTCGATCACATCAATGGCTTTATCTGGCATGAATCGATCACTGATGTATCGATCAGACATAAATACAGCATCCTCTAGTGTTTCATCGGCCATCTGAACAGAGTGATGTTTTTCGTAGTAGCCGCGCAAACCTTTCAAAATAGCAAGTGTATCTTTAAGGTTTGGTTCTTTAACGACTATAGTTTGGAAGCGGCGTTCGAGTGCAGTATCTGTTTCGATGTGCTTACGGTACTCCTCAAGCGTCGTTGCACCAATAAGATGCATTTCACCGCGAGCAAGGGCGGGCTTAAGCATATTAGCAGCGTCAAGTGCTCCTTCGGCAGCCCCAGCACCAACGAGCAAATGTAACTCATCGATAAAGACAATCACGTTTTTTTGAGTAGTCAGCTCTTTCACTACTTTTTTTAGACGTTCTTCGAACTCTCCTCGATATTTTGTCCCTGCAATCATTGCGGCAATATCAAGTTGAATGACGCGTTTATCAAGCAAGTAGTTTGGGACATCCTCCGAAACAATTCGTCTGGCTAATCCTTCTACTATGGCCGTTTTACCAACGCCAGGCTCACCGATAAGCACTGGGTTATTTTTTGTACGTCTCATAAGAATTGTCATCATTCGTTCTAGTTCTGCATCACGTCCGATAACCGGGTCGAGTTCACCCTGGCGAGCTTTTTGCGTTAGATCTGTACCGAATGTGTCAAGAGCGCCGCCTGCGCTTTTTCTTTTTTGCTGCTGTGTCTCTGTATGTTCATATTGTGTTTGTTGACGATCAAGGAATTCTTCAAGATCTCCTCGTAACTCATCTAAATTTACACCCATGTCTCTAAGTAGCACTGTTGCTCGTGCGTTTTTTTGCGAAACTATACTATAGATAATATGCTCGGTACCTAGGTATTCTTGGTGATATTCTTGTGCCATTTCCCAAGCGAGCTTTAACGTGAGTTTTGCTGTTTCACTGAGTCCTGCTCCACCAGTTGTGATCAGAATAGTGCGTGGGCTTAAGTTTAATGCAACTTCAGCTCGGTCAAGAGTAACATCTACGTCAGCCAAAATTTTGGCACCGACTGACGAGCCTTGAGCTAATATACCAAGTAAAAGATGCTCGGTGCCGATGTAGGCACTTCCGTATCCACGGGCAATGGCATTTGCTTGCTGCAAACTTATGCGGGCATTGTCGGTTAAGTGAGATACGAATTCTGAAAAATCATCTGCCATATTTTTATTATCAGTCCTCTACTTAGTTACAGCAAGCGCTATTTTGCGCTATTTCACTATTTAGTATACATAAAAATTAGCACTCTCGTCAAGAGAGTGCTAATTTGTTTTAGGACTAGTCAGTATTATTTTTCGTCAGTTTCGCCCAAGGCAGTCATAAGACTATCCTCGATATTTCGCCGTGGTTTTTGCTCAGCTTTTTGCGCTGTTGTCGCTTCAATATCGAGCTCATAACCTGTCAGCTGTGACGCGAGACGAACGTTTTGACCGCCGCGACCGATTGCAATAGATTGCTGATCTTCATTGACAAAAACGCGCGCAGATTTTGTTTTTTCGTCAATTTCTACTCGAGCAATTTCTGCTGGAGACAAAGCTTCGGTGATAAATTGTTTTGGGTCTTCTTTGAAATTAATGATATCAATTTTTTCTTGATCACCGATTTCATTCATAACCGCCTGTACCCGCGTACCGTGACCACCGACAAATGTACCAACTGGATCTACACCAGGAACGGTTGAGACGACAGCTATCTTCGTACGGCGCCCTGCTTCACGAGCAATTGCCTTGATCTCGACTGCACCCGATTCCATCTCTGGAACTTCTTGCATAAAAAGATGCTTGATGAAGGCCTCATTGCCACGAGAAAGTATCAACTGAGGACCACGATTATCACGCTCGATGTCTTTGATGAAAACTTTAATGCGTGAGCCTATACTATAAAATTCGCCTTGTATTTGCTCGCTCTGAGGAATGATACCAATTGCTTTACCAAGTTCTACTCGAACCACTCGGGGTTCAACACGCTGGACGGTACCAGATACAATTGAACCAATTTTGTCTTCGTATTCGGCCAAGACAACTTCTCGCTCAGCTTCTCGAAGTCGCTGCAAAACTACTTGCTTGGCAGTCTGGGCCGCAACACGTCCAAAGCTTGTTACATCATGTTCGTCTTCGATTAAATCACCCAGCTCGGCATCTTTTTTGATTTTTCTGGCATCATCTAGGCTAATCTCGTGCGCATCTGAACCAACTTCTTCGACAACTTCTCGTCCAACAAATACTTTTGCTGTGCCGTCATTGACGTTGAGTTGAGCACGTACTTCTTGATCGCGCTCTCCATTATCACGTCGCCATGCAGCAGCAATTGCCTGCTCAATAACGCTCATGACGGTTTCTTCAGGGAGATTTTTCTCCTCAGCAATTGTGCGTACCGCTAGTGTGAGTTGTTTGATATTGAGATCTTCCATGTACTATTCATCCTTTCTTTTACGAAAAATTCCGACCTGTAGCGGCCGGAATGTACTGATGCAATTATATCAAACAATATACATGTTTGCAACTAATCGCAACCATGTGTCGGACTGACAGCTTAGCAACCTGCCAGTACTTTTTCCATAGCGGCTTTTTCTGCACCTGTAAGCCATAATTGATATTTTATTTTGACATCTATTTGCCGACGCACATATTGACAGCGAAACGGTTTATTAGGTGGCAGCCACGTTGCGGCATCTTTATCTGATTTCTGCTGATTTGCCGGACCGTCTACCGCGAGAAGTTCTAAGGGATCATTAGCCAGCGCTTCTCTTTGGGAAACGGTTAACGACTGAGCACCGGTTTGCCATGCATTTGACAAGGCAACTACATGATCGATCTGCACCGCGTCACTAGTAGATTGACCACGAGTAAACTTCACTGTTTTACCGGTATACGGGTCTTGAAGCACTCCAGAAACAACCTGACATTTATCATTAGTGATCACATTTTTTAGATCACGAGCTAATATACTGTTTCGGGTATCGCATCCATTTTGTATACTCCAACCGTCGCCAAATTGTGAACGAGCGTAGCCAGTTTTTGGCGCCCGGCCTTTGACATTTAAACTGGCTAATTTTTGAAGACTTGTCGTATCCGTAGACGTTGGAGGTGTTGGGGAAATTAGTGGAAGAGTCGGTTTTGACTGATGACTGACCGGTATAGCTATCAAAAAAAGTGCAATAAGCAAAGCTACTATGCTACGAATGCGGTATCGACGAGTCATAGTCCCATAGTACAATGGAATATATGCAAACAGTACCCCGCCTTATTCACTCCTTTACGCCAGCAGCGTATGAATTATCATTAACTATTCAGCGAGAAGCTCGGAAGTTCCATGGGATAATTACTATCCAGGGATTATCTCATCAAGCCGGCACGATGTCACTCCATGCCAAAGATCTTACTATTATTTCCGCCAGTGTAAACGGATCATCGGTCAGCTGGGAAGCTGGCGACAATGATGAACTACGCCTTATTGGAGCCGGCATACCAAGTGGAAGTATAACGGCTGTGATTAGCTATAGCGGTATCATCACCGACCAAATGCATGGCATTTACCCATGCTATTTCGAACATGAGGGTACCAAAAAGGAACTCATAGCCACGCAGTTTGAAAGTCATCATGCGCGCGAAGCCTTCCCGTGCGTTGACGAGCCGGAGGCAAAAGCCACCTTTGACGTAACCCTCACGACCGAGCAGTCTGTAACTGTACTCGCAAATATGCCAATCGAATTTCAGCAGAATGAACATGACGTTTTAGTGACTCGATTTGCCCGAACGCCGCGTATGAGCAGTTACCTATTAGCCTGGGTCATAGGAGAGCTTCATAGTACATCTGCCACCACTGCTAGTGGCGTTGAGGTGAATATATGGGCGACGCCCGCCCAAGCTCCAGCAACCTTGTCGTTCGCCCTTAATATCGCAACTCGCACCATAGACTTTTTTGATGATTTTTTTGGCATTCCGTATCCTCTACCAAAGTCAGATCACGTCGCTCTTCCAGACTTTTCTTCTGGAGCAATGGAAAACTGGGGTTTGATTACCTACCGTGAAATCGCACTACTTGCCGATCCGAACGTATCAAGTGTCTCAAGTAAGCACTATATCGCGACAGTGATAGCGCACGAACTTTCCCATCAGTGGTTTGGCAACCTTGTCACCATGAAATGGTGGAATGATCTTTGGCTTAATGAGAGTTTTGCGACACTGATGGAATACATTGCTATCGATGCCCTTGAGCCTAGCTGGAATGTTTGGCTCGACTTCGCTGCAAATGAGTCAGTAATGGCCTTGAGGCGGGACGCTGTGGACGGAGTACAATCCGTGCAAGTAGAAGTACAGCATCCGGATGAGATCAGTAGCTTATTTGATGGTGCTATTGTTTATGCAAAGGGAGCGCGCCTCATGCGTATGCTTCAGGTGTATGTTGGCAACGATGCCTTCCAAAAAGGTTTGTCAGAATATTTTGCAGAATTCGCCTATAAAAACACTGAAGCTGACGATCTGTGGACGAAGCTTTCTGATGCAAGTGGCAAAGACATCAAATCACTCATGAATGCGTGGATATCGCAACCTGGTTACCCTGTGGTCACAATGAACGACGGCGTTATTAGCCAGACACAGTTCTTTATAGGTGAACACACCGATGCTACACGCGTATGGCCAGTGCCGCTCGAGGCGTCAAATGATGCCGTTCCTGCGCTTCTTGATGCACCTAGCCTGCGAGTAGATGTCGATCTATCAACAACTTTACTTAACATTACTGACAGCGCGCATTTTATTACCGAATATTCTGAGCTTCATATGGAAGCAATTTTGGCTCAACTGGACAAATTATCGGTTGTTCAACGACTCCAAATACTGCACGAACGAACATTGCTTGCGCGTGCTGGACGAATTTCGAGCGCTTCTCTATTGCCGCTCATTAGTGCGTATCGATTTGAAAGTATTGAAAGCGTGTGGGATATCATCGGACTGACGATCGGTGAATTGAAGAAATTTGTCGAGAAAAGTCAACCGGCCGAAGCGGCACTGCGTTCGCTCGCTGGCACCATCGCAGAGCTGCAATTTGAAAGACTCGGCTGGGACGAATCAAGTGATGAGACAGAAACCGATACCAAGCTACGTTCAACGATTTTAGGTCTTATGCTCTACAGCGAGCGTGAAACGTTACTGCAAGAAGCGTCTAACCGTTACTCTATAGATTCCGTCACGAGTCTTGCGCCAGAAACACGTTCACTTATTTTGAGTAGTGCCGTCCGATATGGAGAACCTTCCGTCGTCGACGACATGCTAGCACTGTACTGCAAAACGACATCTTCAGATTTGCAACAAGATCTTGCGGTAGCTATGACAGCCACTCAAGACACTACAGTAGCTCAACGTTTGCTGGATGCCTGTAAAGATCCACAGATTATACGCCAACAAGATACGTTTAGATGGTTTGCTTATTTGGCACGCAATCGATACACCCGTGACATCGCGTGGCTATGGCTCAAAAACAATTGGGTCTGGGTCAAGCGTACCTACGGTGGGGATAAAAGTTACGATGACTTCGTTCGCTACGGCGCAGCGGCAATCACTAGTCGCACGCAGCTGAATGAATTTACAGCATTCTTTGAGCCTATGCAAAGCGAGCCGGCATTACAACGGACTATCGCGCTCGCTATCAGCGAGATCACCGCCCGAATAACGCTTTTGGAACGAGATACACAAGCTGTTGTTGCGGCATTAGTCGATCAGTAAAAAGGATTCATACGTGCTTGGATCTCCACTGGTCGTGAGCACAGCGAGCCGAGCATGCGCATCATCCATATGGTGATAATGTAAGTACATACGAGCGGCAAACAGCATTTGTCGTTGCTTCTTGGCTGTAATCGCCGCTATGCCTCCTCCACGTGAGGACTCTTGACGGTGTTTTACTTCTACGAACAAGATTGTATTGCCGGTATCTTTAGCAACAATATCGATTTCACACATTCGGGTTTTCCAATTACGATCAACAATAGTACAGCCCTGCTTCTCCAGCCAAGCCGACGCCACGTCTTCTCCCATGTCTCCACGGGCTTTGGTAGAAATAGTAGTGCTAGGCTTCTTTAATGATTGGAGCGGCTTGAAACTTTGTCGATGAAGCGGCGTCAGACCTAGCTCTGTGATAGCGTCGCGGTGCTTCTGAGTGCCATAGCCAGCGTGCGCAGTGAAACCGTAGCCAGGAAACACTGTATCCATTTGTGACATATATTCGTCTCGAGCAACTTTTGCAACGATACTTGCTGCACTCACAGCTGGAATAAGTAAATCAGCTTTCTTGAGCGTCGTCACATAACTACCAAGCGGCGTTCCAGATAAAAAATTCACCGTTCCATCAATGACTATTTCGTTATATGGCGTATGTATTTGGCGTACGGCACGTTTCGTGGCCTCAATGAGGCTTGCGCTCATCCCTATCCGATCGAGT
Organism: uncultured Candidatus Saccharibacteria bacterium; assembly: GCA_964384345.1. GTDB lineage: Bacteria > Patescibacteriota > Saccharimonadia > Saccharimonadales > Saccharimonadaceae > JASLCR01. The sequence continues at coordinate 103,501 of CAYLKD010000002.1, read as the reverse complement.
TCATCAGCATGCACCCAACCTAGGCCGATTGCTGCTTCTGATTCTACAATATGCTGCGCTAAAATAGTGCGCTGCTTTGCAGACAATTTTTTACTATCTGTCAGCCCATCAATGACGGCAGTATTCAGCACAACGGCACCGACAACAAGTGGTCCAGCCCAAGGTCCGCGTCCGACTTCATCAATTCCAAGTATCATTGCAACTTTTTCGCTCTGTGCATGTGTTCGACGTACAGCAGTAATGCATACATACTGAGTGAGCCCAGCGTATTTGCCAAAATGTCCCAACTCGTATCAGTGATTAAAATGCTCGCTACATGAGCTCGCACCAGTACAAGTTCAAATAATTCATTGACATTGCCGAGTGCAGATACAACTGCGTACACAGCTGCCATTCGCCAATACCATAGCCAATGCAGCCCACAGCTTCCTTCGATATACCACCATAAAAATGCGACAAACATTCCCCCACCGACAAAATGCGTCGTAAAAGACGTATCTTTTCCATCAATTAAAAAAGAGGGTAAAAACCATGATATAAAAAACAATATTACCGCCACATAGAGTCGCCAGCGAACACTTGGCTCAAGTGGACGCCAGAAGAGATATCGCTTCGACGCCGCAAATACACAAAAAGGCACGATGATAGCGTTCAGCAAATACAAATGCATAGTCTTTACTATATCAAAAAACCCGCCACGAGGTGTGGCGGGATTAATAGTGCTAGGCAGCAATGTTATGCTTTTGTAGCGTTGTGCGCTGCTTCGACACTTGCTTGTTTTGCTTCAAGTTCTTTGTCTGCTTCAGCTTTTTTCTCGGCTTCAGCTTCAGCTGCTTTTACCGTCTCTTCATGTAGCTTTGCTTCGACAGCTTCAGCTTCTGCATCATGAATGTTGTTGATACCTTCACGGTCAAAATTAACAGCTGTAAGGCGGGCGCTCTTACCAGCTCGATTTCTGAGGAAGCTGAGGTAGTTACGGCGAACTTTGGCGCGTCGAACTACTTCAATTTTCAAAACGAGAGGACTATGGACCAAGAAACTTTTTTCAACACCGATACCGCTGGCTACTTTACGAACCGTGATTCGGCTGGTGTGTGAATTTTTATTGTCAGTACGGATCACGACGCCTTCAAAAATTTGAACACGCTCTTTGGCGCCTTCCTTGATTTGTTGGTGGACACGAACTGTGTCACCGCTGCGGGCGTCAACGACGGCTGATTTTTTCTGCTCATCATTAACTTTTTGAATTAGTGCAAAACTCATAATTCTCTCTTCTTACATTTTATTTACAGTCAGTATCAAATTATAGCAGAGATAGAGGGATTTGAAAAGAGGTCGCCACAATATCTATCGTAGGCTTCAGGTAGTATACTACTACTATGAATTACGATGAACTTGCACTATCACTCCACGCACAGTACAAAGGCAAAATTACCACTAAGCTCCGAGATGATTCCCAGCTTGATCGAGAAAAACTGAGTGCGTACTATACGCCAGGTGTTGCGGCAGTTTCAAAAGCAATCGCCGACGACCCTACGCTACTGCCGACATACACATGGACAAATAATCTCGTAGCCGTAATCTCCGACGGCTCTGCAGTACTCGGACTTGGTGATATTGGTCCTAAAGGCAGCATGCCAGTCATGGAAGGAAAATCCCTTCTTTTTAAACACTTTGCAGACATAGATAGCATTCCAATTATTCTCGATGTCCATACAGCCGATGAAATCGTGTCGGTTGTCAAAGCCATCGCACCAAGTTTTGGCGCCATCAACCTCGAAGATATATCGGCACCTAAATGCTTTGATGTCGAAGAGCGTCTTAAAGCCGAACTCGACATCCCGGTATTTCACGATGATCAACACGGCACGGCGGTCGTCGTACTTGCAGGTCTTATCAATGCCATGAAAGTCACCAAAAAAGAGCTAGCTGATTGCAAAATCGTCACAATTGGGGCAGGCGCTGCTGGAACTGCAATCATTAAACTACTACATAAGTACGGTGTCGGATCACTTGTAGCGGTTGATTCAAAGGGCATTATATGTGAATCACGAAATGATCTTAATAGCGAAAAGCAAGCGCTTTTACCGTTCATAGACGGATCAGGTTCCGGCTCACTCGAAAATGCGATTGTTGATGCAGATATATTCATCGGCGTATCAAAACCAGGAGTATTGACACAATCTATGGTCAAAACAATGGCGAATCAGCCGATCATATTTGCACTTGCCAATCCAACACCAGAAATAATGCCCGATGAAGCGAAAGCTGCTGGAGCAGCGGTAGTAGCAACAGGTCGCAGCGACTTTGCAAATCAAGTTAATAATGCTTTGGTATTCCCAGGTATCTTTCGAGGCGCGCTTGATAATAAGGTTTCTGCCATTACTGACGAACACAAAATCGCCGCAGCCAAAGTCATTGCAAGTTTCGTCGAGATGCCGACTGCCGACAACATCATTCCAAGTGTATTTGACGAACGGCTTGTGCCAGCGATTGCAAAAGTTATCTGCTAAAAGCTAACTTAGCTGCGGGAATCTAAATGACACGGTTCACTTCCTCGAGCGTTGTTTCACCGCGCAGTGCTGCTAGCACCCCGACTTGCAGGAGTGTATGCATTCCGCCAGCCTTGGCTGCTTTTTCTATTGACTCAGTATGAATATCTTCGGCATCACCACGGATGAATTTTTGGATTTCTTCGTCGATGACCATTTGCTCCATGATAACCATACGGCCTTTGTAGCCGAATGGGGCAGCTTCAGAAGGAACTGGCTTCCACAGCTTGAACGTGTCAAGATCTGGTAGCTCCTCGGAAGGAATTCCTTGCAGTACGTCATTGACCCATTTACGCGTTGCTTCATCTGGCTCGTACTCTTGTTTCGTTTCGTCGACAAGCTTGCGAACGAGGCGCTGCGCTATGACAAGTCGAATCGCCGAGCTAAAGATCGGATTTTGACCAATAAGGTCGATCATGCGGCTAAAGGCTGCGGCTGTTGAATTTGCATGAAACGACGAGAGGACGAGGTGTCCCGTAATCGACGCTTGAATAGCTGTTCGCGCGGTATCAGCGTCGCGAATCTCTCCAACCATCACGACATCAGGATCGAGACGCAGCACACTGCGCAAACCATCAGCAAAGCTTTTGCCGCCAGTCGTGTCGATCGGAATTTGAGATATACCAGTCAAGCCATACTCAATTGGGTCTTCGAGCGTGATTAATTTTCTGTCAGATGTATTGAGTGCATTGAGCATACTATACAGTGTTGTTGATTTACCGGAGCCGGTTGGACCAACCATAAGTACCAGCCCCCGTGGGTGACTGATGATCTCATCGATCTTAGTGCGCTCTTTTTCTGAAAGCGATAAATGATCAAGCTGCAAGAGACTCTCATCGAAATTAAATAATCGTAACACCGCGTCTTGGCCATACATGGTCGGTACAGTTTCAACACGAAGGTTCAACAGGTGTGTTGCCCCATCTCGAGTAATATCCTTTTGCATATGTCCCGATTGTGGATCTGTTGCTGCAACTGAAATATTTGCACGAGATCCAAGTGCGCCCATGATGACCCTATAGCGATCTTTTTCAAGCTCCGCGACCTGATGAAGTGCTCCATCAATACGCATACGTATACGAATGTAGGTCCGCTGATTTTCAATATGAATATCGCTTGCGCCGAGTAAGTCTGCTTGATCTATGAGAAAATCAAATACTTGATCTGTGCCAACAGCGTTGAGTGTCTTACTTACCTCCGTAATCGTGTCGCTATCACCTGCACCGCCGATTTTAATATCATCGTAAATGACTTTTTTTGGTGGGTCGTATCGCTGCATGAAAGCTTTAAAGCCAGAGCCACTGATCATTGAAAAATGGATATTGTTGCCATTATCATTGTAGTTTTGAGTCATTTCTCGAAGCACTGATTGTGGGGTCTGAGTGGTTATACCAAATTCGTACGGCGAGCCATCAATAGGTCCGCGAAGCGGCACGACGTATGTCCGGTACATATCAGCAACACTCAGCGTATCACTGACAAGCGGCAGCTCGTTTTCCAGCTGCCTCGTATCAAGGTATGACACGCCCAGAATGGCCGCGCGCTGCTTTGTCGCTTCCTCATCATGCTGACGACGCTGTGCTTGTATTTTATTCTCATCCATTGCCCGTACTATACCAAAAAGCTCATGGTTTTTATAGTGGTACAATACGATATATGTCAGCCATTCGACTAATTTTGCATAATATTCGCTCGACACACAATGTTGGTTCAATTTTTCGCACCGCAGAAGGATTTGGCGTAGTAGAGATTATATGTACTGGCTACACACCATATCCAACTTTGTCAAATGATTCCCGTCTGCCGCACATTCGCGATAAGATCACCAGTCAGATTCACAAAACAGCACTAGGAGCCGAATCGATGGTACCTTTTCGCTATGTGACATCGCTTGATGAGTGGCTGAAGACAAATACAGAACCTTTGATCGCACTTGAGCAATCAACATCAGCGACACTGATAGACACCTTCTCACCACCAACTTCGTTTGGTTTACTCCTCGGTGAAGAGGTGCACGGCATAGAAAAGGCTTATTTGTCACGCTGTGACGCAGTCGTCGAAATACCGATGTATGGACAAAAGGAATCCTTCAACGTATCAGTTGCAACTGGTATAGCGCTTTACGCTCTTACGCGCTAAATCTATTTAATTTTAACGGCGTCTTCGCCAAGTTCTTTCACTAAACCAGCAATAAAGCTGTCAGTATCATCTACCCTAAATGGTAATTTGATAGCAGACTTTTGATCGTCGCCGAGGACTAATATAATATCGCTGATGCCTGGGTGTTTTGCGCAGATTTGCTTCAATAGTGCGAGTTTAGTGTGATCATTTGGGTCTTTGATATGAACATACACCGTCGTCAGCTTGACTGCGGCGGCCTGTTTTTCTGGTACGGCTGCAATCCGCTGCGTCGTAACATTTTGTTGCTGCGGAGATGATTTTGGTAGTTTCATTGCTCTACCATTCGACTCATAATCTCGGAGCTCTTTTTCGGTAACGACTGAAAACTCATCCGCGATAATCTTTATATCACTAACGATATTGCCGTCACGATCACGCGCGTTTAGCTTGCCGCTGGTGCGTATGACGACGTCGACGGCAAGATCCTTTGCCACTTGTTTATATAGCTCAGGGAAAACAATTATTTCCGATTCACCCGTTTTATCTTCAATAGCAACGAATGCCATTTTCGCACCAGACTTTGTGACGATAGATCGTAGCGTTGTTATGATGCCTCCTATCGTTGCTTTTTTGCCATCCATATCAGATTGAAGAGAATTCAAAGGAATTGTTTGCTCTTCAAAATATCGATCATAATTGTCGAGGGGATGGGCGCTAATATAAAGACCTAGTAGCTCTCTTTCCCAAGTAAGCTGTTCTCGGTCGGTATATTTGACCGGCGCTGTCTGCATCGTTATGCTTCGGCGTAACGACGTATCATCAATGAGATTGCCGAACAAATCAGTTTGTCCATTGGCAGCTTCTTTTTGAACTTTGCTTGCAAAGGCTTGGATTTGCTCGAGGTTAAAGAGAAGGTCCGAACGATTTGCAAATTCATCAAACGCACCTGATTTAATGAGTGCGTCCCATGCTTTTTTATTGAACTTCGAAGTTGATACACGCGTTGCAAAATCTTCTATGCTTTCAAACTTCGCTGCGGCACGAGCTCGCAAAATTTCCTCAACTGCAGCCGTCCCAACTCCCTTAACCGCTGCCATTCCAAAACGAATTTCTGATTTGCCCGGGACCACGGCGAACTCGACAAATGATTCATTTACACTTGGCGACAATACTGTGATGCCCATTTTTTTGCATTCATTTATTTCGATAGCGAGCCGATCTATGTTATCCTGATCGCTTGTCATTAGTGCAGCCATGAATGCATCTGGATAATGCGCTTTCAGATACGCTGTCCAATACGAAATCATGCCGTAACACGCCGCATGAGATTTGTTAAAACAATAATTAGCAAACTCTTCGAGCTGATCCCAGAACTTTTCGGCTACTTTAGTCGTCGCTCCCCCATGCTCTACGGCACCTTTTACGAAATCAACTTTGACCTTGCGCATCAAATCAATTTTCTTTTTACCAACTGCTTTCCTGAGAGTATCTGCTTGCCCACCGGTGAAACCACACCACTCTTTACTGATCTGCATAAATTGCTCTTGATAAACCAATATGCCATACGTACTTTGCAACGAGTTCTTCATGCCATCATGCAAATACGTGATCTCTTCCTCACCGTGTTTACGCTTAATAAAGCTATCAATAAACTGCATCGGACCTGGTCGATAGAGCGCAACCATCGCAATGATGTCATCAAACGCCGTCGGTTTAAGCTCACGTAAATAGCGCTTCATGCCTGCAGATTCAAGCTGAAAGACGCCGGTCGTATCTCCACGTTGAAAAAGCGCGTATGTTTCTGGATCATCAAGTGGTATATCAGATAGTACTATCGTATCTCCGTAGACACGTTTAATGATACGCATGGCGTTATTGATAATCGTGAGGTTTGATAACCCTAGAAAGTCCATCTTCAAAAGACCGAGCTCTTCCACGGGGTTCATGGAATATTGCGTCGAAACAACGCCTTTTTGAGCCATTTCCAGCGGTGCGTATTTGACGATATCATCTGGTGCGATCACGACACCAGCAGCATGAACCCCGTGTGATCGTATCGTACCTTCAAGTCGAATGGCATAATCAAACACTTCTTTCGCCGTTGGGTTTGATTCATATTCAGCTTTGAGATCAGCATCATCTTTGATGCTAACGGCTAAAGGAATGTGACGCCCTTGAACCGGTGGCGGTATCATTTTTGACAATCGATCTGCTTCACCATAGGGTACCTGTAGGACTCGTGATACATCCCGTACTGCTGCGCGGGCTGCCATCTTACCAAACGTCACAATGTTAGCCACACGTGATTCGCCGTATTTTTGTGCACAGTATTCGATGACCTCACCACGGCGAGTATCCTGGATGTCGATATCAATATCGGGCATTGAGATACGATCAGGGTTAAGAAATCGTTCAAAGAGCAAATCGTATTTGAGCGGATCCAAATCAGTGATACTGAGCGAATAGGCGATAATTGATCCGGCAGCGGATCCACGACCAGGTCCAAAGATAATCCCCTGAGACTTTCCCCAGTTGATAAAATCTTGCACAATAAGAAAATAGCCGTTGTAGCCCATTCGATCCAAGACATCGAATTCCATATCGAGCCTATCACGCTCAGCCTCAGTCAGAAGTGCACGTATCGCGTCATTTGACATAGTTTTGACTGCTTCAGAATCAACCGCGTGATAGCGAACCGCCATACCTTGATACACCAGCATGTCCAAATATTCTTTATCTGATTCACCATTTGGAGTTGGGTATTTCGGAATCAAAATTTTGCCGAGTTCTATTTCCACATCACAGCGCTCAGCAATTCGTTTAGTATTTAAAATTGCTTCTGGGTTTGTTTTACTCCATCGCTCGATAATCTCCATTGGATCAGTGACGTGAAGCTCGAAATCTTTCAAACTCATTCGCTTTTCATCGGATAAGAAAGCAGCCGTCCCAACACAGAGCAATATTTCGTGAGCTTCTTGATCATCGTGCGACAAATAATGACCATCACTCGTAATAACACATGGGATGTCAAGTTCTTTGGAGATGTTTGTCAAATGTTTGTTGATTTTGACCTGTACATTCCAGGCGTGTGGGTTGTCTGGGTGACCATGGTCTTGCAGTTCAAGATAATACCTGTCCCCAAATATTGACTTATACCACGCGGCAATAGCTTTTGCTTCTTCATAGTTATCCGAGCGCAGGTTTTCTCCAAGCTCTCCACTTGCGCAGGCACTGAGAGCTATGATTCCTTCATTGTATTGTTCGAGTAGTTCGTGATCGATCCTCGGTTTGTAATACATACCCTCAAGGTTCGCTTTGGTTGATAACATCATGAGGTTTTGATAGCCCACTTGATTCATTGCGAGTAAAATCAGGTGATATCTGGCTTTATCTTTACTTGGATCACGGTCAAAGCGTGAACGCGCAGCAACGTACGTTTCAATCCCAAGTATAGGCTTCATGCCCTGTTCCTGGGACGATTTATAAAACTCAATGATGCCGCTCATCGTACCATGATCGGTAATCGCGCAGGCTTCCATCCCAAGTTCTTTGACACGCGAAACGAGCTCTGGAACCTTAGTTAGTCCATCGAGCAAGCTATGATGCGTATGATTATGTAAATGAACATAATCAGCTGCTTGTAACACCCTATCCATATACTCCTAGTATAGCGGATTTATGACCGTGAAAGTGAGGTTTTACTTATGGAAATATTATTTAGTAGGGCGCGCTTGGAGTGTATGAGAAATGCCTTCGAAAAAACTACCGAGCGGCGGAAAGACGTGAGAGAGTAGCGATAAGATCCAAATGATCAATGCAATCACTAACGTACCACCAATGACTGTCCCAGCACCAAGCATGATGCCACGAACAAAATTCATTTTGTAAACTTGTACGCGACTCCTATTAAAATCGTAAAACAAATCCTCTAGTACAGCACGTCGGGCGCCTTTTTCAGTATTCTGCTTAAATTTGTTGACGACTTTTTTTACCGGTGATTCTTTTTTGTTATCAGACATATCTAGTTATGAATCACTTCGATTGCCTTCGATTTTGTCAGAAACAGATTGTTTAGCTTTGTTTGTCATTGATGTAGCTTTATCTTTTGCAGATTGAGTAGCTTCGTCTGCTTTGTCTTTAATATCGAGTGCTTTTGCTTTGAGGTCAGCACGAGTCTCTTTGCCACTTTTTGGTGCTGTCAAGACACCTGCTGCGACACCGATTGCTGCCCCAACGATTGCTCCGAGTGCTAATTTAAGTGAATTTGCCATATACTATATTCTCCTTACTTCTTTTTTCGTAAAACAGTCTTAACTACTTTAAATAGCATTTTACCAGCTGCCATCTTTGAGCCGGTACTAGCGACGCTCCCGACTGCAGTATCAATAGCTTGGGCAGTGTGCTCAGCAGTTGCTGCAACTCGTTTGATTTGTAACGTCACCTTTATCAATAAAATAACTAGGGCAATTGCAACGACAAGAAAAACAGCTAGCGCGATTGATAAAATGATAACTAGAATTTCTGTTGCGTTCATTGTCTTAGTATATCACGTAAAAGGTACGTCTATAATCCAAGACGTTCTTCCATGTACGCACGAAGAGTAGGCCCAAGGTCTTCGTGCATGAGTCCAAAGTCGATTGTTGTCTTAAGATATTCAAGTTTGTCACCCGTGTCATAAAATTTTCCACCTTCAATTTCGCGTGCATAAAAAGCATGTCCATCATCGATCATCATCTGGACAAATGGCTGAAATGTGAATTCTCCATCTGTGTGCGACTTTGCTCCATCTTCAATATATTTTAAAAGCGCTGATGGCAAAAGGTAGTTACTAACACTCGCTAAATCAGTAGGAGCATTTTCTTTTCCAGGCTTCTCGGCGATGTGAGACATCTTTAGTGATAGCTTATCAACTTGTTCGCCTGCTGCAATGCCGTACTTGCTGTATTCTGCCTCTTGCTCCACGCGTTTACATGCAAATACGCCGCCTTCATATGTATCGTATGTCTCGATAAGCTGCATGGTAGAATTTGCCTCAGGGGTAAAAAAGTCATCAGCCCACTTGTAGATAAATGATTCATCGTCGCCAATTAAATGCGCTGCACTGAGAAGTGGTGTCGCGTTGCCATATGGACCTTTTTGTCTAACATACACAAAATTTGCGAGATTGGATATTGATTCGACTAATTCGATATAGGGCTGTTTTTTTATCCCACCCGCACGAAGGTTTGTTAACAAATCTTCGTTTGGAATATCAAAATGATCTTCTATTGCACGCTTATTGCTGCTTCCGACAATAATAATATCTTTTATACCTGCGGCTACTAACTCTTCAACAACATATTGAATTATAGGCTTGTCGACAATGGGCATCATTTCTTTTGGCATTGCTTTAGTTTGCGGCAAAAAACGGGTACCAAATCCTGCTGCTGGAATTATTGCTTTAGTTGGTCGTCGCATGATGAGCTCCTTCGTTAGCTTATAGTTAAAATGTTCAGGTGCTAGTTATAGTCGATCTCTGATCAATTTTTGAGCAAGGCCAGGATTTGCTTTTCCTTGAGACTTTTTCATGATCTGTCCCACCAAAAAGCCGATTGCTTTGTCGTTGCCGGATCGAATATCCTTGATAGCTTTTTGACTTGCAGGATCAGCGAGAACTTCATCAACGATTGCGCCAATTGCTCCTTCGTCGCTTACTTGCAAAAGATTCTTTTGCAACGCTAATTCCCTCGGGTTCGCTCCGCCATTCATAAGCTCGTTAAAGAGATCACTCGCGGCATTCGATGAAATTTCAGCGTTATCTGTCATAGCAGATAGCTCTATCAAATCGCGTTCACTGGCGACTCGATGCGATGCATTGGCCGTAGTCTCTTCGGTTGTTAAATTGCTGGCAAGCCAGTTTGCAGTACGACGCGCAGCATTCATTTCACCACTAACAAGCAATGATGATACAAGTTGGGCATAGTCTTGCACTGCAAGTAATTTGTTGACTACCGATTTATCGACATGCAAATCGACAAATTCACTTCGGTATTCATGCGGCAATTTTGGAACAGATCGTTGAATCGCATCTATATCCTCGTAAGTCAAAAGAATCGGAGGAATGTCAGGATCAGGCATATAGCGATAGTCCTGTGCATCTTCCTTACTTCGTTGACTGGTTGTAACCTGCGTATCATCATTCCAACCACGCGTTTCCTGAACGACAGTCTCGCCTTTCTCGAGTAGTGCAACTTGACGGGAAAATTCGTACTCAGCTGCTTTTTCGACACTGCGGAAGCTGTTGAGATTCTTAACTTCAGCTCTGGTACCAAGCGTAGACGATCCTTTTTTTGCAACTGAGAGATTGACGTCAAAGCGCATATTTCCTTGAGATAAATCGCCAAATGTTACGCCCGCATACGTCATCAGCCTATACAGCTCGGTCGCATAAGCACGAGCCGCTTCAGCAGAATGAATATCAGGCTCAGACACGATTTCAATGAGCGGTGTGCCAGCTCGGTTAAGATCAATCAGAGAATAATCACCGTAGTGAGTAAGTTTGCCGGCATCCTCTTCGAGGTGGGCATGATGAATTCGGATTTTCGCCTCTGTTCCATCGTCCAGTGGTGCCTCCACATACCCACCGATAATAATTGGCTGGTACAGCTGCGTCGTCTGATAGCCTTTTGGTAAGTCGGGATAAAAATAATGTTTCCGATCAAATCGGCTCACTTCTGCGATCTCAGCATTCAGCGCTTTGCCCGCTTTCACAGCGAGCGTGACAGCTTCTTTATTCAGCACGGGCAACATACCCGGTAGTCCAAAATCTATTTCATGGACTTTTGTATTTGGTTCGGCCGACCGCGCATTGTTGTCGGCTGGACTAAATAGTTTTGTTGCCGTAGCAAGTTGTACGTGGCATTCGATACCGATTGTCATTTCATACTCATTCATTAGATAGCTCCCAGATCTTTCAGCCCTTGCTTAAAACCTGCGAGTGCTCGTCGTGACTGATCGTATGTGATTGTTATTTGAGCTTCATGAGCAATTTGATTACGCAGCTTGTGTGAAGCCCAGACAACATTTGCATCCTGCCACGATTTTGACGCTGATTTCATTCGTTCACCCATTGTCTCTCCTTTAAACCCCCGTTTGCGTAATGCAGAATCGAGCAGCTTATCGGCATTCAAAACACACAATTGATAACTCGCTTCGTTGCCTTTTTGCAGTTGTTGCTCAATCGTCATCCAGTTGGTCCGAAATTTTTGCACGTCGAGTACTGAGGTAGTTTTTCCTCGAGCCAACACGCATACCATGATAACTACCCCGAAGAGCAATATTGCTACAAGAAATGCTAGCATAATAATATTCATTAAAGTTTTTCCTCGAGTGATTTTGCTACTGCAAGTAGTAGCGCATCATTTTTTGCTTTAGCGATGAGCTGAACGCCTATTGGAAGTCCCTCTGATGTTGCACCGACTGGGACGCTGATAGCTGGTAGCCCCGCAAGACTGGCTGGTACAGTCATAGCATCTTCAAGATACATTTTTATTGGATCCGTGGTATTTTTGCCTAGTGAAAATGCTGGAGTTGGTGCCACTGGAGAGAGTAATACATCAAATGACGAAAATTGTTCGTTAAAAGCCTTGATCAATAATGTACGTGCTTTTTGTGCCTGCACATAATATGCGTCGTAGTAGCCGCTCGAGAGTACATAACTACCGATCATGATGCGCCGTTTATTCTCGGGCATAAAGCCTTCATGACGGGATTTTCCATACAGCTCTGTCAATGTCTTTGTATTTTTAGCACGAGTACCGTAGCGAACGGCATCATAGCGTGCGAGGTTACTACTGATTTCGGCCGGAACAATGATGTAATACATGGCCAAGCTGTACTTTATAATAGGCAAACTAACTTCTTCTACCGTATGACCAGCAGCTCGCATACGATCGGCATAAGCCGCAACCGCATCTCTCACAGATTGATCAACATCGTCGGTCATAAGTTCTTTGATAATACCGATTTTGAGCGACTGTTCAATCGTTGTAGGAACGAAATAATCTTCAAGCGTCGTCATGTCTTTGGCATCCTTACCGGCTATGATCGAGCAAACCAACTCGGCGTCCTCAGCAGTAGACGTAAAACAACCGATACAATCGGTTCCGCTTGCCATAGCAACAACACCAAATCGACTCACCATACCATAGGTCGGCTTCACTCCGATCACACCATTGAAGCTTGCTGGTTGTCGTATCGAGCCTCCAGTATCAGTTCCCAGGGCAAATGGCACTATGCCAAGAGCCGTTGCCACGGCAGATCCGCCGCTACTGCCACCCGCAACTTTCGATTGATCGTACGCATTTTTTGTTGGTCCAAAGTAAGAGTTTTCAGTACTCCCGCCATGTGCAAACGCGTCAAGGTTTGATTTTCCAATGCAAATTGCACCTTCCGCTTCAAGCTTTTCGATTGCCGCTGCTTGCAAAGGCGCTTCAAATGTCTCGAGTAATTTTGCGGCTGCTGTAGTTGACGCGCCGAACGCTAAAAAATTATCTTTAGCAATAAACGGGATACCAGCAAGCTTACCTTTTTTTGGATTGGCATCAATTTCTCTAGCTTTAGCCAATGCGCGTTCCTCAGTAAGTGAAATAAGTATGTTGTAAGACTCATGTGATTTTGCAGCCATGATCGCTTGCGTAACATTTTCGACGGCAGAATTATTTTGGTAGTCGCTAATCGTACTCATAAATTACAAAACTTTCGGTACTTTAATTTGGTTTTGTGTAGAATCAGGCGCCATTTTAACAAGTGCATCGCCGGATAATGATGCCTCGACAACGTCTGATCGCCAGACAGTTGTTGGGTTATTTACTTGATAGGTTGGCTCCACGCCTGAGGTATCGAGCTCATCAAGTTGTTTAACGTAGGTCAAAATCGCACCGATGTCAGTTCGAAGTCGTTCTACTTCATCGTCTGATACTACGAGGCCACTGAGACGAGCTAAACCTCGCACGTCCTCACGAGATAACTGTGTCATATATCTATCTTAGCCTTTTGAGCGTATCTCGGCAATAAGATCGCGAAGTTCTGCGGCTTTTTCAAATTCAAGATTCGCACTAGCGAGTTCCATTTGAGCCGTGAGTTCTTTAGCTAATTTACTGTATTCGTCTTTTGGAATTTTCTTGAGATCGATTTTGCCCTTCTTTTTGTCATCATCTTTCATCGGGATGATAGCACGCAGACCCTCGCCGATCGCCTTATCGATGCTCGTTGGTGTAATGCCATGCTCGGTGTTATAGGCTTCTTGAATGCTACGACGGCGGTTTGTTTCATCCATAGCCGCCTGCATGGAACGCGTGACATGATCGCCGTACATTATAACTCGTCCCTCAACGTGGCGTGCTGCGCGGCCAATTGTTTGTATCAGAGCACTTTCACTACGTAAAAAACCTTCTTTATCGGCGTCGATAATTGCCACTAAACTCACTTCGGGAAGATCGAGACCTTCTCGTAGTAAATTGATACCGATCAACACATCGTAGATACCGATACGCAAATCCCTAAGAATGTCACCTCGTTCTAAGGTATCGACTTCTGAGTGAATATATGCCGTCTTCATTCCCAGATCTAATAAATGTTGGCTCAGATCTTCAGCCATACGCTTCGTCAGCGTTGTCACCAAAACGCGTTGCTTTTTTGCTGTGCGATCACGAATTTCTGCGATCAAATCATCAACTTGTCCTTCACTTGGTCGTACTTCAATGACTGGATCAAGTAGACCGGTAGGGCGAATGACCTGTTGAGCCGGCTCTGGCGTGTGCGTCGTTTCATAGTCGCCAGGCGTGGCTGATACATAAATTGCTTTATGGATATGGCGATCAAATTCTTCAAAACGGAGGGGACGGTTATCGAGTGCACTCGGCATACGAAACCCGTGGTCGACCAGTACTTCTTTGCGCGCACGGTCACCGTTATACATGCCCCGTACTTGCGGTAAGGTCATGTGACTCTCATCGACAAGTAATAACCAATCGTCAGGATAATAATCTATGAGTGTTGCAGGTTGTTCGCCGGGTTCGCGGTTCGTTAAATATCTCGAATAATTTTCGATTCCTTTAACAAAACCAGTTTCTTCGAGCATCTCAATATCGTATTTTGTTCGCTGCGCCAGGCGCTGCGCTTCCAGCAGTTTGTCATGCTTCTCAAACCATTCCATTCGTTCGTCAAACTCTTGTTTTATTTTCTCAATGGCAACCGTCATTTGCTGTTTTGGTGTTGCATAGTGAGAACTAGGGAAAATTGTTATTTGATCAGGCTCTCCCAAAATTTCACCGGTCAATGGATCAATACGAGTTATACGGTCGACTTCGTCACCGAAAAACTCTATTCTGTACGCCACATCACTACCGGCCGGAAAGACATCGACAACATCGCCTTTTACTCTGAAGGTTCCGCGGTGAAAATCAATATCATTTCGTTGATACTGAATATCTGTTAAGAGCCGAATGAACTTATCTTCGAGTCGTCGCTCGCCTTTTTTGACAAGGATTGACATTTCGGAATATGCATCAGGAGACCCTATTCCATAAATACAGCTAACTGAGGCGACGATAATAACATCTCGCCGTGTCAATAGGGCACTCGTTGCAGCATGTCTCAAACGATCAATTTCGTCATTGATCGCTGAATCTTTTTCGATGTATGTGTCACTTGATGCGATATACGCTTCAGGCTGATAATAATCAAAATAACTTACAAAGTAGTGTACTTCATTATCTGGGAAATACGCTTTAAATTCTGAATATAACTGTGCAGCCAGCGTCTTATTATGAGCTAAAACAAGCGTCGGTACATTCCGATTGGCAATGATATTCGCCATCGTAAATGTCTTACCGGATCCTGTCACACCGAGCAGCGTTTGTTCACGGACATTGTTATCTAACCCCTCAATGAGTTGTGCAATTGCTGCGGGTTGATCTCCCATGGGCTTGTACGGTGTTGCGAGTTTGAATTTATCCACTCTTACTAGTATACAAGATTGATAGTTTATCTAGTACCGAGCAGTAGTGGCTTTAAGACGGTGATGTCGTATGCCTTTCAAATCCGACAAAGCTACTAAATCATAAGCATTTTCGGGTCATTTCTGCTACACTACTTTTAGTAATATTGTATGAAACCAAAACCTGACGAATCCTATCCTAATGTGTGTATCCCTCGTGACATCGTGCTTCAGGCTGCGATGCTACGGCTAGGGAATATTAACAAAGAAGTCCAGCATGGCTACAATATTTTGCGTAAGTATCACAAAACAGTGACCATTTTTGGCTCAGCCCGAACTCCAGAAGATAGTCCAGTATATGATCAAGCACGCATGCTGGCGAAACGGTTAGGCGAAAATGACTACACCGTCGTGACCGGCGGCGGTAATGGCATCATGAAAGCTGCTAATCAAGGTGCACTTGAAGCCGGTGGACCATCTATAGGTTTTAATATTGCGTTGCCACATGAGCAGGCACTGAATCCTTACACGACCGAGAGTTATGCATTTGCTCATTTTGCTCCACGTAAAATTGTCATGACACTTTATGCTGATGCATATATTTATTTTCCCGGTGGTTTTGGTACTATGGATGAACTCACAGAAATTTTGACGTTAATTCAAACAGGCAAAACCAATAAAGCACCAGTTATTTTATTTGGTAGTGATTTTTGGAATGCTTTTGATGAACTCTCACGTAATGATTTGCTACTCCACAAGACTATTGCGGAAGTCGATTTAAGTTTGTATACGATAACTGACAGCATCGATGAAGCTGTCAGTATCGTAAAATCGAACAAAACCTACTGCGACCACTAGAGATCGCGAGTATGGTAATCTTCAGGAGCGCGCGATAGCCATTCATTGAGCTCATCTTGTCGTAACAACCCAGCTTGTGCTCCAAGCTGCTGAACGACGCTTGCGCTGTTGACGGGTGCCCAGGTCAATGCTTCTTCGACAGACTTACCGAGTGCGAGTGCGGCAGTGATTGTTGATGCAAACGCATCGCCAGCACCAGTTCTATCCAGTGGACTTGCAGGATCAGGGTAGTTCGGAATGATTACTTTTTTGTCATCATATGACGCATATGAACCATTAGGTCCATCGGTTACGACAACTACTTTTGGTCCTAGTTCATGAAGCATGTCCATCAATCCCGGAACGTCGTCGTAACTACCGCCCGTAATATCCACCGCTTCTTCCCGATTTATAACGACAAGGTGGGCGTGCTGGTAAATAGGCTTAAGCTTTTCGGTCCCCCATTTGAAATGAAACGTACCAGGTTGAAAGACAAGCTTCGTTGTAGGATTGGCATCAAGATATGCCACTAGGTCTTCATGCAACTGCCACGATGCGTCACTGATTAAGGATAAATATACCCAGTCAGGAGCTTGCTCCGGAGCAATCCAGGAATAATCATACGACTCGTTCTTCACGAGAATTGTTCGTTCGGCACCAAGTCGTAATACGTAGTAATAGTTTGACTTTGTATCTGATTTTTGTGAGACCAGGGTTGAGTCAATACTTTCATTAGCAAGATATGCGAGGCTTTCTCCCGCAGTCTGATCATCACCGAGCCAAGCCATCAGACTTGTTTTAACACCGAGACGTGCAGTCGAAACCGCAGCATTCGGTGAAGGTCCGACGCTGTTGACAACTTCTACTCCTTTATACGGTGGTTTGGTTCCAAATGGTAAGCTCAAGCGCTTAGAACCATCTTCATCAGTGTCGACGCGCGCAGAAGAATCATCGAGTTCGATAAATGCATCGGTAAAAATATCGCCGATCATCAGTATTGTAGGCTGTGTATCCGTAGCGACAGCTTGCTGATTTATGTGTGCTGAGTCATCCATATAGTTATAATCTCCGTCTTCTTTTATATGAAAGCCCGCTTGCTCGGCGAGCTCATGTACTATTTTGTGATCAGTTCGATCGTGCGCTGCATACCGCTGAATAATCTCCGCACGCAGATGCCGCTGCCCGTGATCCAGCTTACGATCTGCGAATGGTAGATTGTGATGCGCATTTTCGATAACGTCGTACACACAAAATGAAATTACTTCGCCCGCTACCTCGAGAAGCACGTAATGTGTGTCTGACAGCATCTCTTCAACGCTCCCCGACTGCACTAGTGCGTTTAGGCTATGGTAGAGCTCTTCTGCCGTTGTGTCAGCTGTATCGATACCGAGATCTCGCATGACCGCGTGGGCTTTTTGCATGATATCACCGAGTAGTTTGACATCAACCGCATCACCACCAACGGCGATTTCCAACTGATGAAGATTAAATGTAAACAGTGGATGATCATTGGCAAGGAGTCGAGCGAGCGAATGGGACATTAGAGTGCCTCTTCGCTCAGCGGCATGTCGTGTAATCTCGTACCTTTATGAAGAATGCCAGTTTTTGCGCCGATCTTGGCGACCACTGATGTCGAATTCGCGCTTGCGAATATTATCGACTCTTTCAAGCTTTTGCCTGTCGCCCATTGTGACAAGAAGCCAGAGCCAAATGCGTCACCAGCTCCGGTCCTGTCTATAACTTTGACGTCTTCGTACATGCCGGCTTTGACGATCGTTTTGCCATCACTAGCAGCCACACCATTTGGTCCGTCACTGACGATAACCGTATCAACTAAATTGAGTCCATGGTGGATCAACTCTTCGATACTTTGTCCCTCGACGATACTCTGCATTTCTTCCTTGTTGACTGATAGCACGCTGACATCCTCAAGAAGCGCTTTGAGCTTAGCCGTCTCCTTGAGCTCGCCTTTTCCAGGATTAAAGAATATCTTTATGCCTTTTTCGCGTGCTTGGTGGAATATTTTATCGAGCACAGCCATTTGACCTGCCACACTTGAAACATACAGCCAGTCCGCATCAACATCTGCGATGTCAAAGTTTAATTGGTGGTAATGTGTCGAGGCTCCGCGGTACGTCAGGATCGTGCGTTCACCATTTGGCGCAAGCAGCAGTACCGAATAACCAGTATTTAATTTTTCAGAATAACTAACATGGGTCGTATCAACGCCTTCTTTATCGAGATCATCTAGAACTGCTCGCCCAGCTGGATCGTCGCCTATTGTCCCCATAAAGAGCGCGTGGATACCCTGTCGAGCAAAAGTTACGGCAGCATTCGTCGCACCGCCACCAGTACTGAAGGTAATCTTATTAACATCTGCTTTACCGCCCATTTCAAGCTGCATAACTTGTTCATGCAGAGACTTGTCAGTTACGGGTTTAAATTCATCACTATTACTCAAAAATACATCTTGAACGGCAGCACCTATAGCTAAAATCTTAGGAGTATTAATATTCTCATGCACGGACATTAGACAACCGCCTTGTCCTTACTGCCAAATGCTAAGATTTTTTCTTCAACAACGACTTGCACTGCCTCAAATACCGTTGGCATCAGTTTAACCACAGCGTATTCGTCCGGATTATCGTGTAGCACGCTTTCGAGAGTCTTTCGAAAGACGAACCGCATATCACTATTAATATTGATTTTGCTCACCCCAATCCTAGCTGCATCTTCAAAGAAATGAAGCGGCGTACCGGAGCCACCATGCAGGCTAATTTGGCATTCGATGGCGTCACGAATTTGCTGCAAAAGCTCAAGATCTAGCTCTTTCGGTACAGGATACTTCCCGTGCAAGTTACCGATTGCAGCTGCAAACGTATCGATACCCGTAGCATCAATAAATGATTTTGCACCGTTTGGCGTCGAAAACGTTTTTTTAATTTCGTCGTAGTCGATAGCTTCTTCGTGGAGATTTGAGCTACCGCCGAAGTAGTGCGGCTCGCTCTCAACGAGTGCCCCGGTAAATTTTGCATATTCGACGACTTCTTTTGTCTTTTCGATGATCTCTTCTTCGGTTGCTTCGTGATTGGCCTGTGAAATATCGATGTGAATAAATTCGTAACCAGCATCGATCGCTCGCTTACAGTCATCGACTGACGGGCTATGATCTAGATTGATGTACATCTCGATGCCATACTGCGCTTTGTAGTTATCCACGAGATCTCGAATATTCTCAAGACCCATTGCGGAAACTTCGCCGTCACTGACTTCGACGAGCACTGGAGAATTAAGATTCTTTGCTGCCTTACATACCGCAATCAGCGTCTCTTGGTTGTCAATATTAAAAGCACCAACAGCAAACCCTTGTGCTCGCGATCGCTGCATGAGATGACGCGCTCGGGTAGTATTGTCTCGTATTTGTGAAATTGTAAGTCCCATAGTTCTCCTTTTTAATATCCCGGTCGGTATTGCGGCACGTGATTGATAAATTGTTCAACTTCGTCTTGCATCGTTATTGCGGTGAGTTTGAAGAAGTCAGCAAGCTCATCTGGTGTCCCTGATTCACCAAAGCGGTCATGAATGCCGAGACGTTTGAGTGGAGCTGGCAATTTTTCTGATAATAATTCGGCGATAGCACCACCGAAACCACCAGCTATTTGCGCTTCCTCGGCCGTAACGACTCGACCAGTTCGACGTACGCTATCGAGTATGGTTTGCTCATCGATTGGCTTAATGGTCGGCACATGGACAACCTCTGCGCTGATCCCTTTTTCTTCCAGGATGCGCGATAGCATGAGCAGTTGATATGTCATAGCACCCGTTCCGAGTAAACTGACATCGCTGCCGGAACGCAGTATATATGCTTTACCAATTTCAAATGGTGAATGTTCAGTGCTGTAGATTGGGGTTTTCTCGCGTGCAAGTCGCAAATAGGTCGGTTTGCCATTTTCAGCAATAGCGCGAGTTACCTTTTCAGCCTCAATAGCGTCACCAGGAGCGATCACCACCATATTTGGTAGCACGCGCATCAAAGCAATATCTTCGAGCATCTGATGTGTTGCACCGTCTGGACCGACAGATGTTCCTGCATGCGAGCCAACGATTTTCACTGGTTGATCGTTAAGGCATATAGTCGTGCGAATTTGTTCCCAATTTCGGCCAGGGCTAAAAGCCGCATAGCTCGATGTGAAAGGAATCTTACCCATGCGCGCCATTCCACTCGCTACGGTGACAAGATTTTGCTCAGCAACACCTATTTCAACAAAGCGATTCGGAAACTTTTCTTTAAATAAGCTCATTTGGGTACTGTCTGTTAGGTCAGCACATAATGCAACGATTTGATCATTTACTTCACCTGCAGCACGCAGGCCTCTACCAAATCCTGCGCGGATAGGTTCCTTTGCCACATCATCTGCTGCGTAATGTGGGTTTAATGCGTAATCACTCATACACCTTCTCCTTCATGTCGAATCTTACCATCAAGCGTACGTAGTTTTCGCAGCGCATTTTTTGCTTGCTCGTGATTTGGTGCAACGCCGTGCCAGTGGTAATCGTATTCCATAAAATCAACGCCTTTACCGGGAATCGTGTGAGCAATTATGACGCTTGGACGATTCGTAGTCGCGCGCGCTTGGCTCGCGGCATCTTGAATGCTTTCGATGTTGTGGCCATCAATCTCTTGGACGTGCCACCCGAAACTCTTCCATTTGCCAGCAAGATCCTCGAGCGGCATAACATCTTCGGTATTACCATCGATCTGGATATTATTTCGATCGATGAAAACGACGAGTTGGGATAGTTTGTACTTCCCCGCAAACATGGCTGCTTCCCAGATGTTGCCCTCGTTTAGTTCTCCATCTCCAGTGACGACATAAACAAAACGATGCGGCTGCGCGTCGATATACTGCAGCGTATAAGCGACGCCGGCAGCTTGGCTCAGTCCACTGCCGAGTGGGCCACTGGTGTTTTCGAGACCAGGGAGCTTCGTACGTTCTGGATGTCCTTGCAAGCGTGAGCCAAATTTTCGTAAGGTCATTAGCTCTTCTTTATCAAAATACCCACGTTCAGCCATAGCTGCATATTGTACTGGTACACAGTGGCCATTACTTAGAAAGAATAGGTCACGGTCACTCCAATTAGGCTGGCTCGGTCGCAAATTCATAATATCGAAATACAGCGTTGTCACGACTTCAGCCAAGCCGAGCGGACCAGCACTATGTCCGGAACCAGCAGCTTCAAGCATGCGAATTATATCCTCGCGGACAGCACTCACCTTGTGTTTTAATTCTGTTCGTGTCAAATCACCCATCCTATATCACCCCATGCTTATTGATTTCACTTACTAATTTTGCGTATGTTTCCGCTGGATCTGCGCTCTTAGCTATAGTACCTCCAACATCAAGTACATCAACTCCGCCTTGACTCAGACTAAACGCGTTTTCAAGAGTGACGCCACCGTCCCAACCGATTTCGACTGTCGGACGAATCGCTTTGATAAGTCGTACTTTTTCAAGTTGCATTAAGCTTGCGGTGCCCCCATGATGGCCGAGGTCACCACTAAAAATCATGACATGATCAGCCATTTCGATCAGGGGTCGGATTTCTGTCGGCACTGTTGGCCGCTGCAATGCTAATCCAGCCTTGATTCCTGCTTGACGAACATACTGAAAAATCTGCGACAAATCCTCTTGAACTTCGGCGTGAAAAATTATCATATGTGGCTTTTTTGCGACCAGCGCCTGTACGTGTTCACTTGGACGAGCGACCATAGCATGTATATCTGCTTGCATCTCTGGAAGCCACCACAGTTCGTTATCGGTAATGGTAAACGTCGGTGCAAATTCACCATCTGAAAGATCAATATGAATCCGTGTCGCAAAGCCCTGCATTGCCTCGATTTTTTCTTTGTACTGATCGGCGTTTTCGGCCAGAATTGCAGGAGCGATGAAACTCATTAGGCCATCTCATCAATCTGCGCGTTACGCCGTATAAAACGTGGGGCTTTAGCAAACTCGGTGTTAAGCCAGGTTTCGACGACGCCTTGCCAGCCGGAATCATCCATTTCGTCGAACACACGAGCCGGGAGACACAGTACGTTACAGTCATTGTCATAGCGCGTCATCTTTGCCTCGTACGCGTCCCAAATTACTGCTGCACGAATGCCGCGAAATCGATTCGCCGCCATCGCCATGCCTTGACCACCACCGCATATCAAGATTGCACGAGGGTCTTCGCTATCGTCACCAATCACGCGCGTTGCAGCTAGCTGAGCAAACTCCGGGAAATCATCGATAGGGTCAAGTACCTTGCCACTTACGTCTTCGACGTTATAGTTGTGCTTCGCCAAATAGGCAAACAACTTTTCCTTTAAGTAATAGCCTTGATGGTCCGCACCCAAGTAAATATTCATATATAAACTAAAGTATAAGCGGGATGAAGCTAACTGTAAAGAGTTGTTGGACGTAAAGATATCGTTGACAAATTATGATTTTTGTAGTAATATATTATTTAATCTACGCAGGGATTTCCTGACTAGATAGCCCTTCGAGTAATGGAGATACGTCATGACCGAGCCGAGCCACCCAAACTTCATCATCGACGCTGCCAGGTACATGGAAAACGTCACGAGACGTCTGCTTTCTCCGACCACTGCAGACGACGCGTTCGCCATCAAGGTCGATGACAACGCCGTCGATGCACAAGTGATGTACTTCATGAAGAGTGGAACTGTGGTCCTGTACCTCAGTGGTCACCCGTGCTTCGAGTATCTCGAGGTGAGCCTCATCACTGGCACACCACAGGTTGTCGCCTACCGAGGAAAGTTCCTTGGTGATGAGTGGGTCAAGATCGCAAAGTAACCCCAGCATCGAGGCAACAAGCCCTCCGAAAATAGCTTGCCGCGAGAGTTTAATCTCTTGCAGCTTGAGCTCTTTCGGGGGGCTATTTTCGTTACTCGGTAAAACTTATTACGATGAGATAGTTTTTGCGACGTCTGCAGCAAGTTCGACAAGGCGGTTTGAGTAGCCCCATTCGTTGTCGTACCAGACGCATACCTTGACAAGGTTGCCTCCGACCACGCGAGTCAAGGCGAGATCGACAGTTCCAGAGAAGCTGTTGCCAATATAGTCACGAGACACTAGTGGTTCATCTGAAACACCGAGAATGCCCTGGAAATATGGCTGACCGGCAGCTTTGACAAATGCTGCATTGAGCTCTTCGACAGTAACGTCTTTACTGAGCAGAGCAGTAACGTCTGATATCGAGACGACAGGTGTTGGAACTCGCATAGAGATACCATCGAATTTTCCGGCAAGACCTGGCAGCGCTTTAGTAACAGCGATAGCTGCACCCGTGCTGGTTGGCACGATGTTTTCTGCAGCATTACGACCTTCTCGAGGATCTTTTTTTGGTGCGTCTTGAAGAGCTTGACTAGCCGTATAGCTATGTACAGTTGTCAGGAGTGACTTTTCAACACCAAATTCACTATCAAGTACCGCCATGACTGCGCCGAGGCTATTTGTTGTACAGCTCGCGTTTGACACAACTGCTGACGAACCAGCTACTTTGTCGTCGTTTGCACCAAGCACAAGCGTATCAACGCCTTCAGATTTGCTTGGACCAGAAATAACCACACGCTTTGCACCTGCCGTAATGTGCTTTGAGGCGCCTTCTTCATCGGTAAAAAAACCGGTTGACTCAATGACAAGGTCAACGCCGAGATCAGCCCATGGCAACGCCGCTGGATCTTTTTCTGCTAGCACTTTGATACTTTTACCTGCAACTACGAGACCGTTGTCATCAAAGCTCACATCTTTGTCGTACGTACCGTAGTTGCTATCGTGCTTGAGCAAGTAGGCGAGCGTTTTGTTGTCAGTCAGGTCATTGATTGCAACGATGTTGAGGTCAGATCGTTCAAATGCAAGTTTAAATGCATTTCGTCCGATTCGTCCAAACCCGTTAATCGCAATGTTAGTTTGTGCCATTCATATCTCCTTTATAAGACATTATTCTTACGCTTATACCTACAGTATACAAGTAGTTCATAAAAATTCGCTATAATTAAGTCATGGATAAGCAGTCGCTACTACTCTCCGCATCGAAGCATTACACCGAGACCGACATTCTTGAGCTTGAGCATGCTATCGATGTCGCGACGGAGGCACATAGCGGACAGTTTCGAAAAAGCGGCGAACCATTTATCATTCATCCTCTGAGTGTAGCCGCTATCCTCATAGAGTGGGAACTTGATATAGATTCTGTAATTGCAGGCGTGCTGCACGACGTTGTTGAGGATACGGAACTTACCCTTCCTACAATTGAGACCTTATTTGGTGCCGACATTGCCTTTCTCGTTGACGGAGTGACAAAAGTTTCTAAAGCGCGCAGCGGAATGCGAGACCTTGATAGTTATCTCCCTGCGACAAAAGACAATCTGACTAAGCTAATGATTGCTGTTGGTGAAGATGTGAGAGTTTTAATTATCAAACTTGCCGATCGATTGCACAACATGCGCACACTTGAGCACATGCCACGCGACAAGCAAAAGAAAATTGCGCGTGAAACGATGGAAGTATTTGCGCCACTTGCTGACCGACTCAACATGGGACGGGCACGCGTGCAACTCGAAGAGCTTAGTTTTCGCTTTATGACCCCGAAAGATTTCGTTCGTACAAAATCGCTCATGGATTCACGCCTCAAACGAAGCAACCGTAAACTCCAATCGGTTAAACGAGAAGTGACGAGGAAATTACACGAAGAAAAAATTGTATTTGAAATGGATGGACGCGTGAAAAGCGCCTACAGTTTATACAAAAAGCTCGACCGTGTCGGTGGCGATATAGACCAGATACATGATTTGATTGCGCTACGAATAATCGTTGATGATTTGTCGACATGCTACTTAGTGCTCGGGGTATTGCATGAACTTTACACGCCAATTTTTGAACGCATCAAAGATTATGTTGCGCAGCCGAAGTTGAACGGCTACCAAAGTTTACATACGACCGTACAAACAACCAATGGTCAAATCGTTGAGTTCCAGGTCCGGACTCAGCAAATGCATGATTATGCCGAACGCGGACTTGCCGCTAGTTTTCACTACAACGAACAAAAACTCACCGAAGATTACAAAAAAGGACGTATCGGAGAATTACCAGCACACCTGTCATGGATCAAAGATTTGCAACTCACAGCAGCCCGCACTGGTAAGGGTAATAAATTTGACTCAGAAAAATTTCGCATGAATTTGTTTCACGATCGAATCTTTGTCTATTCTCCGAAGGGCGATATCTGGGATCTGCCGCGCGGCGCATTTGTACTCGACTTTGCCTACCGAATACACTCTGATATTGCCGCCCGTGCCAGTGGTTTTAAAGTAAACGGTGTGATGAAACCATTCAGCTATGTACTGCAGCACGGGGATCATGTTGAAGTGTTGACGAGTAAGACAGCTGGACCAAAAGCAACCTGGAAGGAATATTTAGCGACAAATCATGCTAAGGAAAAATTACGGTTGCAACTTTCAAAACAAAATCGTTCACTTTTTGATACGGTGACGTATGCCGCGAAAAAACTTCGCAGTAGCACTCGTCGCAAACGGTAACTCTGCATCACAAGCAGAGACTATTTGTTGTTCCAGCGTTCAATACAACTATTAATGATTGTTTTGGCTTCAGCTACATCTCCCCAACCTTTGACAATTGTAGAGCCTGGTTTTTTGAGGTCTTTGTAATGCGAAAAGTGGTGTTCGAGTTTTTTGACAAGCTGCGGAATGTCTTCGAGCGAATTGATTGCATCACCGTCGTCTCGATTATCAGCAGGAACTACGACTACTTTGTCATCTACTTCCCCGTCATCTTCAAATCGCATAACGCCGATTATTTTTGCTTTTAACCACACGCCAGTTGCAAGTGGCTCAGGACATATGATCAAAGTGTCGAGCTCATCGCCGTCTTCATCAAGTGTGCCAGGAATAAATCCATAGTTACATGGTTTTGCAAAGATAGCTGGTTCGACGCGGTCAAGCATAAAGGCCGCGTGCTCTCGGTCCCATTCTACTTTTAATCGAGATCCCTCAGGGATTTCGACGACCGTGTTTACATACCCATTTTCGATGTCACCAGGAGCTAAAACTACATTGAAGTCAGCCATATACTATTTCCTCTTTCGTTATGCTTTTGGTTCATTGTACCAAATTTAGGTATCGGCATCTAGCAGTTGTCAGTAATGGTATACTAAGTGCAAGTATGTCGACTTATAATCTTGCGCGAGTTGCTTCATGACTGCACCAACGTTACTTTTGCCAGAAGAATACATCGCCGAAGCAACAAAACACATTAACCGCGCGAAACAGAGCGTGTCATTTCTGTGCATGATGATGACCGAAGACCTCAGCACAGACGGACTGATTGAATCATTAGCCGACGCGGCTCGGCGTGGCGTAGAAGTAACCGTTGCAGCTGATGTTTTTACGTTTGGCGAGCTCGGCGGACATTTTATTCCGTATCGATATTATACCAAGCAATCTCGAGCGACAACGAGCATGGCAAAGACACTGACGAAAGCGGGCGTCAAATTCACCTGGCTTGGTCGTTTTAGCACAATGCCATTTACTGGTCGCACACACAGTAAATGCCTCGTAGTTGATGACACCGTTTACTCGTTCGGGGGTGTGAATCTCGACGGCGTGAGCATCAATAATACCGACTACATGTTTCGTATTAAGGACCAGCAACTAGCGATGGAAATTAATGACTACATTAGTCGGGTGATCGCTGCCGATCGCAAACATTTTGCCTATCGCAGCCATGATTTTAGTCATGGAAAAAATGACCGTATCATGCTCGACGGCGGGTTCCAGGGTGATTCGATTATCTATCGACACGCATGTCGTTTAGCGCGTGAAGCATCTCACATTTTATTTGTGTCCCAATACTGCCCGAGCGGGAAACTTGGCCGTATCCTAAAAGATAAAGATGCGACGCTGTATTTTAACAAGCCATCGAATGCGACGTTTTGGAACAAGACAATCATCAAAACGAATATGTTTCTAAGCGGGCACACCACGCTGTATGAACGTGATAATTACCTTCATGCGAAGTTTATGATTTTCACCATGCCAGGTGGCAACAAAATCGCCATTACTGGTTCACACAACTTTATGCCAGGTAGTGTGGTGTTTGGTACTCGAGAAATAGCTCTCGAAACTCATGACTCACGCATTATCAAGCAACTCGAATCGTTCTTCAAGCACTACGTGAAATAATTCTTCGATGAGCTAAGAAATTTTGTTCAAATTATCGAGATATTCACGAATCGATAAGGCAGCTGATGCACCTTCACCGACCGCGCTTGCAATTTGGAGCGTTGCCCCACTACGGACGTCGCCGCTTGCAAAGACACCTTTCATCGATGTTTCTAGATGTTCGTTCGTTTTAATCAGTCCGATTTCATCGAGCTCAATAGCTGAGCTTTTGAGAAAACCGGTATTTGGCAAAAGTCCGACGAACACAAATACACCATCTGTCTCGATGATCGTGTCGTCTCCACCATTAACCGACACACGTACTCCCGTGACTTTTCCGTCAACTGCAACTATTTCTTTGGTTTGTGTGGGCATATGTATCGTCACTTGGCCGCTGTCAACGAACGGCTGTAAATCTTTCACGATCACGTCACTTGCCCGAATCTCACTTCTGACAAGCAAATCGATGTGCCTCGCAAAGCGAGTCAAAAACAACGTTTCTTGAAACGCTGAGTTGCCACCACCGATGACGACGAGTCGCTTCTGTTTGTAGAAGGCGCCGTCACAGGTTGCACAGTAGTGCACGCCACGGCCAAATAGCTCGGCCTCACCGGGGACGCCGACACGCTTGTAATCGCTTCCGGTAGCTATAAGAACAGATTTTGCCTGCACCTCAGCGCCATCTACAATCAGCGTTTTAGTCGGACCATTATCGCGAATTTCGGAGATCTCGCCAAAATCTATTACTGCACCGAATCGTTCGGCTTGTGCCTGTAATTTCGATGCAAGCGTCATGCCTTCGATGCCATCAGGAAAACCAGGATAATTATCTACCATGTCGGTGATCGCAGCCATACCGCCAATCGTCGATTTTTCATACAGAATTGTTTCGATGTTTTCACGTGTGGTGTAAATAGAAGCTGTTAGTGCGCTTGGTCCAGCACCAACCATCACGACATCATGAATCTTAGTTTGCACTTCCATATGCCTCCATAACTTCTTTAGTAACTTGCGGCTCTTTGTAGGTCGTTAATAGTTCGACAGGCATTACTATGAATTTTAGCGGCGTATTAGGTTTGATGGTGTCACCACTGCCCGTTGCACCATATGCTTGATCACTCGGTATAGTTAACTCGTAAATACCACCGATTTGCTTGCCTTCCATTCCCTTTGCCCATCCAGCAATAACACCGCCTGGACGTACAATGAGTGGCGTCTTGAGCGCGCTACCGTTAAGCGAACTATCAAAAATAGTGCCGTCAGGATTAAAGCCTATATAGTAGGCAGCGTACGTGTATTCATTTGTGATCGCCTTGCCATCTCCTGGTTTGATTGTTTCTGACGAGAGTGCTGTTACCTTTGCGCCGTCATATTTCGCAACTTTTTGCTTTTGCGGCACAAACGAATCCTTGTACGTATTCGATAGCTCATCGGTTCGCGCAGTCAGGTCTGTTTGTTGCTTCTGTGTCTTGGTCGAGTACTCTGTATATGCTGATTGGTATTTTGCGAGCGCGTCTTGCGTCGAAGCATTATTTTTTGTTGATAAAATCATTACTAAAAATCCGACGACTGTTCCGACTATCATTGCTACTGCAATGATCCAGATGCCGACACGCTGTGCTGTGCTCGTTGCCATTTTGTACCTCTTTAGACTTACGTTACTTTCAGTATATCAAGCTCAAGCAGATATTTCGAACTCTTTGAGCCTCTCGCGAGCCTTTTTGGTTGATCCAAGCTGCAGCTCAAGAAGCTGCGAATAAATGCCGCCAGTTTTTGCAAGCTCTGCTGGTGCGCCTATTTCGTCAACCTTGCCGTGGCTCATCGTGACAATCTGATCAACGTGTGCAATCGTACTCAGTCGATGCGCGATGATCAGCACACTTCGCCCCTTCATAAGACGATCGAGAGCGTCTTGTACTTCTGCTTCACTACGACTATCTAAGCTGGATGTTGCTTCATCAAGAATTAAGATTGGAGCGTCTTTGAGTAAAGCACGGGCAATAGCGATACGTTGGCGTTGTCCGCCTGAAAGCTTGATTCCACGTTCGCCAATTTCTGTATCAAACCCGTTTTGCAGCTCCTGAATAAACTCAAAAGCGTTTGCCGCTTTGGCAGCGCGTACAATCTGCTCATCTGATGCGCTCGGCAATGCGTAGGCAATATTCTCTCGAATTGTGCCCGAAAATAACGTTGCTTCCTGAAAGACCGTCGCCACTGCAGTGCGGATACTTTTCTGGGTAACCTCAACAATGTTTTGTTCATCCACAAGCACCTGACCTGACGTTGGCTCATAGAGACGCATTAACAAGTTTGAAAGAGTTGTTTTGCCACTACCACTTTCACCAACAAGTGCAACTTTTTGTCCAGGCTCTATGGCAAATGAAACGTTCGAAAGTACCTCTTTACTATCGTCGTAGGCAAACGTAATATCGCGATATTCTACCCGACCTTTACTAATAGTTAGTGCTTGAGTTGCGGCATCGTTCACCTCTGGTATCTCATTCATAGCAATGACAAAGTCTTTGCTATTTGCTACCGCGCGCTGATAGCTATCAACAAAGAAGCTAATATTGCGTAAAGGAAAGGCCACTTGTTGAACGAGTGTAACAAGCAGCACCATGTCACCAACACTTATCGAACGATTTGCAGTTTGATAAAAAATAATGCCGTAGATCGTCGCAAATATGATGCCAAAGACAACACCACGCAGTGCATTCATCCTGTGCCAATAGGCTGATTGCTCGCGCGTTAACCCGACCATTTTATTAATACGCGTATCAAATGATTTGAGCTCGCGCTTTTGTGAGCCAAAGCTTTTGACTAAACGCATCTGGGCAATTACTTCTGCGAACCGTCCACTGGCAATATCAAAATGAGTATTTTTTTTAGCTTCTAGCTTCTGCCATCTCTTACTCGTTTTAGCAGTCAGCGCTAGATTAGCTGGTATTAGAAGCAAAAATAACACTGCTAATGGCCAACTATACGCGAATAGTACGATAACGGTGATTACCATGGTTATCAACATCTGTAACAAATTATTTGAAAAGAACTGCAAAAAATTACTAATATCGGTGATCGCCCGACTTAATCGGTTGATTACTTTTCCGGTCACTTCGCCGTCATAGTACTTTTGAGGCAGTGTTAACAAATGCTCATAGTATGTCGTAGAGAGTTGATGTCGAAGCTTTACTGCCATCATATCACCATACCAACCGCCAACATCACCGATAATAACAGATAGTAATGCAACTGTAAGTTGCATGCCAACCAGCAAAATTAACGTACTCCATGAGAAAATTTCTTTTCCTGCAGTGATTGACACTACCCAATCGGTAGCAAATTTCATAATGTACGGCGTAGCTAGGCTCAGGCCAGCTAGAAGCACAGATGAGGCAATGATTATACCGAAGTAGCGCTTGAGCGCTGTGCCATACCCAAGGAGTCGTTTTATTTCATACATGTTGTCTACTATACATTGTATATCGATCGAGCGCTAGGGTAAAAGCGGACCAATTGAAAGCATCAAACATAATAATAAAATATTGTACATCGATAAACGGAACATTGAACGCGACCATGTTTCGCTATTCTTTGTTCGTAAACCTTTAAACCCATAGTGTATCCAGTAGATACCACTCGCCAGCATCACTAGCAGGTAGACGATGCCTGTGTAGCCAAAAAATGACAAGGTCAACGTCGCGATCACATACGCTATCGTGAATACAACTATTTGCACAGTTGTAGAACGAACGCCTTCTACGATGCTCATCAGTGGAATGCCAGCTGCTGCATATTCTTTCTTGCGGTAGATTGCGATTGAAAAGAATTCTGGAAACTGCCAGAAAAATAGAATCAAGAATGCTATGCCGAGACCAACATCGAACATACCCGACGCAGCAGCATACCCTCCAGCAATTGGCAGAGCACCAGAAATCGCACCAACAGCTGTACCATGAATCGATGTTCGCTTTGACCAAGCGCCGTATAGCCATACGTACGTAATGAAACCAATAACTCCAATACCAACTACTAGCAAATTCGTCCACAGATATAGCACACCAACCCCTACCACTAATAATGTCCAAGCGTATATTTGCATACCAATTGGACTCATTTCACCACTGACACTTGGCCGTTTTTTGGTCCGCTCCATTTTACTATCAATGTCACGGTCTAAATAATTATTCAACGCACACGCGCCGCCGACAACAAACGTCATACCTATAAGCATCGCGAGGAACGACACAAGGTCATAGCCATACTGTGCCGCTGAAAGCAGGTAGCCTGCAATCGCAGTCAGGACATTACCCATCAGCACACCAGGCTTTGCTAAGCGAATGTAGTTTTTGACTCTATGCACTAAAAACCTTTTTTATTCTGATCAATCATATACATGTTCATGCTATCAGGTGACATGTTCATTCGATAGTTAAGGTTACGCATGATCCATATCGACCCGACAACAACCACCACTATCATAAGAGTCGTAAACAACAGACTATATGATCTCCAGCGGGGCTTTTTATCTGCACCAAAGTGTAAGAAATATGTGATTTGCACTGTGAGTTGAATAACCGCTAGTACAAGAACGAGCGCTGAAAGAAGTGTTACCGAGCTTGTGATTCGCTGTGTGACGAAAAAATATGCGAGTAGCGTCAAGATACTTGCGAGTACTGCGCCGATTATATATTGCTTCACTGCTGCACGATAGGATGTATGGTTCACGATAAGCCTCCGATCAAATAGACGACACTAAATATAAAGATCCAGACAATATCTAAAAAGTGCCAAAAGAGCGCAAACAGTCCAAATTTATGCAAAACACGAGGCTGCAAACCTTTTTTCGTGATTGAATAAAGCAAAGCTCCCGCCCATACCAGTCCGATCAAAATATGTAGACCATGCGTAGCAACAAGTGTGAAAAATGCTGATAAGAAAGCACTACTCGCAGCACTGTTACCTTCTAGTACGAGTAAGGCAAACTCCCGTATTTCTAAAAACAAAAATGAAGCGCCTAGCAGCATCGTTATGACTAGGTAAATAACAGCTGGCTTTAGTTTGCCAAACCGGGCTGATATAAGTGCAATGCCGCAGCTAAGGCTGCTTGCGAGTAGTACAAATGTTTCAAGAAGTGCGTACTGAGGATTAAATATATCTACACCGCTTGATCCACCGTTTGTTCCAACACGCAGCACCATGAACGCCGCGAATAGACTCGCAAATAACATTAAATCGGTCATCAGGTAGAGCCAAAAACCTAATTCGGTTTTTTGGTTCGCTAGCTGTGTTTCGTGGAGCGTACTCATAATTTTGCCTCAGCATTCTTTAGTTCTGCAGCAGTAATGGTAAATTCAGTTTCTTCAACATTTGATCGAATAATGACCGTACTGATGATAGCCACAACAGCGATAGCTGACAGCCACCATATGTGCCAAATGATCCCAAAACCTGCTATACCGGCAAGGCCACCAATTATGAGACCAATTGAAGAATTCTTTGGTAGCATAATATCCTGGTAGTGATCGATAGCATGCGCTAATTTGTGCTGCTTTCGGTGCCACCACTCATCACGCTCTGAGACATGTGGGATGACTGCAAAGTTATAGCTAGGCGCCGGCGACGGCACTGACCATTCAAGCGTACGGCCGTTCCATGGATCGCCGCCTGCTTTGAGTGACTTTCGTTTCCATATACTGAGTGCTATTTGCAATACGAGTACAAACACACCGCCACAAATGATCACGACCCCGATCCCTGAAACTATGAAGAACGGTGTCCAAGCCGGGTCAGTGTAATGATCAAGGCGGCGAACTGCACCCATGAGTCCAAGTGCATATAGTGGCATAAACGCAAGGATAAAGCCGAGCTGCCATAATGCTGCCGATAATTTGCCGAGGCGTTCGATAAGCGTGAAGCCGAACATCTTTGGAAACCAGTAGGCGACCCCGGCAAGATAGCCGAATACTACCCCACCAATTATCACATTATGGAAGTGCGCTACGAGAAACAACGTATTGTGCACTTGATAATCAATAGCCGGAACTGCCATCAATACACCGGTAACTCCACCTAGTGTAAATGTGACGACAAATGTCATAAACCACCACATCGGACTAGCAAACAAAATCTTACCTCGATACATCGTAAACAGCCAGTTGAATATCTTTACTCCTGTAGGGATTGCAATGATCATCGTCATGATACCAAAGAATGCGTTGACATTGGCTCCCGCACCCATGGTGAAGAAATGGTGCTGCCAGACGATAAATGATAAAACCATGATCGCACACAGCGCTATGACCATAGATTTGTAGCCAAACAACGCTTTACGACTAAATGTTGCCACTATTTCTGAAAAAATACCAAATGCTGGTAGTACCAGAATATATACTTCTGGATGACCCCAAGCCCATATGAGGTTGATGTACATCATAGGGTTCCCGCCAGCAAGCGAGGTGAAAAAATGCATTCCAAGGGTTCGATCGAGCGAGAGCATGGCGAGCGTCGCTGTCAGTATCGGAAAAGCCAACATTATTAGAACTGTTGTCACGAGAACGCTCCATGCGAATATAGGCATCTTCATAAATGTCATACCTGGTGCGCGATTTTTGATAATGGTGACAAAGAAATTGATGCCCGAAAGCAAACTTCCTACTCCGGCAATCTGCAAACTCCATATCCAGTAATCAACTCCTGGTCCTGGATTATATTGTAGTTCCGTCAGCGGCGGATATCCGAGCCATCCCCCGTTACTGAAACCGCCGTAGATCAGAGAAAAATTGATCAGTATCATGCCGGCTGCAAATAACCAAAAGCTAATTGAGTTTAGAAGCGGAAAAGCTACATCTCGAGTCCCCAGCATCAACGGTAGGGCCACATTGATAAGCCCAAACATTAGACCCATGGCGACAAAGAAAATCATAATTGTGCCATGTGCCGTGAATACTTGCTGAAATGTATCGGTGCTAAACGGACCCGCTTGATCACCCACGGCCACAGCGGTTTGTAAACGGAGCATCAGCGTATCAGCGAGTCCACGAATTAGCATGATTAGACCTACGGCAATATACATGACACCGATTTTTTTTGCATCGAGTGACGTCAAATAGTTGTCCCATAGCCATCGCCATTTTTTGAAATAGGTCAAGAGGCCAACAACACCAAAAACCGCTAGTGGCATACCAATTGCGGCACCGATCGTTGCTGGTTCTTTCGGAAAATATTCCAGTGACATTCTTCCGAGTAGGTTTGCAAATAATTCCATTACATAGCGTCCATGCTATGGTGGTCCATAGTTGATTTCGTTGTATTATTCTTAGTGGTTTGTTTTGTCATATATTTCATCATTATTGTATCGTATAACGTACGGTCAGCGAGCAATAATGTACGTACACCCATCGTATTTGGCTCCGCTAGCTTATCGTACGTTGCTTTTGTTAATTGATCAGGAGAATCGTGGGCGGACTTTTGCCATGTATCAAAATCACCACTCGAAAGCGCTTTGACGGTAAAGTTCATGTCCGCATAACCTTTACCGTTAATGTTTGTTGCGTGACCTTTGTATACGCCAACTTTATTAGCCATAAGGTTTAACTCTGATTGCATGCCATTCATCGCATATATTTGTGTCCCCAAACTTGGTATCCAGAAACCGTTCATTGGAGCATCCCCTGTCAGTGAAAAATGTATCGGTGTATTCACCGCTATTGGTAATTCATTGACCGTTGCAATACCATAATCAGGATATATAAAAAGCCACTTCCATTGCAGAGCGACGACTTGCACCTCTATCGTCCGGTTGTTAGATGCTATTGGCTTATACGGATCTAACGTATGACTAGTAATGAACGTAACAAGAGATAATATCGCTATAATAACGATCGGTATACCCCACCAAATGGTTTCGAGTGTAGTGTTTTTCGTCCAATTTGGTTTGTATGTAGCCTCTGTATTCGACTCATGGTATTTCCATGCAAATACCGCCAACATCGTAAACACTGGTACTACGACTATGAGGCTTAGACCAAGCGTGAATAGTAGCAAATTACGCTCTTTCAAACCAATCACGCCTGTAGGCTGCAATACATCAAACGTTACTCCATGCACCAACCGATACCCTAGCGCTACGAGCGCAGCGATAACAACCACAATAGCGACTACCAGCATTTTTCGTTTCATTTACTTCAATCATACCTCTTATGATTTGGTTGAGCAATTGTGGTTTTTGGTTTGCTTATCGCATGGCGCGAGCAGTCGTATTTTGCTCGACAATAGCGATGATATCATTCATAACTGCTGAAGCTTGATCGCTCGTCATCGTTTGCAGCTCTGGCTTGATTGTAAAGACAAAACTCATATGCTTGTTGCTACTTGAGTTTGCTTGGTATATGTCTTTAAGCGCGACTGTGATTGGCACAGATATTTCACGTATGTGTGCGCTGATGTTTGACACTATGTCGCGGTAACTCATAGATGTCTCGCAGACAAAGGTAACATCGCGATCGATTGATGGATATTTACTCAGCGGCGTATAGGTCGTGAGTTGTTTATTAATACTCTGTAACTCGTCTAACAACAGCTCAAATCCTGCTGCTGCCTGCGGTAACTTAAATGCTCGTTTTGTCTGCTGCGTATACTCACCGACTATTCCCAATACAGTATTCGTGCGTCTACTCACAACAAGAGCCGATCGTTGGTAGTCAAATGCAACGTACGTCTGATCAGTTGATGCTTCGGTGAGCGGTTCGTAGTCGAGTTCAAGTTTCAGGGACGTGGCAAGAAATTCGAGAATACTTTTTGCTTGGTAGAAACTAGCGCCCTTTGTAGCATGTTTTGCAGAATAGACGAGGCCTACTCGATGAGTTTCGAGTGGCAATGAATCATCATCGACTGCCACTTGCTTCGAGTGTCCTTTTCCTATTTCAAAAAGCGCAAATTCATCGTACCCTGCACGAATATTGGCATTAATCTTGTCGAGTAAACTCGGCGTCAAACTAAGACGATAATACTGAAGGTCCGGGCTCAGCGCATTTGATAGTCGATAGGCAAATTCAGAATTTTGACCGGCACGAGTCATAACGTTTTCATGAACGAAACTATACGTTAGTATTTCATTTGCGCCAGCCTTGCTGAGCGCATTCCGTACGTCAGCTTTGAGCTGAATTTGCGGGCGAAGCGCTGTCGGCTTCATCGTGCGCATCGGCAGTTCGCGTGGCAATTTATCGAATCCGTAGAGTCTGCCCACTTCCTCAACTATATCTTCGCGAAGCTCGATGTCTGTGCGCCAAAATGGTGCGGTGATAGTCAGCGCGTCAGTAGATTCAACACTAGTACAGTCAAAATGTACATTACTAAGAAGTGTCATAATGGCTTCGTTTGTAAATTCCAGTCCTAGCCGGTCGTTAATGAATGACCTCTCAATAAAGAGTGGTTCATGCACAGTCTGTTGGTCGTAGATCTGTTTTACGCTATCTTGCTGCAGGTCGATGACAGGACTTGCTTGCTCGGTCATACTAATGTCTTTGATCGACATAAGCAATGTTTGAAGTACTCGATCGTTTTGCAGCGGTGACTGGCCTTTATTGAACCGTGTAAGCGCGTCAGTAAACACGCCATGTCGCATGCTCGTTTTACGCAGGACATACATATCAAATGTCGCAACTTCAAGGACGACATTTTTTGTTGACTCGCTTATTTCACTATTGGCGCCACCCATAATCCCCGCAAGACCAACTGGCCCTTCACCATCTATAATGACGATATCATCGTCAGTAAGTTGATATGTTTTGTCATTGAGCAGCTTAACGCTTTCACCAGCCTTTGCCATACGAACACCAAGCTTGTGACCACGGAGTTTATCATAATCATAGGCATGCGTTGGCTGCGCCGTCAATAGCATAACGTAGTTTGTAATATCAACGACATTGTTTATAGGTTTACTGCCCAGTGCTATCAGTGAACACTGGAGCCACAAAGGGCTTGGTTTGATTTCAACGTTTTTGAGGGCGACAGCCATGAAGCGCGGCACATTCTCGCCAGCCTCATTTATAATCTCGATATCAAGTCCTTCAGTTACAACAAATTCTGGAATCTTCCAGTACCATTCAGGGTCGACAAATTCCTGACCTAAAATACCCGCTAGCTCTCGCGCTACACCAATCTGCCCGAAACAATCCGGTCGGTGGGTGAACATTTTATTTTCAATGTCGATAATCGTATCGTCTAGTCCGTAGAGCTTCGCAAAACTTGCACCAGCCTGCAGCAACTGATCTGAAGGACGCCATTCATCTAATGATAATTCTAAAATACCGTCATGATCATTTCCCACTGCGAGCTCGTCTGCAGCCGCAAGCATGCCTTGGCTGACTACGCCGCGAAGCTCTCGAGCGCCAAGAACAAATGGTTCTTCATCTCCATACGTAGCTGGCACGACTGACCGAGGCGGTAACCATACAGCGTACATTCCTTCCCGGACATTCGGCGCGCCACATACGACTTGCACCAATCCTTCGTCGGTACGCGGGACGTCTTGCACGAAACCTCCATCATCGACAAAACATATGTTTAGCCTATCGGCCGATGGGTGTTTTTCGCAAGATTTTAGCTGGACAACGACTGCGTCTTTATACGTATCCACAAGATCGTTGACTGTTTCGACTTTACCGAGTTGTTCGTTAATCCGTTCGATAAGCTCCGTTGTCGGTGGGAGCTCGAAGCTAATGTATTGCTTGACGGTATTCAAACTGACTTTCATCTAAAATTGCCTCAAAAAATCTAATTTTGCACTTTCAAAATGCCTGATATCTTCAACGTTATGCTTCATCATTATCAAACGTTCAACACCACCACCCCACGCATAGCCAGTGTACACATCAGGATCAATATCGGCAGCTCGCAGCACATTTGGATGAATCATACCGCAACCAAGTAATTCTATCCATCCTTCGTGTGAGCAAACCTTGCAGCCTTGACCATCACAAAAAGGACAACTCAGAGAAAACTCAAAACTTGGTTCGGTAAATGGAAAATAAAATGGATTAACACGAACGTCGATCTCTTTCTCGAAATACGATTCCAGGAATGATTTGAGTGACGCAACCAGCATTCCTGCATGGACATTTTGAGCGACATAAATCCCTTCATGCTGATAAAACGTATGTTCGTGGCGCGCATCAAGATCTTCATTGCGAAAGCAACGATCGATCGCAGCTGCAGCGATCGGCTCACCGTTTTCTAGTTGCGGCTTTAACTCCCGTAAAATTCGGTTTTGCATGGTACTCGTATGAGCAGGTGCGATAAATGATTCGCCGTCACTGTCTTTTTCGGCAGTCATAAACGTATCATAATCATCACGTGCAGGATGACCTTTAGGAAAATTCAAAGCTTCAAACATGTGATACTGATCATCAATTTCACGTGATTCATAGACAACAAATCCCATTCTCGCGAGTATGTTTCTCATATAAGCGATTTCTTGTGAAATTGGATGCACAGTTCCCTTTGCCGTGGGCAATAACGAAGGCTTCTGGCTATTGACGTCCATCGGCGCAGTTACATCGATAGCAGCAAGTGATTCTACAGAATCGTGCGACTCATTTATCATGTTTTGTAGCTCAACCTTAAGCGCGTTAACTGCTTGTCCATAGTCAGCACGCGTATCGCTCGGTTGGTCTTTTATTGCAGCAAATAATTGCTTAAGTTCTACGGCTTTTAGAATGTCGCTTTTCGTTTCAAGCGTCGCAAAACGTTCGATTAGCGCAGTGCGTACGGTATCGATTGCAGGATAGTTACTCATCTATACGTTAGTATAGCGTTAGCGCGGAACCACCACAAGCCAGATAAGGATACCAAGTGCAATTATTGCCAGTAGTATCCATATCCACGCTAGACTCGTCGTGCGTTTGGTATGACGTAAATATGCGGAATCCTCGACGCCGTCAGGACGTTCGGTATCAATGTCAGTTAGCTTTTTTTTGGATTTTTCAGCAAGGTCTGCTGCAATCTTTTGCTGAAACTTTGAGCGAGTAGTTTCTTGATTCATAAATAATGACATAACTCTTTTAGTATATCACCCAAGATTGATGTGCTATACTTTAGCCATATTCTTTTTAAAGGAGGGAATAGCAATGGCAACCAAAAAAACCACTGCTGCTGCAAAGAAGACTACTATCAAGAAAGCTTCACCTGCAGTCGCAAAAACTACAACTAAAGTAACGACAGTCAAAGCCGCTGCTGTTAGCAATAATAGGAAAAGTGATAGATTTAGCTTCAGTCGTTCACCCCTACTTGCAGCATCAATTGCCGAATTTATCGGCACGTTTGTGCTTGCTTCAGTCGTGCTCGCCGCATCAGGCTCAGCGATTGTCGTATTCTTTGCACTTGTTTCAATCGTGTTAATGATTGGCATCGTATCGGGAACATATTTCAACCCAGCACTCACAATTGGTGCATGGGCAACACGTCGTATTTCAGCAGCTCGAGCTGCTAGTTATATTGTCGCGCAAGTACTCGGTGCGCTTCTTGCACTCGTTGTATTGAACGCATTCGTAAGTTCCGCACCTGCTGTGTCACAGCAAGCACAGATGATGGGTCAAACAACCGCATCTGTATTTAAATTGACTGCAGTACCTGATGGTAAAGATTGGGTTGTGCTCGCAGCTGAACTTCTCGGTACCGCTATATTTGCGTACGCATTTGCAGCAGTGTATCGAGACCGTAGTCGTCTTACCTCAGCATTTGGTATCGGTGGAGGTCTTTTCCTCGGTCTCGCTATTGCTGGTTACTGTGTAAGCGCTGTAGGTGTCAATGGTGCAGT
This sequence comes from uncultured Candidatus Saccharibacteria bacterium, assembly GCA_964384345.1. Classification (GTDB taxonomy): domain Bacteria; phylum Patescibacteriota; class Saccharimonadia; order Saccharimonadales; family Saccharimonadaceae; genus JASLCR01. Next base: position 62,954 of record CAYLKD010000002.1, on the reverse strand, counting down.
ACTGAATCCAGCAATCGCTGGTTCCGTCCAAGCATTGAGCTGGAGCCTATGGCCAATCTTTATTTACATCGTTGCGCCTATTGTCGGTGCGGTTATTGGATTTGCGCTGCGAGATCTTGTCTCAGCAGAAGCCGAAGCCTAACCACTATTCGGATCAGTACAAAATACCTCCGCCATCGAAGCAGCGGAGGTATTTTTTTGATGCATATAATTATTCTTATTCGGATGGTTTGTCCAGCTGCAGTGGATCTATTTCTCCGCTGCCACCGGCAATTTTTATGACGTCTTTATCAACGCGAGCAAGTTGCTTATGTGCATTATTAAAATGCCCGACTGTCGTACCCAAGCTCGCACCAAGTTTTTGCATATATTGATCAAACCCGCGCATGTGTGTCCCGAGCTGCTCGACATTTTTTCGGATAATTTCAGTATCCTTTTGGATTTCGAGGCTATTTAAGCCTTGAGAAATTATTTGCAGCATTGCTGAAAGCGTACTCGGCCCAACAATAGTGACTCGTTTATCAACTGCAGCGTACTGCATAAGGTCACGGCCATTTACACCACCAGAACCAACTTTGTTTGCAAGTAAGTCATAGTAAATTGCCTCTGAGGGAATAAACATCAGCGCTTGCGCTAATGTACCGTTTCGCGCATTTATGTATTTTGCGGTTTCATCGATACGTTTTTTTAAGTCATCCTTGAAAGCTTTTTCAAGGGCGGGCCTGTCTTCAGATTTTGCTTCAACGAGCCGGTTATAATTTTCCAAACTAAATTTACTGTCGATCGGCAATAGTTTGTCATCAAGATGAATAATCGCATCCACGATCATTCCTTCCCCTAGTTTATATTGCAGTTCAAACGTTCCTGGAGGCAATACATTTTCAAGAATTTGCTTGAGATAAAATTCTCCGAGTACGCCGCGTTGTTTCGGGTTCGCGAGTACATTCTGTAGCGACTTGAGCTCATCTGCAACATCTACTACTCGACGATTTGTTTCATCTAGTTTTGCTAAACGTTGCGTTACATCACTTACCAATTTTGCGCTCTGCGATAATTGCCGCTGCATCGATGTTTGCATTGCGATATTGTTGCGCTCAAGCTTGTCACCCATCGCCTGCTGCAGCTGAGTCATCGTTCGTGATAACTCAGTAACATCCGACTTCATCAATTCAACTGCCGACGATGCTGTCAAATCTTTCAGGCGCCGATTCATGAGGTACAGTGCAACGCCAAAACCAGTAACGACTACGGCTAGCACAAAAATAATAAGAAGTTCTTGCATAGTATTAGTATACTACGCAAACCATAAGCACGACTTCTATCTAATTAACGACAACACGAAGTGCTATTACGACTACAATAACAAGCACTAAAGAAACAACGAAACTACGGATCTGTGAAAGCCATGCAAACGCCGCGTACGCTACGGCAAACAAAACTGTCATTACAGCAGCAGCGATTAGCCACTGCAGACCTACAACTAGACTAACAACATTCCATAAACCTATCGTAACCGCAAGAACGATCAACAGTGGGCGAAAGGTTCGCTGGCGCACTAAGGCAAATAGTGCAACAAATCCCGCTATGATCGACGAAAATCCAGTTGAAAGTGCAGCGACATTCTCGCATTTTCCAAGGTTTGTTGCAGTATTCGCACAAAGCGTTGGAGTAAATATATAATGCTCAAACACAAAATAAAGGGCATACGTAAGCAGTCCAGTTACAGCTCCTACCACTAAAACACTTATCAATTCTAGCCACGGCATGATTGACACAGCAGGCTGCTGTGATTGCACTGGTTGCTTAACCATAGATTCTCCTATTTATGAATTATTATAGGTTATTCTACACGTTTATTGCGTTTTTCGCGAGTACCTGATACTGATGTATCTTTCTGAAGGTACCATGGGATGCCGACTAGAGCAAAAACTATGCCCCCAATTACGTCGAGCGGCGTGTGTACGAGCGCAACCACTCTTCCAATTGCTACTAGAATAGTCAGGACACCAAGCATTGCAGCAAGTTTCTTTTGGCGTGTCTCAAACCATACTGCCAAGCTAATGGCGGTACAAAACAATAAATGGTCAGAAGGAAAGCCCGGATTATTCAAGTAAAGTGCACCGGCTTGCACGCCCATCTCTTGAAACGGTCGCGCGGCATCGGGCTGATATATAGAAGCAATTAGTTTTGCGACAAGATACGCCGTTAGTCCTGCCATTAGCACGCGTGAATATGACTGCAATTTCCCTTTTTTTGGAACACATACCACGAGTGCCCATGCTCCAAGCAGTACGATCGGGGCGACAAGTCCGTCTGCGAGTATTCTTACGAGAATGTCATACATATTACTGTCAGTATACTCCTTACGTTTTAACTTATATAGTATAATAGAAGTAAATGACCACTGCTAAAAAACCAGATACACGTATGCTCAATCGCTTACGCGCTGCCGTCCTTGGCGCAAATGATGGAATTGTGTCGACTTCGAGTGTGGTGATGGGCGTTGCGGGTGCAGGCGCAACCAATGGCGCTATTTTTACCGCTGGTTTAGCTGCACTTGTCGCTGGAGCGCTGTCTATGGCAGTGGGAGAATATGTTTCAGTCGCTAGTCAAAAAGACGTAGAAAAGGTCCATGCTGCTAAAAATGCGAAAGACACTGAGTTTACCAGTCCGACTCAGGCAGCGCTTGCGTCGCTAATTGCATTTACCATAGGAGGCGTCATTCCTTTCTTAATGGTTATACTTGCACCGACTGCAATTAAAATTCAAGCGACAGTTATTGCTGTGCTTATCGCGTTATTTATCACAGGTTATTCGAGTGCGAAAGTAGGAGGCGCTTCTGTGCCTCGCGCAATCACCCGCGTTGTTATCGGTGGCCTGATCGCCATGGGTGTCACCTATTATATAGGCACCTTATTTGGCGGCGCTATCGGCTAAGACTGTAAAGCCGTACCCATTGTTCAGCGCGTACTTCTGAGGGTTTTCTCGCTGCGTCAATTCCAGCTTGTGCCTTTGGCTGTTTCGCGAAGTATAGTTGCTCAGCAAAACACTTAGCGACAAATCTCTTATATTTCTCTTGGTCTTGCAATGGCAACAACGGCGTTTCAAGCGGTTTGATTTCGAGAAGTACCGTATCAACTGCAGGCGGTGGAGTAAAGTCCGTTCGCTTTAATGGCCTACGAATGCGCACACTAAACCACGGCCATAATTCTGCGCCTAGCTCAGAATTAAAATGTGCATCGCTCGGCGTCAATTTCATTGCAAACTGTTTTTGGACGATTACATACATACTGGTGGGTTGTAATGGGACTGAAGTAAAATGTCTCACAACGTCTGAGCTTAATGAAAACGGTATATTCGCAAATATTTTGTACCGAGTCTCAGGTATAATATCGAGTATATCTTGCGTAATGATGGTCACGTTTTCGACCAACCCTACATTAGAACGCAGTTTTTTTACTGCTTCTGGTTCAATCTCCACTGCAATGACTTGCTTGGCACGCCGTGCGAGCACGCTTGCTATCACTCCACTACCTGCTCCGAGATCGTACACCACATCATTCTTGCGTATATTGCTATGGCCAACAAGCTCAGCAACAACCCGTGGTGAACGGAGAAAATGTTGCGCATACTGATCGGACCTAGCCATAGTAGTAGTATACATAAAAAATGTGCCACACTCATTTTTGATGAACGTGGCACATAATTATTGTGTCAGGATGTTATTTTGCAATTGTCTGCAAAAGCTCCTCGACAGATGCAGTGATTTTTTGCTGCACAACATCAGCATCAATTGCAGTACCATCTGGATTGATGTCCTTCATGAAGTGAAGATTAGCTTGCGCATCACCAACGTTTGCTTTGAGGTTGACTGATAATGCTTCGCGAGCAGCTGCGTGAGCTTGGATTGCGCCGCTCCAGCCATAACCGACAAGTGCGATAGGTTTGTGCTCCCATTCTTTGCCGATCCAATCGATTGCATTGAGCTGTATTGCACTGAGTGTGTGATTATATTCTGGAGTCACAAATACGACGCCATTCGCATCGGCAACCATCTGCGTCCATTCTTTAGCTACTTCGTTTGATGGAGTGTAGTCAGGGCTCGTTGGAGCGTACGGTGCATCAAAAAACGGTAGATTGATTTGTTTTAAGTCAGCAACTTTTACTTCTGCACCTTTTTTCTCCAGCACTGACACCACTTCTGGTACCATTTTTTCATTGACACTGTTTGGACGTGCACTTCCAGTTACAACTAATATGTATGACATTGATTCCCCCATTTTGATACTATTTATAGTTTTGAAACATCGATACCAAGTGAAAGCAGATAGTCTGTTTCCAGCTGGTATTTTTTCTGCGTACCGCATTTTTGCTCAGATAAAACTCCTGCTGCCACTAATTTATTGAAATGGTGACTCATTGCCGGTTGTGATAGGTTTGTCCGGCTCGCGCACGAAGAAATGATATCACAGCTAGCAACAGCATCGTTCTCACTGACAAGCTTGCGCACTATCCCAAGTCGTATCTCGTCACCGAGCGCCTTGAAAATTTCAGTGGTTTTTTGATGTTCCATAACCTAATTATATCGAAATATTTAAATATTTCAATCTTTTTCCCAGTTAAACGAAGGATGTCCAAAATGTCCGTACCGCGCTGTTGCTTCATATATCGGTGTTCTTAGGTCAAGATGCTGTATGATGCCTCGTGGAGTTATGTCATACCCTCGCACGAGCTCTTGCTTGCCATCGATTGTTACTGACGCCTCTAGCGGTTGATCATAACCAATTGCATATGCCAAATGACAATAGACTTCATGTGCTTTTCGGCTCCGTAGGTAATCTCGAGCAATTTTACGGGCCATGTATGCCGCCGATCGGTCTACTTTGCTGGCATCTTTGCCACTAAAACAGCCGCCGCCGATAGGTATTCGTGGACCATAGTTGTCGACAACTAGTTTTCGTCCGGTGAGTCCAGCATCCGCGTCAAATCCGCCCTGCTTCCAGTCCCCGGCCGGATTCGCATGCAACTCGAATGAAGAGGAATCTACTTTTGCTCGTGAATCTTTTTTAATCCATGATAATACCTGCGTTTCGAGTTCTTCTCGTGGAGCATGCTGAAAGCTGGCAACAACGGCCGTGATTTTGTCGTTTTTGAGAGTGATCTGTGTTTTGCCATCATATGGCCATCGTTCATATAACGCTTGGTTGAGCGTGCGCGAGAGAACTACTTCAAGCGGCAAGAGTTCATCGGTTTCATCACAGGCGTAGCCAACCATAATACCTTGGTCACCAGCGCCGCCGGTATCAACGCCCGAAGCGATCTCCGGACTTTGAGTCACCAAATGAACTTCGAGTTGCACATCACCCGCGAGACGATTGACGATGGGAGCTACAGCTATATGCATGCGAGCAGTTACTTCTCCAGTGATAAATACTTTGCCATGACCCCCGACTGTCTCAACCGCGACCCGTGCATCTGGATCAACTTTGAGATAGGCATCCAAAATCGCATCTGATATTTGATCACACAGTTTATCTGGATGCTTCGGACTCACGCTTTCTGCGCTACGATACATTGCCATAAAAAAACTCCTTTTTTACGTATCTTTCTCGGCCGCAAGTCGCAGGAAAGATGACAAAAGGAGGTAGCTTGTTATCTTTCCCAGATAGGGCTAGAAGGGGCACCGAATTTGATCGGTTGCCGGCAGGTCATAGAGCTAGTTCTCTCGCTGCACTCTCAATACGTGATTAATTGTTGTTACCAGTCAAGTATACCACGCAGAAAATAGTAAAGAGTTGATCCAAAAAGGATACTTTTTTACATGCTCTACCTTCATCTTGTATACTAGAAACAGATATAGGAGGTATCATCATGTATACAGAATTACCATCCGTAAAATTGAATGACGGCAATACGATGCCACAGCTAGGCCTCGGCGTTTGGCAAGCCAGTGACAAAGAAGTCGAGCATGCTGTATCGTGGGCAATCGATGCAGGTTACCGACTATTAGACACTGCTGCCGTTTACCAAAATGAAGCCGGCGTTGGTCGCGCGATTGCTGCAAGCACTGTTCCACGAGAAGAACTGTTTGTTACTACAAAATTATGGAATGCCGACCAAGGCAGTGCCGATAAAGTCCGCTCAGCATTTGAAGCTAGTTTACAAAAGCTAGGTGTAGATTATATTGATCTCTATCTCATCCATTGGCCCATGCCCGATGTAGGCTTATTCATTCAAACCTGGAACGTATTTGAAGCACTTCAAAAAGAAGGCAAAATACGCTCAATTGGCGTTTGCAACTTCCCCGTTAAAGAGCTACGTGAACTTCTCGCAGTCGCTACAGTTCCACCAGTCGTTAATCAAATTGAGCTACATCCATACTTACCACAGCAAGAGTTACGTGATTTTTGTGCATCAAACAATATCCACGTTGAGTCATGGAGCCCGATAGGTGGTAGTAGAGGCAACCTCTTACAAGAAGAATCCCTTGCTTCAATTGCCAAGCAGTATGGCAAATCACCTGCACAAGTGGTCATCAGATGGCATATTCAAAATAACCTCATCGTTATACCTAAGTCAGTGCACAAAGAGCGAATCGAGCAAAATATTGATGTGTTTGATTTTGAGCTAAACTCAGATGACATGCAAGTTATAAATGAACTTGAAAATGGTACCCGACAAGGTCCAGATCCTGCAACAATGAATATGCACTGAAGAGCCAGCGTGATCAATGTGGGCGTGAAAGCCCAAAATCTGGCTCACAAACTGAGAAAAATGCTTTAGCTACTTTTTCTAGTCATCAGTTTCAAGTTTGAGATGTATTGTTGGTGGTTAAGACCAGCAAACTGACCCATATAGTTCATGTGCTTTTGCACAAAAGTGAGTCCGTCTTTATCTTGAGTAGAGTACATAGTAACGGTACTATATTGCTCATTCGCTACCATATCGAGAAGTTGCTGACGAAGTGACAACCCTATTTCTGATTCAAAAAATGCTTTGGTACTTGTCTTCATGGCGACTTCCTCTTTCTGGATTGCGTAAGTATTCTATACTTAACTGTTTATGATTATACCACAAAACCTGTAAATCTGAGGAGTTTCGTGCTACCATAGGCATAATACATACGGAAGGAACATATGGCCAAACAAAAGAATCGACACAGCGCTTCTCGAAAACGCGCACTCAAGAAAAAACTCGGCGGCAATAACCAGCGCAACGCGTAGTATTTTTTTATATGCGAATAGATAGACAGTAGCGTAAGAAACTCCTGTCTATTTTTATATTCATATAAAACTCGCTGTATCAGTTTTGTTTTACTGCTATACTACATTCATTAAACAAGGAATACATTATGTCTAAAGGCACTGATCAAAAAAAGAACGTTAAAAAACCAAAAAAAGACAAAAAGCCTAAGCTCCCTCTCTAGCCGTACCATTCCTCGTCGTTCCAATTCGAATTTCTTGGTGGCCGCTGATTCGCCTTTGCGCGTGCGACGACAGTCCTCTTATTCAAACCAACTAACTCGCTGCGCATTTTGCAATAATTTGCATAGTGGTTTTTATCAAGCAGACCGTTTTGCAACGCTTTTTTTATAGCGCATCCAGATTCTTTTTCATGCCGACAATCATCAAATCTACAGAGACGACTGAGCGCTACAATATCGGCGTACAGTAGATCGACGTCGTCTTCTATTCCCCAGAGAGCAAATTCTCGTACTCCTGGGTTATCGATAAGGAGCCCACCGTTTGGCAGTACAAACAACTCGCGGTGCACAGTCGTATGCTTTCCTGTAGCATCTGACGTTCTGACGGCTTGAGTTGCTTGCTCGTCGCGCTGAAGCAGCCGATTGGTCAGTGTCGATTTGCCCACACCTGACGAGCCAAGTAGCATCGCCGTCCGACCAGGCGCGATGAATTCGAGTACCTTGTCTATTCCGACCCCTTCGACTGCAGTCGTCACGACGATGGGATGCTCTATCGTACGTAGTTGCTCCAGATACGACGGTACGTCATTCGTTTTATCGGCTTTATTCAGAACAATCACTGGGCTTATGTTCTCCCTCACAAGCTGAAACAAAAAGCGCTGCAATCGTTCAATACTAAAATCGTTATCGAGCGCAAGTAGCACAAATGCAACATCGACATTGGCTGCGATGATCTGCTTCGATGTTCGTTTACCTACAACTTTTCGCGCAATAGCATTTCGCCGACACACGACAGATTCGATCACTGCACTACTGTCATCGAGGATACGCGCCGCAACCCAATCGCCTACTTTTGGTGATACCTCCCTGTTTGTATGATGCGCTAATTTACCGGTGAGCTCAGCAGTTGCAGTCTCAGGATACGCAATTGTGAGCGAAGTACCGAAATCAGCTATCACTCGTGCTGGCTTCAAGCTGTGTAGGCCTAAGCTGTCCCAACTAGTCTGATCGTGATGTGTCCAGCCATACATTTGTAGTGTTTTCATCTTTTACTAGTATGTCATGAATAGTGATGTATCTATAATTTCAGCAAAACATGAAAGCACCCCTACTTGAGGGGTGCTTCATGAGCACTCCTTCCTCTAGTAGGGGTAGTGGCGTGGGTGGGTCAGCAGTTGGTCTGACCCCACACCAGGAGGCCGGTCTGCCAGTTGACGACCTTGCCGTCGCTCCATCTCGTGGAGCCGTGCAGCCGGACCCTGAGCGCGCTCGGGTACGCGACGACACTGGGCCAGTGACCCGTCATCGCATCGACGCGCGGCTCGCCGTAGTTGATCGGAGCGCCCGATGTCTCCAGTACCCGATCACCGTACCCGAGGTTGAGCACGTTGATCTGGTTCCGTAGCACCTCGTAGGGCGCACCGGAGTCGAAGTTGTGCGAGATCACCGTCGCTTCAGCGCGGTAGACATCCAGTCCTGTCCCGTGGTCCTCGTAGAGGTACAGGTTGTAGGAGACGGACTGGTGGTCGCGACCGCCGAAGAACTGGTAGCTCCGCCAGCAGGCACGGATGGTGCTTGTGACAGACGCCTGAACGGTTGGTGCAGCGGCATTCGATGCCGAAACAGACACGGTGGTCTGCTGGGTACTAGGCGCCGAGGCGCTCGCGATGGACGGCGTGGTGATGCTGCAGCCGAGCATGAGCGCGAGGATCATCGCCAAGACCGGACGCACGGTCTTGCGCCTGATTTCTTTCAAGCGGTATTTCATCGTTCCTCCAAGAGAGGTGTGATGATGAGAGCCAGCCCCTCACCATTTCCAATTATACAATATGTTGCATTACATACAAATGGTTATTTAGTAGTAAATGATACTACGCGTTGCTACTGCAGGTCCAAGACGACGAGATACTCGATGTGCGGTGTGCGTGGGAAAAAGTTATAACCTCTTTGATATATAATTTTATAGCTTGCACTGAGGTATTTTATATCACGAGCTTGCGTGACGGGATTGCAACTTAGATAGATTATTCGTGAGGGCTTTTTTGCTAGCAGCTGATCAACGACAGCTTCATGTAGCCCTGCACGTGGTGGATCAACTATAATAGTTGCCTCAGGCACGATATATTCTAAAGATGCTTCCGAGGTTGCTTCGATTATTGTTGCTTTTTTTCCAAGCTCATAACGATTACGCTTCATTTCATCAATTGCTGATTTGTTGGATTCTATAAGAGTAAGATTGTCGCCGCCGACCGTAAAGCCAATTGTACCGACGCCGCTATACATATCAACTACCGGACCTTCACCAACCCATTGTTTCATATCTGTCAGAGCCTGCTCATAGAGTGGAACATTTCCTTGGAAAAAACTGTCACATTTGTACTGAAACGAAGTACCAAGTATTGTATCCGTTAGCGTTGTCGTGCCATAGGTAACCAATACTTTCGTTGCCCGGGTCACGGGATCGACATAGATGAGTTCACCACCAGACGATGTTAGCGCCTCGAATTCATCACTCGTCAGCGCAAATGCATCTTTATTTGTTGTAAAGAGTTGGAAGACGCAGTTTCCCATTTGATCACAGCGAATGAGTAACGATACTAACGACTGCATAGTCGTGGGCTTCTGTCGAAATACGTCACGAATTTGGACAGCTAAGGAATTGAGGCTCGGATGTGCTATTGCTGTTCCTGAAATGGCAATTTTCTCGTGTGAGCCACGTTTAAAAAATGCTAGATCAAGCTGCTGCGTTTTATCGTCCCACATAAAGCTACATTCGATTTTGTTGCGATAACCATACTCATTGTTGTCTGTATAAATATCAATCGTATCTGGCAATTCGATATTGTGCAGCGCATATGCTTCGCGTACTAACTCTGCCTTATAGCGTTGCTCACTTGCAAAATCCATGATTTGCCACGGCGACGTACTAAGATAACTGTCTGGGTCCTTAGCTTGGATACGTGCAGGACTCGGCTGCACCACACGATCCACGACGCCATCTACGAAACGTTTTTTTTGCTTGTTGAAGGTTGCCACAACCGTTTCACCAGGAAGACCTCCCCACACGAACGCTTTGCGCCCATCGGCCAACACACCGAGCGCTTGCCCGCCGCCAACAATTTTTTCTAAACTAAGCTCTTCGGTGATTGATTGTATCATTCTACTAAGTATACCTGTTTGGTATGCAGATTAATGGATCAAACGTTAAAATTATCAAATTCTGCATTGCCAGGTGCAGTCTCTGTTCCATAATAACTACTGTCAACCAGAACCCTCAGTGAACCAGCAGTGGCCCACGCGGGAGCTGCAATCGTGCGAATCTGTGTCCATGTAATTTTGTCAGGTGACACTTCCCACAGTAAATTACCACTCAGTAACCGAAAACGTAACCAACGATGATTAGTTGCATTATACGTTAAGAACGTCGTGGAGGAACCGGTAAGTTGCATAGCTATTGATAGTGGCGCACCAGATAAATTAAATGAGGCTAAACTAGAACGCCCACTATTTTCAATCGCGAAATGAGTCTGCGTCGTACCATTACCCGCAACCGGTACAGTTGGTAATTCAATCCACAGTGCGTACAAGTTTATATCAAATACCGCAGCGGTTTCTGCTTGGGGATAGCTGGATGTACATGGAATCCGCAGACGCCCACTAACAGTAGAGACCCCATACGAATTTCCTGCCCAGTTCGTTGTTGAGAATGTCGTTGAAAACGTATCTGAAATAGGAGGGTTAGTGATTATAGCTCCTCGTCGTTGTGACGATGCTATGACGCCACCTCTCACGGTGTCAAATCTCCTACAACAACCCATTCGTCATCCGCACGTTTACGTAAAGATGCTACCGAATATTGTGCAGTGAGCTTATAAGCACCGCCGCGTGATCTCAGCGTCACGCCAGCACCAGCTGCTAGCGTCACTTGTCCAGCACCCATTTGGTCGACTTCAATTACCGTACCGATTGGGAAAGCGACCGAAGAATTTGGCGGGATAGTAAATGTCGAAGCTGCGGCATTATTCATTTCAACGACGGTACCCGCATCAGCCATTACCGCTGTATACGTTGTACCGGATTGTGATGTTGCTGCAGACGGAGCAATCGGTCGTGCAACCATTTTACCCTGGAAAACTTCGGTAACAATGCTATTAGGGCCCCACGAACCAATTCCCGCTGTACCGGTTGAATTTGCTCCTCCGGTAATTTGTACTATATTTCCGTCATTGCCAGCTCCGAGGTTATAACCCCATCGCTGCATTGCGGTACTTGATACTAGCCGGTCAGTTGCATTGAGTACGATATGAGAATTAGTGACTGCTTGAGCATACATACCATCTCCAACCCCTCCAGTAGGGTTACCGCCAGCTCCAAGTCCATTTCGCTCAGACTTTACGATAACAATTGCGTCCGCCAAGGCAACCAAGCTAAATCCATGGTTTCGATTATCCTGCGCCTCACAGTGGATCAAGTCGTTACGGCCACCACTTACCAAAAATCCAACTCCGTTTGAAGCGGTGATTTGCCCATTGATGAATGCTTTACAACCAAGTAATCGATTTTGATTGCCCGAAATATTGAAGCCTTGCTGTCCAGAGCCAGCTCCAATACAGTGATCGAGTTGGTTATCTGGTGATGCTATATAAAATGCCGTGTTATCATTGCCGTACGATACTACATCAATCAGCTGACATGCACCATTTGAGTCCGAGTAGTGATAAAACCCATGCCCCTTTGCGTTGATCAAAACAACACGATGCAAATAATGATTTGGATCTGCGACGAGTAGTGTCGTAGTGTCAGATGATGTATAGCCAGTTTGATCGTAGTGAATGATATCACCAGAGGTTTGATTTGCCTTATTTCCATCTAGACGCACATCGCGAAAACCTGTCCATTTTTCACTGGCCGTTGCCAACGTGAACATGTGAGCGTTTGAGCCATTCTTAAGCTTAAGAATGCTATTGTAACCTTCACCTGCTACAGTCACACCAGTTTTCATAACGATTGGACCGGTTATCCATGTCCCGCGTGGTATGAATATGACGCCGCCGCCGTCTGTTGCGACAGCATCAATAGCCGACTGTATAGCAGCAGCATTATCCGCAGAGCCTGTGGTTGCTCCATACTCTTTAATGCTGACGCCCCGCGCATACGTTTTGGAAAGCGTTGATCCGGTCGAGCTCGCATAGTTTTGAACCAGCGCAGCAATAGTGGCGTCGGTGGCCGAGGCGGTAAGCTTTGTATCAAGCGCCGTTTGCGTAGCTGTAGAGATTGGCTTATTCGCGTCACTGGTGTTATCGACATTTGCTAACCCGAGCGCTCCTTTGCTAAATGTCTGCCACGTCTTGTCTCCGCGGTAATACTGAGCAGTAGTACCAGCCGTTACGGTAGGCTCTTTACCTGCCAAACCAGGCACAGTAGGCAAGGCAGCTGTACCGCCAAGATCGCCAGCGAGTTGTATGACACCTTTTGTGGATGACGTAGCATCAGTTGCACTTGCAGGAATCACAGGTTATTTGTAAGATCGGTATAACTCCCTGAAGTTGCTACGGCTGAGAGATCAGCAGCATTGACTTTAGTATCGAGCGCGCTTTGCATTGCAGTTGAAATTGGCTTATCTGTATCACTTGTATTATCAACATTCGCTAGACCGACATCAACCTTTGATGGTGTGTAGTCTCCTGCTTTTGCAGTCGTGCTCGTTGTTCCAAGAGTCAGATTACTACTTCCAGTTCCAGCACCAATTACAGCGCGAGCTGCTGCAGCATTACTTGCTATCAAAACATCTCGACCAATAATAGATGCATCTGAGATTTGCGATGCAGTATGGGTATGTGAAACATTTGCCTTACCTGCTAAACCAGGCACAGTGGGTACGGCAGCCGTACCGCCAAGATCGCCGGCAAGTTGTATGAGGCCTTTGCTAGTCGTAGTAGCATCTGACGCACCTGCGTTTGCTGCAGCATCAACGTACGCCTTTGTTGCAGCGTGCGTATTCTGTGTTGGAGAAGGGACGATGACCGGAGCTTGAAATGTTTTTGTTCCTGCTATTGTCTCGGCACCAGAGGTATGGACGACATTTGCATCTTGGGCTGCACCAGCCGTTGAAACTGCACCCTGTTTTAAGCTGCCATCGGTGTTATGTGACTGTGAAAGAAAGTCATTGAGAATCTCACCCCATTTGCCATCGTCTTGACCGGGAACTGGAAGCCGTGGAGTCGCCATTAAATAGCCTTTTGTTAAAATGATTTATCAATACTATAGCGTATTACTCAGACAAACAAAAGCACTATACACTGCTAGTTGTTAGCGCTATTGTTACACTCTATAGTCCACTCGATGCCGTACTTATCTCGAAACATACCGAAGTATGTAGCCCATGGGCTACTACTCATTGGCATTTCAATTTCCCCATTCTCGCTAAGTCTAGTAAAGATCTGGTCGGCTTCAGCACGACTTTCTGTGTTGATCGCGATTTTTGATCGATTCTCACGCTCGCTTACTGGACCCATGGCTTCTGGTACATCGTTGGCGATCAATACATTTGCACCGATTGGAAGCACTATTCTCATAATCTTATTGGCTTCGTTTTCTGGCACGGTAAACTCTGAACTCTCAAGATCTTTAAAACGAACTACGGTTTCGAACTCACCACCAAACACCGATTTGTAAAAGTTGAATGCTTCTTCAGCGTTCCCGTTGAAATTTATATAAGGGTTAATACTCGCCATATCAATCATCTCCTCTTTTATGTAGTCTAGTAATATAGTACTAAACATTTATCTCTCATCAAGTTATCTCTCCCGTATACTAAAAAAGAATATATAGCTCGATAATAGTAAATCACACTTATGTATAATCCACTCAAGGCGCTATTTGAAGATTTGAAGACACACCGTTTTCATAAGGGTGAAATCTTGTTGAGCCCCGATGAAGAACCACGTGGGGTTTACTTTTTGAAATCAGGATATATTAAGGCGTATACCATTAATAAAGTCGGTGAAACTCAAATAGTTGTACTGTCCGGGCCGGGCAGTATTTTTCCATTTTTATGGGCATTCCATAGTGGCGCCCAACAACTTTTTTTTTGAATCCATTACTCCCATTGAAGTGAGTATTATATCTAAGCACCACTTTCAAAAGCACATCGAAAACGATCCTGCGCTCATACGTCAGGCGTTATCTATGGCACTTGACGCGTTCGACTATTCAAATCAGCGGATCATAAATCTTGAATTAAAATCTGCACACGAGCGCATCGCTTACCGATTACTATTTTTAGCAAAGTATTACGGCAAGGAGCGAGATGGCATAGTCACTATAGTTGTTCCTACAACGTACCAAGATATCGCAGACTCAATAAGCTTGACGAGAGAAACGGTCAATCGAGTAATACTCGAATTTATTGCGAAGAAATATATCAAACGCACGACAAACAGTTTGGCCATCATTAACATTCATGGATTACGTACGATCCTTGACAATGATGTCGTGTAAGAAAATTAACAGCTCATCCGGACATGCATCATGGTTAGGTATTGCCTTAGGACCTACAATACATAATGCAATAGCAACCAAATAAAAGGAGAGCTACTATGTCAGATGATCAAGGATTTGCCAGTATGGACGAAGACGAACAAAAAGAAATTGCTAGTATGGGCGGTCAGGCTCAGTCAACTGAAGCTAAGCGTGAAGGCGGAGAGCACAGTAGTGATGAACAAGATATGTCAGAGCTAGGAAAAATGGGTGCAGAGGCTCAGCCGCACGAAGCAAAAGTTGAAGGTGGTGAGCACAGCCACGACAATGACAACTAACAATTAAACTTCGTCATATTAACAGAGAGCTTTAATGGCTCTCTGTTAATATGTTCTTACTAATAGTTCCCCTATTTTAAGAATCATTGATACTGAAATACATTCCTTAAAAGTTGATCAAGTATTCATTTTGATCGTGTCGGATTTTTACCAGACAATTTTTATGTTCATGTGAATAAGCCGAATTTACAAATAAGACGAAAGCCTAGCATATGCTCTAATTCCGACTGCATGAGACGAAAAACGCCAGACCGAATGGTCTGGCGTTTTTCGTGGCTGGGGTGAAGGGATTCGAACCCCTGAATGCTGGTACCAGAAACCAGTGCCTTACCACTTGGCGACACCCCAATAGTGCTTTATCATGGTAGCATTTTAGCGCTTGATACTCAAGATGAGCGGCGTTGATCGACGATCATGAGACCGACCACCGCACAAAACAACACTATCTTCGCCGAGACACTAACAAACGAAGCATGCAGTGGCAATTTAGGACTCGTGAATCCCGCATTACCATCTTGACCGACAGCAACGGCGTACGCATTCACCATTGCCCATACTAATGGCACAAATAATGCAAAAACCGCTGAACATAAGCGAGCCAAAGGACTGAGAGCCAACGGCAAAAAATATGGGATTGCAAAAACTTCTATTGTGACGATACATGCCATTACTATACTGGCATTACTTATCCAGTCATTTGGCAACAAAACACTAAGTACTGAGGGCATATCCTCATAACTAAAGAGCTGTAGCAGTGTTAACACTAACATGACACCGCCCAGTGCCAGAGACAAATATAGGTGGAGCCCATTACGATGGAAAACTGTAGGAATTATTCGCTTCATACACTCAGTATACACGCTCATAACAGTAGTCAAATACTGCTTATGTTGTGCTTTTTGAAAAGATGCTTGTCGAATCAATACTTCATAGGGTATTATCATTCGTAGCGACATTGCAAAAACAAAAACACCGTAAAAAATGTGATCGTTCGCTCTACGATATCCACCACAACTCCAGATTGATAAAGGAGGGGCTTGCCCCTCCTGATTTGGTCTCTCAGTGATTTTTCACCTCATTGGAGGTGTATTTTATTTTGCCGTGTTGCTATTAGATTCGCGCCATTTTGCGATTTGCGCGTGGTGACCACTGAGCAGCACGTCCGGCACTCGCATGCCTTCATATTCTTCTGGACGCGTATACTGCGGAAACTCCAGTGTTTCTCCATCGGAAAAACTCTCGATTTCCGCACTCTTCTCACCCCCAAGTACGCCAGGTATGAGACGAACGATACTATCAATAATAGTCATCGCTGGTAATTCACCACCAGTCAAAACATAGTCACCGACACTGACTTCTTCGTCAACCAGCTCCAATATACGTTCGTCATAGCCTTCATAACGTCCACAGATAAATATATAGCCGTTATCTGCCTGTGACCATTCCTGTGCAAGCGATTGCTTCCAGCGCTGTCCTTTGGGTGTCATAAGAATTACTTTTGCGGTAGGATCAACTTCTTTCGCAGCCTGCACTGCTTTCCACAGTGGTTCGATCATCAACAGCATCCCATCACCACCCCCGTATGGCGTGTCATCAACTTGCTTACGTGGGCCGAGGCCAAAATCACGCAAATTCACCGTCGTTAGCTCGACGATACTATTATTCTGGGCCTTCCACATCATTGAGTTTCCAAAAACACCCACAAACATTTCTGGAAAAAGGGTAATCACTTGAAATTCTCTCATTCATTATAGTATCTCATATATTGACTTTATTGTATATATTTGATATAATATAGTCAGTTTTACCCTTCTACATGATCGGAGAAACAATCGTGGCTAGGATTTTTCCTGAGGATGCAATCGAGGATCGCATCCGTGAGTGCAAGGCGATGATTGCCAAGGCGAACAGGCGCAGGAGCTGGTGGCGCCGAAATGTCACCGTTCCTCGCCTCGAACGTCGACTTGAGCGACTCATCGTGGAGCTTGATGATTTCAAGTCGTAGCTACGCCATCCGCCTGAATGTTTCAGGCATATCCGGCTCGCCGGGAGATCTAGGCTCGTCAACATTGACGAACTTCAGAGCTCCAAAGGCGAGCCTATTTCTTTAGCTATTATTGCCCACAAAAAAACGCCCTACTAAAAGGGCGGTTCTTTGACATATAAGGCTCTCAACTCTTATAGGAGTTGCTCGCATAGAGCATTGTTCTCGCAGTTCGTGAAGTGTTTCTTGAACTACTTATGATTATATATCAAGATCATCGAGGTCGGCAAGCTCTTTTCGAGACTTTCTTGCGTATTCTGACTCGGTGTCTTCGTCTGAGTTTTCCACAGTTTCTTCGACAGCAACCTCTGTTGTGGTCACCGAAACTTCATCCACAGGCTGGCTGTGAGTGTCATCTGATGCGGAAGTATAACTTGCCTGATCTTCATCATTATTGACAATCTTGAGGTTGTAACGAGCATCGTGCTTAGTTCCAAGCGCTCTCAACAAGGTACGTAAGCTTTGCGCTGTTGCGCCACGTTTACCGATTACTCGACCCAAATCTTCTGGATTGACAGTAAGAGTTAGTAACACCCCTTTTTCATCGATTAAACGTTCAACAACAACGTCGTCTGGATGTCCAACGACTGATTTTACGATATATTCTACAAATTGCTGGTCTATTGTTGACATATTACCCTCCCTGGTACGGCCTATTACACACTGGTATCGTATAAATAGTGTAGCACAAAAACACCCTGGCTAGGTGTCAGGGTGTTTCGGTAAAAATGCACCTGCTCGGTATTACGCTTCGGCTGGAGCTTCTTCGGCTACTTCTTTAGCAGGTGCTTCTGGTTCAGCTTTTGGCTGATTCTTGCGAAGTTTGTCAGCGTGTTTAACTGATTTTTGTTTATCACCAGTAGCAAGCTTGACCCATGACGGCATAGTGACGCCAGCATCAGCGAGCAGCTTTGCAACACGTGGAGTAGGTTGTGCGCCATTGTCCAGGTATTTTTGAGCTGTTTCGTTTTGGATAGTAGCTTCTTTTGTGTGCGGATTGTAGCTACCAACGTAGGCGACAACACGACCACTTGATGGATGGCGCTGTGATTCTTGTACAGCGAGGCGATATACTGGGTAGGCTTTGCGGCCTAAGCGTTGCAGGCGAATTGCGAGCATAAAATAAACACTTCCTTTACTTCTCTTGGTGAATTTTTTGATTACTTCTTAAGAATTGTACACTGTATTCGTCCCTAAGTCAATCTGTCAGGACAGTATATGTGGCAGGTCTTTTTACGTTTCGTTATCGTGGCCAAGACGTGCATATTCGCTGAGAGCAGCCTTAGCAGCTTCTTGCTGGGCAATTTGCTTAGAGTGTCCTGTTCCCTGGCCCATCAGCTTTGATCCGACATAGACGCCGAGGGTGAACACTTTGTCATGATCAGGACCGATTTCTTCGATAACACGATATTGCGGCGTCATGTTATCAACTTTTTGTGACACTTCTTGTAAGTGTGACTTTGGATCGCGCCAGCTGCCTTCTTTGAGAATAAAATCAAGTTTCGAACATATATGTTTCAAAATAAACTGATTAGCATCTGCATATCCGCGCTCGAGATATATGGCGCCGATAAGTGCTTCAAAGGCATTAGCTAGTATTTGTTGCCTTGCTCGATCGCTGCCATGTTTTTCACCGCGTGACATACGTAGCAGCGGTTCATAGCCAATTTTATCACCTGCTGCACCGATACTTTCTGTTCGTACCAGTGAGGCGCGCCAGCTCGTGAGTATACCTTCTTGCTCTTTGAAGTTATTAAACAAAAAGTCCGTCACCGCGAGCTCCAAGACTGCGTCACCCAGAAACTCCAGACGTTCGTTGTGTTCCGATGTACTCTTACGATGTTCATTGACGTAACTTCGATGCGTCAACGCAGTGACGAGCAAATCAATATTTGTAAATTCATAGCCAAGGTGTTCGCGCGCAAAATCTTGGTATGGCGCTGTTTGCATACCGCTCATATTAGAGATTCTCCTGTCTAATCCGCTTCATTCCAAGCAAGATAAGCTTGCCTATATCTTCGTATTCAATCTTTTCAAGTGCATCATTAAATGAAAACCACTTTATACCGTTCATCCACTCTTCTTTTTGGATCGCGTTCGTATCACCCATGGCGCGTACAAGATAGATTTGGGTAGTCATGAGGACAAGCTTATCGACGCGGCGATAACGAAAATGAATCTTACCCAGCCAGCCAAGCACTTCGACGTTTGGTAGTCCGGCCTCTTCACCGATCTCTCGTTTAGCGGTTTGTTGAGCGGTTTCGCCTGGCTCTATGTGACCTTTGGGAATCGTCCAACGGTCTTTGGCATCCTGAATAAGCAAGATTTCGATTTCTTTATTTGCATTTCTACGAAAGACGACACCACCAGCAGTCGGTTCACGAACGATTTCCTGAATCGACGGCTTTTTTGCACGTCCAAGGTATTTTTTGAATGCATCAAACTTCGGTGGTTTGGGCATCAGGTTGTACTCCTTCTACAAGCGTCCGTAGCGCCGTACCGAGTACACCGTTGACGAATTTGCTTGAATTATCAGAACCAAATGCTTTTGCAAGTTCAACTGCTTCGTTGATAGCAACTTTTGGCGGTACCGCGTCTGCCTTATAGAGTAACTCGTAGAGCCCAATGCGCAGCACATTCCTATCAATACGAGCAATTTGCTCGATTGGCCATCCAGGAGCGATAGGTTGAAGCTTGAGATCAAGTTCAGCCGTCGCAGCAATGACACCTTTTACGATCTCATCAACAAAGATTTTGTCTTCGATTGCTGTTTCGTAGCGGGCGATATTGCGCCCAAGGATCTCATCAACCGACACCACAGCACCATCAACAGCACGAAATTCGTACTCGTAGAGGGTTTGCAATGCGACAATTCGCCCAAGATGTCGGTTGGAAGCCATAATTGGTTCTTTCTGATGATGTTAAATTAAAATGACTATTTTTTCTTGCCGGTTTCGCGCTTTGTCGTGTGAACTTTCACAGGTGACTTTGCGTTCACTGCACGGGCAAGCTTAAGGCGTAGGTGGCTACGTCGAAGACCCGTCTTACGCGGGCTAGTCTGCTTTTTTGGCTCTGCCATGTAATGTTCTCCTTGTTCTAAGGTAGTAAATCTTATGTAACAGTGTAGCGTAGATGAGCTTTTTGCACAAGATGATATTGACAAAATATGTTATAAATGCTATAATGGCCAAATGAATACAGATCCATCAGCACGTATATTTTTAACTTCACGATTCAATCGACTAGCTGCTTCAGCCGTGACAGTAAGTCTTGCTCTCGGAATATCAGCTTGCAATCCAAACTCTGAACCACAACCTTCTGCTCCTAAGGCAACCACTGTTGCTCATGGCGATACATTGAGTGGGATAGCTTTTGATGTATGTCCGGACTCGAGTGATGCACAAATTCAAGAGGAAGTACTAACTCTTATATCAGCAAATGATCTACCATCATCAAATATTCACGCTGGTCAAATACTCAAAATACCTGACAGCCTTTGCTCTGATCCTGTCAAAGAATAGCTAGAGTACGATACTCACGAGCCGGCCAGGGATGTATATCACCTTGGCTGGTTTTTTATTATCAAGATGCTTGATGACATTTTCATCATGTAACGCCATTTCTTTGATTGTGTCTTCATTTTCATCTGGAGAGACTTCTAGTTTAGCGCGAAGCTTGCCATTAACCTGAACGATAATCAATATAGTGTCAGTCACGATTTTTGATAGATCGACTGCAGGCCAAGCTTCAAAATCTAGCTGCGATTCATTCCCCAGCTGCTCCCACAATTCAGCTGCCATGTGTGGCGCTAATGGCTGGAGCAGCTGGACGAGATGTTCAAGAGCTTCTTTCCATTCTGAGGTAAAACCGTCGACCTTGAGTTTGTACAGATCATTGACGTATTCCATGAGCGCTGCAATGGCTGTGTTGAAACTGAGTCGATAATAATCATCAGTAACTTTTTTTATTGTCTGGTGCGTTAAACTATTGAGTTTCTTGGTTTCGGCATGACCAGCTTTGTCACTGTCCTCAAATTCCTGTACGAGTGTCCAGACGCGGTTAAGGAATCGGTAGACACCGGCTATACCCCGTGATGACCAGTTTGAGTTTTCGTTGATGGGCCCAAGGAATAGTTCAAATGTGCGCAGTGCGTCCGCGCCATATCCTTGATCAATCACATCGAGCGGATCGACGACATTGCCAAGGCTCTTGCTCATCTTGCGACCATCTTCAGCCTGGATCAAACCGTGATAGACAAGTTTTTTGACAGGTTCTTTAGCAGGAACGAGTCCCATGTCAAAGAACACGTGATTCCAAAAACGGACATAGAGCAAATGCGCAACTGCATGATCACCACCGATATACATATCAAGTGGTGTCCAGTAATCAGCCTTCGCAGGATCCCAGGCTTGCTCAGCATTGCGCGGATCGGTGTAGCGAAGTAAGTACCAACTAGAGCAGGCATACCCATCCATTACGTCAGTCTCACGTCGAGCTGGACCGCCACATGTAGGACAGACGGTCTGGACCCATTCTTCTTGACGCGCGAGTGGTGATTTGCCATCGCCCTTTGGTGCATAATCTTCAACTTCTGGTAATACAACTGGTAAATCACTTTCTGGGACACTGACCGCGCCGTGCGTCGGACAATGAATAATTGGAATAGGTGCACCCCAATAGCGCTGACGTGAAATAAGCCAGTCACGCATCTTGTAGGAAACTTTCGTCGTTCCTCTTCCTTGCTCTTCAAGCCATGCGATGATTTCTTCACGAGCATCGCTCGTATTGATTCCATCAAATTGAGATGAATTTATAAGTTGTCCTTCACCGTGATAACACTGTTCAGAGAAATCTTCTGGACGCTGAATAACTTCCATGATTGCCAATTTGAATTTTGTTGCGAATGCAAAATCGCGTTCGTCATGTGCTGGCACGCCCATGACGGCTCCAGTGCCATAGCCACCAAATACGTAGTCTGCGATCCAAATCGGTACTTTTTCACCATTGGCTGGATTGATCGCATAGCTGCCAGTCCAAACACCTGTTTTTTCTTTGCCTTCTGATTGGCGTTCGATTTCGGACTTCTTTACGGCATCAGAAATATACCGCTCGACACTTTCACGCATCTCGTCAGTTGCAAGCGAGCGCGCCAGCTGGTGCTCAGGTGCAAGGACGAGGAACGTTGCGCCAAACAATGTATCAGGACGGGTCGTAAATACCGTGATGTCGTCGTCTGTTTCTTCGATTTTGAATTTGACCTCGGCACCTTCCGAGCGACCAATCCAGTTGGTTTGAGCGGTTTTAATTTTTTCAGGCCAATCGAGCGCGTGGATTTCTTCGAGGAGTGCATCTGCGTAGTCGGTAATCTTGAAAAACCACTGCTTCATGGATTTTTTCTCGACGAGTGTACCGCAGCGCCAACAGTGACCATTTTCGACTTGTTCATTAGCCAGAACTGTCTTATCGACCGGGCACCACCACTGCAGACTTTCTTTTTGGTAAGCCAAACCGCGCTCAAACAGTTGCGTAAATATCCACTGTGTCCATTTGTAATACTCAGGATCTGTCGTATTGATTTCTCGTGCCCAATCGATACTGGCCCCAACTCTTGTCAGCTGATTTTTGAAATTCGCAATATTTTCTTTGGTCGCTACCGCAGGAGCGGTACCTGTTTTGATCGCATAGTTTTCTGCAGGTAGTCCAAAGCTATCCCAACCCATTGGGTACATGACATTGTGTCCGAGACTACGGCGAAAGCGAGCTACAGCATCGACGATCGAGTGCTCAAAAAAGTGCCCTGCGTGCATGCCTGCACCAGATGGATACGGAAACATGCTTGTCACGTAATATTTTGGCTTTTGAGAATCTTCATTAGCAGCATAACGGCTGTCTGAAGCCCACGTTTGCTGCCATTTCGGTTCAATATCGGTCGGATTGTAGCGTTTCATTGTGATTGATTATAGCAAAACCGCCCTCTGTTCTCCAGACGGCGGTACTTGCAGTTAAAAAAATTTCTATAGCTGTATGCTGCTACTGGAAGATGACGTACCAGTGCTTGTGAATAATAGCGGTGAGATGACGTCCTGTAACTCTTTGATGCTCTTTGCGTCCTTTGGTACATCAACAGTTTCGTAGTTGTTGTAACTTGGGGTCATATCGAGCGAGAAAGTCGATTTGCTATCAGAACTATCTTCGCCACTTGCTGTGACATGCATTATCTGATGAGACCACTTACTGACCCATACTTCGAGTCGACCGTTTTTGATCGTATCGCCCTCAGACTTGGATGTATCTGACGACGTGTCCTTGAGACACGACTTTAGTGATGTGCCAATTTCAGTACTTTGCAAACTGTCACTAAATTTTTGTGCTTTATCTTCATTTAGATCGATCAAATATCCCATATTGCCTTCTTTAGTGCCAAGTTTCTCTTTGACGATTACAAACGTATTAGCTTTATACGCATCTGCAACCTGCTTGGACAATTGCTTGTCATCGCGGACTTTATTAACGGTATCAGTCAAACATTTGAGGTCGTTGCCAGAACTTTGGTCGACACTCTTCAGGTCATCTGCGGTAATTTTGATCCACTGATTGTTCAAGGCATTGATGGTTGGCATGTACGCCTCTTTGATAAATGCTTTAAACAGTTGTCCGTATTCTGCCGAACCTTGATTTGCGGCAAACGCTGCATCAATATACGCATCAAATGCTTTATCAAGGTTAGTTAATTTGATATACATCGTCCCATCTTTGACAACTACACTATTTGCAACGACATCAAATTCTTTACCTGAGAGTTCTCCACTTTTCATTTTTACTTTTACGTTTGCATTGGCCGCAGAAGAATCTTTCGATGATTTACTTGTGAGTGCGACTGTAACATCAACATCCGCTGAAGCGATAGTTACGGTGCCATTTATACCTGTCATTTTTGCTTTGACGATATTAGCCATACCGTCAGCTACGACCCTGTCAGGCTGCTGATACATGGCATACGCTGCCGTACCGCCAGCACCTAGTAAAACGAGTACGCCTACGAGTGCTCCGATAACAATAGCTTTGGTCTTTGGTTTTTTTGAACCAGTCATTGCTGAGCCAGATGATGTATTCGCCGGCGGAACAGTTGCCGCAGCAACAGATGGCGTAACCGGTGGGATGACTTCAGGTTGAGGAGCTGAAACAGGAGCTGGAGTTGCAAAAGAAGTAGAAGTTGACGTCGTCTCTGATGTCGAACTTAAAGCCACTGGAGCCTCGACAGTAGTGTTTGCAGTTTCATCCAGCTGCGGCGCTGTTGGAGATGTTGGCGGTTCCATATCCGGAGTTGAAACAACCGTATCAAACGATTCATTCGGAGTGATAGTATCATTTGAGGAAACCGGTCGCATTCCGAGTGAGTGCACTGCCCCGTCATTGTCATACCTATTGCCATTGTCTGCGTCGTTGGGAGTAGTTGGCGATATATTATCTTCGGGCATGTAGTATATTCCTTATGCTAATAGTTTAGAGTCATGATACCACAGTTTACGATGACATCTGTTCAAAGAATACACGCTTTATATTCATCCACTGTCGTGACTGTCGTACAAGTTTTTTGTCATCGGATGCTTTGTGAAGTACCATCTTGACCGCTTCTTCAAGATATATATTTCCTTGTGAGCCTTTAAAGAGGATGACTCCGTCAGTTTCGAGGACACTATGGACAAATGCACCAGCCTCAAGCGCAGTTGCACAGGTTTTTACTTGGCAGCCATTGGAGCGGGCTTGTGGCGCCAAGTACGTATTGGCTTGCTCACCTACTGTGACAACCCAAGCAAGCAGGTTTGGATCGCATAATTTGCCGAGTGCTTCGTGCTCATCCTGCGAGCTATCGCCAAGTTCATTCATATCGCCGAGCACCGCGATTCTCTGCGGTACAGTCATGCCGTACAGCGTTTGTAAGGCTGCTGACGCAGCTGCGGGACTTGAGTTGTAGGTATCGTCTATCAATATGCTACCTTTTAGGCCGTAGAGCACATTCATGCGACCATGTACCGGTTCTAAGAGTTCAACACCGCGCTTGATCTCGTCAGCGCTTAATCCGAGTTTGAGCGCCACACTGACCGCGCCCATGACTGGATGCAACGTGTGCTCACCAATTAGCGAAATGTTGACCGGCAGTGGCGATTCGAGTTCTGGCGCGATGATGGAGCCAGTAAAGCCGTCGTTTAGATTCCAGTCGTCGATTTCGATACGGTGCTCTGCCGCATTTGTTGAACCGTACGTCGTGATATTTTCCTGCGTCAAAAATTCTGCAAATCTCCCGTCAATATCATCGCGATTGATGAGCGTCAGCTGTGAAAAATTAGCCGCCGACAGTTCTTCTTGCGCCACTGCTTCGATCGTGCCAAAAAATTCCATATGTTCCTGCGTTACTGCTGTAACAACGGCGATATCCGGACGCAGATACGTGCCAAAATGTGGTATTTCACCGATCCGATCGGTACCGAGCTCTTGTACAATCACGTCGACATCACTCGGCGCTGCTATACGCTTACGTGCCGCCAAAAACACTGCGATCCATGCAAAAGGATTGCGGATATCGTCTGGATATTCGATGCCGAGGATGCCAAGGGGCGCGCTCATATGCGTATTGTGATTGTTGTTTTCCATGCGAACGCGCAGCTTTTGACTGAGCACGGTTGCGGTCATAAGTTTTGTCGAGGTCTTACCGATGCTGCCGACGACGACAACGAGTTTTACTTCAGGATGCTTCTGGAAATATTGCGAGACGTAATGCTCGAGACGACGCTGGATGAATGTTTTAAACATATGCTCTTATCATACGTGATACATAGAGATATCGACAAATGATATACTAATAAGAGAAATAACGGAGGATATATATGAACCCAGAACAAATGCGCGATCAAGCAAAACAAAAGCGAGAAGAAGCCGCCAAACTACGTCAGCAAGCTACAGACCTCAACCAACGTGCCGAGCAATTTGAACAAGAAGCCGATGACATCGCACGAAAAGCTGAAGATGAAGCGAAACGTGTACTAGCATCCGTCCAAAGTGAACGAGGTTCTTCAGGCGGTTTATTCTAGCCCTTGTCGAAGCAATAATTTTTCGGTATAATCTCACGAGTAGCAGCATGCGGGTTTAGCTCAGTTGTTAGAGCGCGTCCTTGCCAAGGACGAGGCCAGGAGTTAGAGTCTCCTAACCCGCACCAAATATCTGAATTATGAGCCGTTAGGCTCTTTTTCTTTGCCTCGACTATGGATTTAAAGGGGTCGTTTAGTATATAAGACAGCTTTTTGTCCTTTAATTCAATGTTTGAAAGTAGGTATTCTAATAGCTTCTGTCTTAGCCCGTCATCGCTCTCTTTGAATAGCTCCTCGGCTCTCTGAGCGAGGTCTAACAGGTAAGAAGCGGTTACTTGGAATGTTTTGTTATCAATTGTTAGCAACTTTAGGCGGTCGTTCAGCTCCTGCTGTTTCTTTTCTAGTTCAGTTGCAATTTCATCGTGGAATGTCTGAGTAATACGACCCTCAAGTAGGTCATAATAAACCTTACGCATCTTTCCTTTGATTTTATCGTACTCATTGCGGGTCTGCTCAATGTTTTGAGTAAAGTATTGCTGTTGGTCATCGTGGCGATTACGCAACTCGTAAATGACTTGTCCGAGCCATTGTTCGGGTATGTCTATAAACCCTACTTCTGACGTAACGCCATCTATAATAAGGCTCTCTGCTGTATTAGGATTATTGCATTTAGCATTAGCACATCTTAAATAGACCGTGTTACGAGCCTTGAATGGCGATACGGCTCGACCGCAATTGCCGCACTTAACTATCTTCTTGAACGTATAGTCTTTACTGTCATATTTAGTTTTTTCGTGTTTACGAACATCACGAACACGTTGAACTTGATTATATAGACCACGGCTAACGAGGGGTGGATATTTATGTGGATAGCGTCTACCGTCGTGAACCATAAAGCCACAATAAAACTCATTATTTAGAATGCGTTCAAGAAAAGCCTTGTTTGGAGCTTTACTGCCAGCGATATTGCTACGAAAACCCATAACACCAAGTTCTTTAGCGATTACTGCGTAAGATATACCACGTGCTCGTAGCTCAAATGCCTTTATGACGTAGTGTGCCTTTGCTTCGTCAACCTCTATGTCTTTGAGGGGCTTCTGTGAAGTACCGCCTTTCAGCACATTCTTGTAGCCAATAGGAGCACGATGTACCCAAATGCCATCACTCAACATTTGTTCAAATCGTCGTTTAACATTGTCGCTAATACTGTCTGAATAGTACTTTGCTAGTGCCATACCGATGCCAAGCCTGAACCAGTCAGCGGCTGACGAGCCTTTGTCGATGTAAAGACTATCGTTCGGAAAGTGTAATTCTATCTTACCGAACTTAACGAGTTGCTGTAATTCTTTTACTTCTTCTTGACTACTATCACGGGTTAGTCGGTCTATCTTGTCGAAGACTACGTAGCATAGACCTTTCTGCTGTTTGATATGTTCCACTAGCTTATTGAACTTTTGACGTACGTCCTTATGAGCACTCTCATCAAACTCGTGATATTCAGACGGTAATTGCTTTTGTTCTGCGTATCGCTCAAGACGCATTTTCTGAGCTGGCAACGCTTTACGTTGCTCAACATCTGATACTCGGGCGATTAGAATTAACTTTGTATCCATAATATATTACTCCTTATAACTTACCATTACTTACCAGTATTTTCAATGTTTGAGAGGAAGTCTGACATACGTGCAGGGGTAAACCGTTGCAGGGCTTCGTCTATATGCAAGAACGACGTAAAGCGGTATGCGTCTGGCGGTTTGAGCAAGGGCTTAATACGATACCACGCTTGTTTGCCGTACACGGCTTCTAGTACATTTCGTAAACCAACAGCACCAACCTGACTTGTAATAATCAGCCCAGCAACTGCTGCAAGAGCAGCTTGAGGTGTTACGTTATCGTTCGCTTCAAGATAGTTTTGCAATAGCTCGTACGGCTCTTTTACGTCTAGTGCCAGCATATCTACTGAACCTGTTATTTTATTCCAATGCTTTAATAGAACGGCTTGGCACTTTTCTTTTGTGTAAAGGTTTTCAAATGTCCATTTATCTAATTCAGGATAAGCTCGCTTGATAGATGCTCTACCGACAAAACGTACTTCATACCTGAATACTTCCATCGGTCGGTATTCAGATAACCCCTCAAGTAAGTTGAGCTGCAAGTTGCTATCTTTTTCAAATGCTCGTTTGCTGCTTTTCTTCGCTTTTCGCAGGTCTGCCATTTTGTCGTAAAAGGCTATATCAAGTGAATTGGTGTGGATATGTACAACGTGTCCATCACGAAAGTCTGTTTTCTGTAAATCATACATTTTACTTACATCTAATTTACCCATCGTATTGAGAATAGTCTGGCAAGATGTGTAATCAAGAAACACAATGTTCTTCGACGGATGCCAAGCTGCAATATCAGCGTGAGCAAGTTGTGTCTTGAAGAACCGATGACCGAGTAACTCGTGTAGAGATGACTGTAGTGCTGTCAGCAGAGCTTCAAAGTCGTTCTCTGTCAGCTCATCGAAGTTATTACCGAATAGCATTTTAGGTGCTGAAAACTCAACCGCTAGTTGATATACCACGCCGAACTTTTGTACTCGTTTGTACATTGTTAAGCGTGGCATATACTTACCCATCTTTGCGTAGGTAGGCGACGGGTTGAGATATGTCTTGCCGTAGCCTCTACTATTCACAAGTTGCTCAAGTGAAATTGGCGAAAACCTGCCGCCATCAAAAATAAGTGGATTATGTACGGGTATCAGTAGCTTTACTGTATCTATCATAATGTTCATCACTTCTTTCAAATAATTCAATACACTTTGCGACAATCGCTTGCTCAATCAATTTGCCAGTTTCTTTGGTTAGAGGGTGAAAGTAGTTCAACTGTCGTGAGCCAATTCGTTTGGTCGGATACGTTATGCGGTAACCTGTACCATCTAAAAGTTGATGTACGCCTAACGAACCAACATATATCTGACCGTCAATTACACAACTTGCGAATGCCACAAGTCCGTCAGTAGGTTTTACTGGCGTAATGTTTACTTCGCTAACGACCATACTTTTTTCGCTCCTCAGCAGCCTTTTGATGTTTATTCGTCCAGAGCCAGACGGTCATAAGCCAGTCTATGAGCTTACGTAGCGACACTTGTAGTATTTTGAAAATCATTACCATCTTCATCATTCCTTTCATTACGTTGTTTTTGCTTCTGTGCGAAGTCCATCTGAATAAGCACATCGAAGAAACCTACCAAGTTATGAACCGCTTGCTCGTTCAGCTCTGCTGGTTGTGTCTTGGTAGCTTTACCTTGTTGTTGGTTATTCAGTATCTCTTCCACAGTAACCATTAAAAAGAATGGCTTATTTAAGCCATTTAAATATGTGGATAAAGTCAGGATTTACTGATTGAGATATTCAGGATTTACAAAAACCTCGATACCCTCAAGCACGATATAATTAGGCATTGTGCCGCCTGAGGCAATCATCACTTTTTGGTTGAACTGAAATATGTAATTGCGTATTTTGTTTATCCAGTCTTGCTCGTCATTGTTGATACGCTCGCCAAACGCAGCAAGTATCAAGTCTTCTATGTCCCATCGTTTACTCGCTGTTTCTTGTGTAGAAAGTACCGTACGGGCAAACTGTGTTTGTTTTGAGCTAATAGAAACACTTACTTTGTATGAGCCAATCTGTATTGATGATGTTGAACGCTTGAAACTGACAGTTGATGGGGCTATGAGCATTTGACCTTGCTGATTATCACGAGCCAATAGCTGCTTTCGCAGCTCCGCAATTTCACGACTATTTTCGTCTAGCTTGTTTAGGATAAGTTGCATACCAGCTTGATTGGTAAAAGTGATACCTGCGAAAGTATTGGTTTGCGTTGCGGTCGCTGAGGCTATGAGAATATCATCATCGGTCGTAACTTCATCTATTGCGACATCGACACTCTCGGAACGACTAAACTCGATACTAGTTGAGAGTGAGCCAACGTCAAAGGTTAAACCACGCAAGATACGCTCGTGCATATTCTGAAAATCAGCGAACATTGTACGTGCGATAAGTGGTGCTTGAAATGCCTCTTGGATACCTTTTATAGAGGCAATTAGGCTTTCTGTTGGCATAGTTAGAGCTAAGGACTTTTGTACTGCAGCAAGGGCTGAGAATTGATTTTGTGTAAATGCCGTACTTTGATAAATTGCCTGTATCGCTGGCATCATCGTTTTTTGTAAGTCTAACATTTGAGTAATCGCTGGCTGTGCAGTAAACAGTGTTAGTTTCTGCATATCAGCAACTATTTTCAGCATTGGTGTTGTGTGTATTTCTAGTGCCTTACTAAGGGTCTGTTGAGCTATTAAGGTAGGAGCAACATACGACTGCATTATCTTTGCTATACCACTAAAGTCATACTGACTAGCAATGACTTCTGTCATCTTTCTCATTTGCTGTCGTGTTTCGGCTAATTGCTTTTGCTCAGCAGGAGTAAGGACGTGTACGTCTTTTTCACTTAACTCTTTGTATTCACGAAGAGAGAGTGAGTTACCAGTTGCTAGTTTTCTATTTTTAAAATCAGCAGCTTTAGAAACCGTAGGCTCTACGGCTTTTGGCTTATCCTTTTTTGGCTTACGTTTGCGTTTATCCTTGTCGCTCATCACATCTCTCATCACTACAATTGGTAAGTGCTGTATAGTTATAGTATGACACAATCTGGTAAAAGGCTGCCGAAGTTACTCACGCTCAGGGAAACTAGCGAACTGCTGAATTGCCATCCAAATACTTTGAGGGCTTGGGACAAAAAAGGCTACTTAGTGGCTGTCCGTATTGGATTGCGAAATGACAGACGCTATCGGCGGGAAGATATTATGAAACTACTTGAAAAGAGGAAATAAAAAATGAGCCATAATCACGACCACGAAAGTAACGACGATAGTATCAAGTTCGGCTTAGTTTTGAATACACTATTCACAATTATTGAGTTTATCTTCGGCATACTCACAGGTAGCCTTGCTCTTATCGCTGATGCAGCACACAATCTAACCGATACTTTCACGTTAACGGTGTCGTTTGTAGCCAATCGTGTTGCCCGACGTGATGCGAATGATAGCAAGACTTTTGGTTACGGACGGGCAACTATACTTGCAGCACTGCTTAACGCCACTGTAATGCTCGCTGTTGCCGCTTTTATCGTGATTGAGGCAATTCAACGACTAGGTAATCCGCATCCAGTAGAGGGTGGTATCGTTGCCGCTGTTGCCTTTGTTGGCATATTGGTAAATGGCTCGATAGCTATTGTTTTATCTAAACATCGCAAAGACTTGAATATGCGTAGTGCTTTCATTGATATGGCGTTCGATGCTCTTTCGTCCTTAGGTGCAGTAATTGCTGGTTTGATTATCTTATTCAGCGGCATTACTTGGATAGATAGTGTAGTTGGTTTGGTAATCGCAGCACTGCTTGTATTTAATACGCTCAAAATACTTCGTGAAGCCGTACAGATACTGCTTGAGGGTACGCCAAAAGAAATAGACATCATCGCCTTGACTAAAGTTATTGCAGAAACAGATAAGGTGCTTTCTGTTGATGATATGCACGTCTGGGCTATACGCTCAGGTTATAACGCCTTGAGCTGTCATATTGCCATTGATGAAACCGACCTAAAGGATAGTCGTAACATCGTTGAGGTTGTGAAAGCTAAGCTACGAAAAGATTACGATATACAACACGCCACGATTGAGGTTGAACTAGAAGACTGCACTACGCACGATGAACACGAGCAACATTAAAAAATGAGCCTATCAGATGTTATTGCGATAATTGGTCTATTCGTATCATCGTTCATTGCCTACAATATCTACTTTTTATCCAAGCGGCTGACGTTTCAGGATGAAATGGCACACGGTGCAAAAGTGCGAAAGCAAGTTGATGTGCTACTCGCAGACATTCGCAAAGGCTATAACAGCAAGATAGAGTTTATCAACGTCAAACGTTATAAAAAGGATTACCCGCACAACAATGAAGAAAATCGGCACGGCTACACATATCAAGCTGCCGAACTAAAAGGGTATAGTTTTGATGGCGTTGAGTTTTTCAATTCTGTGCAAGAAGCGTACTTGGACGCTGATGGAAATGTAACATTGCAAAAGACGAAAAAGAAAGCAGGTTTCAACGTTCTTGAAGTTGGCGTAGTGCCTTACGGGTGGATAGCTTACGTTGACCCTGTTGGCGACGATACTGCCTACAGACCGCAGTTTTTCACAAGGTTCAAGGGTAAGATAGGCAAACAGGGTAAGTACCGAGTGCCTTACAAGAGTTTTCGTTACTGCAAGCCAAGTGAAAACTACGACCCTAAGAATGACCCGCTTATTATGAAGTACGTATCCGTTGAGGTAACACGCTAATCGTTCAAGTGGGCAATGGCGTAATCTGCCTCTGCTGTCGTGAACTTACCGCCATTTTCCGACACTAACTGGTCGTGTACCCCAGCTGGCGATAGGTGCAAACTATTTTGGTAGGTTTTTGCTTGGGCAAGAGCATTCGCATTCCAGTCAGCCTGAACATTATCTATTGCGTATTGTGCGGCAGGTGCAGTGAACTTACCGCCGTATTCTGAAACTAGTTGGTCATACACGCCCTGCTTTGATAGGTGCAAACTACTAGAGTAAGTCTTAGCTTGGGCTAGTGCCGACTTGTACTCAGCTGGTACGTCAGGTTGCTTTGCCTCTTGTGCTGCTGGTTGGGTTTTGCTAGAAGTGCTTGCCGTTGTGTCGCTACTGCTCGTGGTATTAGATTTGTTACCGCCGCCAGCTGCACCGCCGATAATTGCCAATAAAACAATCACGCCAATTACAGTTAGTACCTTGTGTCGTCCGAACCAGTTTTTCTTCTTTTCTGCCATTTTCGTTACCTATACTCCTTGTTTAGTCTGTCTCTGTAAATATATAACATCACCTACTAAAAATAAACAGTTAGTTTATGTAACTATCTGTTTATAATTTCTACGCTAGGTGTATGACAAATGCACAAGAACAAAAACTGATGAAAGCATTCGGCAAAAGAATTGCCGAGGTTCGTAAAAGTCGTGGCGTTACACAGCAGGAACTAGCTGAGAATATAGGTATGAGCGTTGTGGCTATTGCCTATATAGAAACTGGCAAACGCTGGGCTAGGCTCGGTACTTTGAATAAAATCGCAACCAGTCTAAAGGTTAATGTTGCTGATTTGTTCAAAGACATTTAGCTACGAAAAACGCTTGGCAATTCTGCTCCCACAAATTAGGCATTTATACGGCGGAGTGTTCTTTTAGTGCAGTAAAGGACGACTACCCCCCTACCAACACGTCGTTTGCATAGTACCCCTAGGGGGTATATAGTAAGAGGTATGATAGGCGATATAAAGAAGCGAGCGTTACACCGAGCCAAGATACTTGAGGGGCAAATGCGAGGCGTTCAAAAGATGATTGAAAACGAAGACTACTGTATGGACATATTGACCCAGAGCCTAGCCATACAAAAGTCTATCGGTTCGCTCAATAAGCTGATACTTGAAAATCACGTACGAACGCACATTAAAGAAAACCTAAGTTCCAGTTCGGAAGATGAGCAAGAAAAAGCCATTGCTGAACTTCTATCACTTTACGAGCTGACGAATATCAGGGGTAAATAAACGTGAAGTGCCTAACAGCTATAAAAAACATTTTAGTTTTGTTAGCTGTATTGATGCTCAACTCGGTTAGCCACGCATCTGCTATGTCGGCAATGCCCTCGCACGAGATGAGCGGTATGAACCACGGCTCAAGCGACGCAACCTCCTGTGCTACCCTTTGCCGCACGGCAGTTATCAACAAGGAAGATAATGTCATCAACAATGATGAAAGCGAAGATGATACCGAACCAGCGATAGCTTTCTATGCACAGAACCAGACATTGCAAACGGATGAAAAATCGGCTGCCCAACGCTTGTATGCGGCAGAGATAAAGCCGCCGCCAAAGATACCGATTTATATTTTGTACGGTGTCTTCCGAGTATAGGATGCGATTGTTTACTCAAGTAGCATCAACTTAACTTTGGAGAAAATATGAAAAAGAACAACATAATCATCGTCGCAATCATCGCAGTAGTTGCTATTGCAGGTGTTAGTATTTACGCCATCAGTCGCAATAACGATACGATGGACGGCAATATGATGAGCAAATCAAACTCGCAGTCGGCAGTACAAGCTGATACTAGCTCGGCAGACTATAAGCAGTACGCTGCACTCAAGGGCGAAGAGTACGACAAGATGTTCCTTGCCAATATGATAGCCCATCATCAGGGTGCGGTTGATATGGCAAACCTTGCCCTAACCAATGCCAGCCATCAAGAAGTGAAAGACTTAGCTAAAGCCATTGTGTCCGCTCAAACGACTGAGATTACCGATATGACTGCTTGGCAAAAGACGTGGGGCTATCCTGCCAGCAGTGGCGAAATGATGGAAGACCACAGTTCAATGGGTATGATGAACACCAATGCTGGAATGATGGATGAGCTAAACGGCAAAACCGGCGAAGCATTTGATAAGGCATTCCTTGAGCAAATGATTATGCACCATCAGTCGGCTATAAATATGGCGGCAACAGGCAAAACGAACGCTCAACATCAAGAAGTAAAAGACTTAACTGTTGCTATCGTCACGGCTCAAACTAAAGAAATAAACCAAATGAAGCAGTGGCAGAAAGACTGGGGATATTCTACTAGCGATACGACCAATTCTATGTCGGGTATGAGCCACTAAAATGGAACACTCGCAACACGAACACTCTGAGCATCAAGACCACGATAAACACGCAGGACATTCCGTAGCAATGTTCAAGGATAAGTTCTGGCTGTCATTGCTGCTAACGCTACCTGTACTTGCGTATTCTGAGATGATACAACATTGGCTTAGCTTCACGCCGCCAGCCTTTGCTGGTTCGCAGTATGTGCCATTCGTGTTTAGCACAATCATCTTTTTCTATGGTGGTCTAGTGTTCATAAAGAGTGCGTGGGGCGAGCTAAAAGCCAAATTGCCAGGTATGATGACGCTCATCAGCCTGGCAATTATCACGGCTTATGTGTATAGCGTAGCAACGCAATTCTTCATAGAGGGCGATGGTTTCTTCTGGGAGCTGGCAACCCTAGTAACAATTATGCTGCTCGGACACTGGCTAGAAATGGCATCGGTTGCTAAAGCTGAAAACGCTTTAGACGCTATATCTAAACTGCTACCTGACAAAGCTGAAAAGCTAGTCAACGGTAAAC
Organism: uncultured Candidatus Saccharibacteria bacterium; assembly: GCA_964384345.1. Taxonomy (GTDB): domain Bacteria; phylum Patescibacteriota; class Saccharimonadia; order Saccharimonadales; family Saccharimonadaceae; genus JASLCR01. The sequence goes on along the minus strand of CAYLKD010000002.1, from coordinate 27,327 downwards.
CAAAGCAAGCATTGGTAAGCGAGCTAAAAGTTGGCGACTTGGTACTGATACGACCTGGCTCAAGTATCCCTGTTGATGGGCTGATTGTAGATGGCAGTTCATCTGTTGACGAAGCTGTCATTACAGGCGAAAGTAAGCCTGTCAGTAAAACTATAAACGATGAAGTTGTTGCAGGTACAGGCAACCAAGATGGCTCACTGACTGTAAAAGTTACTAAGCTCGGTCAAGATACGGCACTCGCAGGGATTATGCGGTTGGTAGCCGAAGCACAAAGTTCAAAGTCAAATGTTCAAGTATTGGCAGACAAGGCTGCTTTTTATCTGACAATCATAGCAATCGCTACTGCCATTGCGACCTTTGTATTCTGGCTCATAGCCAAAGATGTGAACTTTGCACTAGAGCGGTCAGTAACTGTCCTGATTATCGCTTGTCCACACGCACTTGGCTTGGCAATACCACTGGTCGTATCAATCTCTACGGCATTGTCAGCAAAGAATGGGTTGCTCGTACGTAAACGTATTGCTCTGGAAGCAGCTCGTAAGCTGGACTGGGTGCTATTTGATAAGACAGGTACTCTGACGAAAGGCGAACACGGCGTTACTGATGTGTGGGCGACAAAAGGCTATACGGGTGAAGACGTATTGCATCTCACTGCCAGCCTTGAGCAGAACAGTGAACATATTGTCGGCAAAGGAATTGTACGAAAAGCCGAGGAACAGCACGTTCATCTTGATAAGGTTGCTAACTTCAAAGCCTTGCCTGGTTTAGGAGTGCAAGGTATTCTGCACGGTAATGAAGTGTATATTGCCGCCAGCTACCGCTATATTGAAGAAAACAAGCTAATCGTTCCTGCTGAAATTGCCAAAGCTGTAAAGCAAGCCGCTAAAGAGGGCAAGACAGAGGTGTATCTAATTACCAACAAAAATGTCATTGGAGCATTGGGATTAGCCGATATAGTGCGTGAACAATCTAAGCAGACTATCGCAACTCTAAAATCAATGGGCATAAAGACAGCAATGATAACAGGCGACTCAGACGAAGTTGCGGCTTATGTGTCAAAACAGCTCGGCTTAGACCAGTATTTTGCCGAGGTTAGACCAGAAGATAAGGCGGCTAAAGTCAAAGAGTTACAGAAAAATGGACAGCAAGTTGCAATGGTCGGCGATGGTATCAATGATGCACCCGCTCTTACACAAGCAGATATTGGTATAGCGATTGGTGCTGGCACGGATGTAGCAATCAAGTCGGCAGATATTATCTTGGTAAAAAGCGACCCTCAAGACGTAGTAAAGGTAATCAACCTCTCAAAGGCTACCTATCGTAAGATGTTGCAGAACCTCGGTTGGGCTACGGGCTATAACGTATTCGCAATACCATTGGCAGCTGGCGTACTTTATGGAGCTGGTATTGTTCTTGCTCCTGCTCTTGGAGCTGTACTTATGTCGGTTTCAACTGTTGTAGTTGCATTCAATGCTCAGTTGCTCAGACGTGCAAAGCTATAAATGAAGATAGTTTGATAGCTGGCTGGCAAATTGCTAACCAGTTATCAAATTACCCGACAGCTGGAATTGTTCAACGAGATGTTTTAGCTTATAATCCTCTTGTGCATCAATAGCAGCTGTTTGAAATACGTCAACGATGCTGCACCATTAAAAAACATCTCAGCATTTGCTGGGATTTTTTTAATCCTGAGGCTAGACTCTAACTCTTGGCCTACCCGATAAAATAACCAGGAGTCGAATATATGTGCCCTAGCCTCTAGCAGGAAAAATCTTCTAGAAATCTCTTAGTCCGCACTTTTCTAAGATAGCTTACAGGTTAATAGTAGACAAATTAATATTAATATGCTATAATACGTATAATGTCTGAGCAAATAAGTACTTGCCCAAAAAGCGATATGCAAGCCCATTGGGAGCTAAATGGTCCTATTAACGATGAGCTTCGAGATATCATCGAGCCTTTAGCTGATCATTTCCGCTCGGAAATACAACGAGAACTCTCTGATGCCACCCCAGAAACGCGCCATGAAATGATTCGCGGTGCGGGTAACGTATATGTACTACCCTATGGCCGCATCGGTAAACTGCCACCTGCTTTATTTGGCGCTATAGATACAGACACGATAATACCGAATCGTGAATTGAAAGTGCCCCTGGATGACGATGACATTGCAGCTACAGTCGATAGATATCTGGAATGGGCATATAGCATAAGCACAAACGGAAAACATAATGCTTATTCATACCCTTCGCGTGAGACGTTGATTAAAGGATTAAATGAATTGAGAGGTGCTGAATATCCATTGGATCACTGGTATGCGTTTGCTGAAGGCTTACAGCGTGCGCTACGAGATGAACCATTATTTACTATTGAAACCCAGCACACGAATAAAATATGGAATGCTGCGTATGACTACGATCAGCTAAATGCTTCAACACAAGCCGTCTTTAAGCCGTACGACTGTTATGTGTTAGTCATGTCTAAAGTGCAGTCAAATGATACGATAATTCCAATTTCTAGCACCCGGGATTCAGTCCAAATACCAATCGGAGAATACGGCGAGAATGCTGCAGCAAAACTGGCACGACTTACGGTTTCTTTGAATGATTTTATAAAATGTTCTGCCATTATAGAGCAAGGTATTCACGATAGACTTACAGAAGATGATAAACAGCTGCTAGCTGAATATACTGCGCGCACAAAGGAACGGTCAGCACGTTCTGGTAATGACTACGCCGTTCACGGAGTCAAAAATACGCTCACAGAGGGAGTGCTAACAATCGCACAGACCCTTGCACTTCTTACAGCGCAAAAAGTGGAAGGTTACGATGATCATGATACGTTAGTGAGCGATATTCTTGAAACAGATATAATAGAGCAAATCGCAAGGATAGTCCGCCCAGGTCATATTGGGCCATCTACTTTATCAGGTCTTTTTATGCCAGATATAATTGTTATTAGGAATGGAAAACCAAGCTTAAGCAAAGGTGTTGCAAAAATTTTAAATGCTATACGTCGTGAATACATTGAGAGCGCAGTTGCCGAATGGAAAGAATGTCGAGATAATGATAGTAATGGCAATTACCTACACCCATCCACGCTAGGATTAGTCTGCCCTGCCGCAGCTCCTAACGGCGCAATCAGCAGCGCGAAAGAAGTATTTAAAGCCTTTTATCAAGAAGATATGCGCGCAGTTGCGTAAGTTTATTCACACCAAGCACCCCACTGAATCAGGATATTTAAAACACGAGAGACGACCCGCAGATCGGCTAAGCTTGTTCATTTCAGCTCTAAAAGTCACTACTCACACATCGGGGTATTGCTGCATGTAACTGCGATTGACTTACCGTATAATTTCACCTCAATCGAATTGATTTTGTTACTCTACAATATCTGCCGACAGATCGTTATGCAGGCAATTATTTCCATACATCCGCACATCGTTCTTAGCCTTCAAACTATCTAAAAGCATTCTGCATTGAGTATTATTTTCGAGAACTATTCGTTTACTTTGACGGTATAATGTCTTTTTTTAGCTAGCTGTTGTTTGTATTTGTATATAGTATGAAATATAACATAGATTCGACACCAATTTAGCAATACGTCAAATTCTGTTCATATAGTCGGTTGCTCTCTATGCTAGCTTAAATTTCAGTATTCACCTACAATGAACTACATAAACAAGGGGAACATCATGAGTCGCTTAGCTGCTGATCCATATATCAACTTTCAGGGTCAAGCGCGAGAAGCTCTTGAATTTTATCACGAGGCACTGGGTGGCGAATTGACGCTGATGGCAGCCAATCCTCAAGGTCCGCCTAAACTTGCCGAGCCTGGCGAGCCGATCATGCACGGAGCTTTGTCATCTGACGGTCTTACGATCATGGGCTCAGATGGTCACCCAGATTACCCCCCTACTGTTGGCGAGAACATGGCAATTGCTTTATCGGGTACCGACTTCGAACGTCTCTCGGGTGCATTCGAAAAACTCTCCGCCGGCGGCGTCATTAAGCAAGCTCTCAAAACAGAGTCTTGGGGTGATTCATTTGGCTACTTCGCCGATAAGTTTGGTATCAACTGGATGGTCAACATAAACGTCGAGCGAGCATAATTCGCTATGGAAATGAAAATCGAACTTATCCCACTGCCAAGTAAAGATGTCGATGAAAGCAAGGCGTTTTATATGGACATCCTTGGCTTCACGCTCGACCATGACGTCGAGCCAGGAAATGGTATGCGCGTCATACAGCTGACGCCTCCGGGATCTGCCTGCTCTATAGCTATCGGCAAAGGTATAGGCACTGATGAATCAGCACCTGTTGCGGGTATACACCTCGTCGTGACAGATATTGAAGCAGCTCACCATGAGTTGTCACATAAAGGTCTTGCCATCGGCGACATCAGAGACATGGGTGGCGTCAAATACGCATTCTTTAGTGATCCTAGTGGCAACACCTGGGAGTTACAACAAGTCTATAAGGGATCATTATAAGCAATTCACGTAGTTACAAATTAAAAAGGAGCTCACATGTCAAAACAAATCTTTGTAAATCTACCAGTCTCTAACGTTTCTGCATCAACTGAATTTTATACTAAACTTGGCTTCACGCTGAACCCAACTTTTTCAAATGAAAACGCCAGCTGTATGGTGTGGTCGGACAACATCTACGTCATGCTTCTAGTCCATGAGTTTTACTCATCTTTTATCGCTACTAAGACGATCGCTGACACAAAACAGACAAGCGCCGCCCTGCTCTGCTTGTCTCTCGAATCAAAAGATGCCGTCGATAATTTCGCCCACGTAGCTAAAGATAATGGTGGTGACTTTTATCAAGTTGAGAGTGAAGTTCCTGCTGACATGATGTTTGGCTTAGAAGTCCAAGATCCCGATGGCCACATGTGGGAGCCAATGTGGATGAACCCTGATTTCGAGCCACATACTACTGAGTAGAATTTTGTCGTGGCATGTAATTAGTAAATACTGGCTAGCTGCATCCCGGAACTTGTTTCAGACGCTTGTCGAAATCAGCTTCAGATGATCCTAAACCATTCCAATTATTGTGCTCAAGGTAGCAGCCACCCATTGCAATTGCGTTTTCGATGAGAGCTGGTTGCTCACAAGCCGTGCCTTTGCTACCACATCCTTGCTGAAATCCAATCGGTGGCCCTACACTTTTCATGTAGCACCAGACCGTACTAGCGTTTGCTGGAGTTACATTTTGCTGAGAGCAATTAACCGCTTGAGTAAACCCATTATTTTGAAACGACACATGACTGCCGTATTTTGTATGTAAATCTTGTAATACCGCATGTTCATCTGGCCAGCTGACACCTGATGCTTCTTGCATGCCTTCAAAAGTGGCAAGCGTAATTCGCGTGTGCATAAATGCGTTAACTAGATCTGCTGTACTACGGCTTATACAGTTTGCATCAAGATTGTTAGTAAGACCTGATTTGTAAAGTACATCAGCTGCAGAACCTGAACCGCTGCCACCCAAAATAAATGGCTCGGCAGTAAATGTCATACACGCACCGTTCACTACATCGAGTACTTGAGGATTCTTATCAAAGTGTTCAGCAGCAGCTTGCGCAAAATCTCTGAATGAATTCAGATACGCGTCTGTCCAAAATTTTGGCACATAGCCATCGGAATCTGTTTTATTATGATGGATAGTAATGCACGGGCCAGCTTTATCTGATTGACATATCCATCCCGACCTCCCCCACGTCACACCAGACTCAAATCGTAAACGAAACTTGGTGTTCGGATGAGACTGCAGTTGGGTATCAATACTTTGCCAATCATAGACACCTGGTGTTGGCTCAAGATCTTTCCAGGACAGATTGAGATATACGTGATGTATTGTTGAGTTATTGAACCCATTTGTATATAAACCTGCACCTTGCGGCTTTAGAGAAGGATATGTAGTCGTAGCGGGCATTGTACTAGCAATACGAGATGGATGAGTGTAATTCCAAAGCTGCCACATACCCATGGCGATAAGTATCAAAGTGATAAGCCCCATAGCTACTGTAGTTCTTTTGTTCATAGTTATATTTTTTTGCACTTACTATTTAGACGAATTTACTATACCATACCGCCCCACATAGCCGCTTAGAATCGTATCAATACCCACTAAAGCTATCGATCCGGATATTTCGAACGGTAACTCCCATATCTATAAGCAGATGCTCATTGCTTTCGACCATCGATGGAGGTCCTGCAATATAAAAATTTTGATTAATCGAATTGATCATCGCTAAAATTAATTTCTCGCGTTTTTTGCGATTGATACCTTTCGTGACGATGTACGAAACTGACACGTGCGGCAAATTGGCTGACCATTCATTTAGCTCTTTGCGAAATAAAAACGCGTCAGTTTGATTGAGATATATTAGGTGCACTTCTGACATCGCGTAAGTGTCATACAGCTGCTTCATCATGCTTCGAAATGGTGCTATACCAACTCCACCAGCGATAAGTACGCTCGGCTGATTTTGCTTCAATTGAAATCCATAATCATTGCCATATTGTGTAATGAGAAGCACATCACCTACTTTTACACTTTGTAAGGTTTGCTTCATCGGACTCACGCCAGCACGGAAGCTGATCCTAATATCACTTTCTGTCGGCGATGATGAAATAGAAAACGTGCGACCGCCTGCCAAATCATGACCGAGAAATACAATATCGATCCAATCCCCCGCTTCGAATACAAAATTAATTGGCCTTCGAAAGTAGATACTCCAGTATACAGATTGTTCTTGCTGAATATTCGTGACGATGATATTGATTGTTTGATCTTTAAAAACCATTGTTCAATCATAGCAAAGTTTAGCAATCTACTGCGGCGTGTAGAGTAGAATAAATTCATGGGTAAATTACTATATTTGATGACGACATCACTCGATGGATATGCGACCGATGTAAACGGAAACTTTGACTGGGCAGTACCGAGCGAAGAAGTGCATATGTACGTTAACGACATCTTGCGTAACGTCGGTACTATTTTGATGGGACGAAACTTATATGACACGATGCGAGTGTGGGATGATATTCCAACTCAAGGCACAGGTGGACCGATGGACGGACCTAGCCCTGCTATGAACGACTACGCAAAAATATGGCGAGGAGCAGAAAAGATCGTCTACTCATCATCACTTGACGAAGTTGCAACGAAGAATACGACAATCGAGCACTCTTTCAACCCTGAAGCTATAAAAAAGATCATTGCTACATCAACCAAGGATTTTGATATTGGTGGACCTCACCTCGCAGCTCATGCGTTTGCGGCTGAAGCTATCGACGAGCTTCATCAGTTTATCGCGCCCGTAATGCTGGGTGCGGGGTTACATTGGCTTCCAACTGATAGTGCAAATGGCTCATTGCAATTAATAGATATACATAAGTTTGATAACGGCTTCGTGCATCTTCATTATCGTATGCATCAGTAAACACACATTCTGTATATCATTACTTGCAATTTATACTGTAATATGATACAATATAGTATATGTCAAAAGAAGTAGATATACTAGTTCTAATTGGTTCTGCCTCTTATTTATCTTCTCAGCCGCCAAGTTACTTGCATGAAATTATTGAACAAATGCCTCCATCTGAAGCTATGACACCTGAGACGCGAGACAAATTTTATGCCACGAAATTGTTCTTAGAGCTAGGAAAATTAGCTGCTAGTATGTTTTTCGACGGAACGATGCACCCAGCACAGCCTGAAAGTATCCATAGAGAAAACGTTCAAAAAATATTAGAAGAAATTTTTGTGTCATCTGATGAGGATATCCCAAAAGATACGCTTGAAAATACTGAACCAATCACATCTACTTCTCAGCTGAAGCATTTGCCGCGATTGCTTGACAGCTCATACAAGCTTAATGCAAACCACCAAAAAGAATTCGAAGAAAAGTGGGCTCTAGCACAAGAGATATTTGCTAAGCGTGGTATGGTTACTGTCGCAACCTATGGCCGCGAGGCATTGCTTGGCCAGCTCGAATCAGTAGATATTGACGCGAGTGTACCATCGCTAACGGAGTGTGATGAAGATGGAAACATAGTTAGAGATGTCTATAGCGTGGCAGATTTGCTGGATAAGCCAGAAGCACCGTTGCAGCCGGACCACGAAAATATCCCGTACTACCAAACATTTGGAACTGATGGTAATGAAACACAAATGCTGGAGCATGCGCTTGAAGACCTAGTATCGATACGCAATGCAATTCAGAATTGAATTACGAACAGAAGTTACCTAGCTTAGTCGCTGCTTGAGAATGTCTGCACCTACGCCTGACAACTGAGATACAGCAACAGATCGACCTGTAGCGGCAAGCAAAATATCATGGGCATTGCCGTTTACTTCAGCGCCATCGCCTTTTATTACTGACAAATCCGTAATAACAAATTGTAGCCCTTTCAGCCGTTCATCGAGCCCAGTAATTTTTTCACCAAAATTATATTTGCCTGGTTCCCAGTGCGAAAATATGAGTTTGAGCGAATCCATATCCATATCTTTTGGCTTGCCTAGTGGAATTCGTATGTCTTGCTCATGCACGAGTAAATCGACGAGTACATTTAGCGACGAGACGGATCGAGGCTTTTGACGTTCATGAGTCATTCGGGAAAACTGATCCAGCAATTCGGATGCAGGTTTTTCACCCAGACGTATGGCAGTCTGCATGATAAAGGCATTAGTATTACCTCCGCAGCGAATAAAGTCGAGCCATGAATTTGAGAACGTGTAGTGATACTCGAGGATTAGATGACTCACGACATCCCTCACCCTCCAGCCTTCACATAGTGACGCCGTGTTCCATTCCTCATCCGATAATGTTTCTAAGAATGAAACTAAATCCTTTCTTAAATGATGAATTATTTGCCATACCGCCGCATCGTTTGTATGAGTGAACATACTCTTTAGTGTATCGTATCTCATCAGCTAACTCTCAAATGCGACTGATATACTAAAAATATGAAAAAGATTGGAATTATTGGCGCAGGAATAATGGCCGCTGGCATGGCGGAAAACTATCTAAAAGCTGGCTATGAAGTATTGATGTGGAACAGGAGCCCTGAGCGACTGGATCATCTAAAAAATAATGGTGCCAACGTATTGGACACGCCAAAAGCTGTTACCGAGCAATCCGGCATCATCATCGAATGTGTCTCTGACGATGCAGCCTCACAACGAGTATGGCTTGGTACGAATGGTATCCTAGCAGGTGCTTCGACAGAAAAAATATTGATCGCCTCATCATCGCTGTCAATTGAATGGACGGATGAACTCATAGCGCTTTGCCAGAAGAAAAAGTTTAAGTTTCTCGATATGCCACTGACTGGTAGTCGAGCTGGAGCTGAAAATGGCACTTTGCGATTGCTCATCGGCGGAGACAAAGACTGTATTGATGCTATACGACCGGAACTCGAGACTATCGCAGAAAAAATTTATCACTTTGGTCCAGCCGGTACAGGTATGCGTTTCAAACTGATACTCAATGCAATGATGGGCATCCACATGGACGCAGCTGCGCAGGCGCTTCATATCGCAAAACAGGTAGGTATTGATCCAGAAACGCTCGCGCATGCGTTTGTTGACGGCACGATGGGACCAACGAGCCCAGCAACAAAACTCGTTTTTGACAGTAAAAACTGGGAACCAGGCCACGTTAATTTTGCAATGCAATGGATCGAAAAAGACATGCGCTATGCTCAGGCCATGCTTTCGAAGTACAACCTTGAATTTAATTTGCTCAATGATGCCCGAGAGGATTACACACACGCAAAAGATAGTGGACTCGCTAAAGAAGATGTGACTTCAATTCGAAAATTTTTTGTAAAGAGAAACACCACTCGTTAATATACCCTTTAAGCTAAAGCTGTTGCCAATGCCATGGCTCAAAATCAACATTACTTCCATTATCTTTCGGAAATGACAAACTAATGCCCAACATTGCTGCATTTGCAAGCAGCCAATGATATTCCACCGAACGATCGAAGTCTATATCCGCATGACCGATATCAGTACGCATTAAATCCACTGCTAACCTTGTGTGATTATTGTGTTGACTGTGGTTCGGCGGTGCTACGCGTCGCATTGTTTGATCAATACTCCCTGTTCGCGCTAAATGCTGAAGGAATGTTATTGCTTGGTATGCTGGTGATCGAAATCCTGACTGGATTAAAACAACACGACCGATATCTGCTCTCATTCGCTCAGTCAAATCAGAGAATATATCCTTGAAATGTGGTGTTATGTACTGTTTACCAAGCTGCCTTTCAGTACCATTATGAACATAAATTTGAGAGTCAACAGCTACTAAAGATCCAGGATCAAATTCTTTTATATCTATCCGCGTATGTCTGACATCATATACTAATGGATCTAAATCAAATACTGCCAAAAGTGGTTTACGGTGTTCCTCAGATACTATTGAAAGCAGTTCATCGATAGTAATGATCCGTAAATCAGCATGGGTCGCTCGAATTAAATTGATTGCCTCAGATGCTTCAGTGACTTTAGCACTATCTAAAAGCAGTTCATCTGATGACCTGAAACTCATTAATAATATTATAGCATGTAATCTTATATATTTCAACTGATGCTGTATCAGAGTTATTTAAATACTGATACAATGTGAATAAATATGGATACTACTACTGAAAAATATAGAGTCACAAAAAATTATATATTGCTTCATAAAAAGAACGTCTCACTTTCAGCTGCCGTCATACTAGGTATGTTATTGCTTATAGCAGGACTTTTATGGTTGATTAGCAGCAATATACCTAAAGTAATTTATAAACCCGTAGCCGCCTGTGAATTATTTTCAATGAACGAAGCAAAAATGCTTTTAGGACCTAACGCGATTCTTGGCAATTCGACTACTCCGATTCAGTCAAAGAACACCGCCGTGAGTCAATGTGGTTATACAGACGGCAACCCAAATACGGCCAGTATGATCGTTGCTGCCGTTACGGTGCGTTCCGGTGTTAATGACAAAGGAGTCGAGCAAAACAAAGCTGAATTCACCGCCGGTAGGCCCAAGAGTGGCATCGAGATTATCAAGAATCTTGGGGATAGCGCCTATTTTAATCGATCGGTAGGCCAGTTGAATATTCTTAGTGGTAAACGCTGGGTTATCATTAGCTACGGCTATGGGAATACTCCAGAGAAGAATACGATCACCGACGCACAAACACTCGCGCAACTCATACTTTAATTTGTATACACAAGCAATTTCTTAATGCATGTATACTAAGTGTAATGAGTATCTCAAGTCGACGTTTAATGAGTGCAAGCGCGTTCGGTGATAACGCCGACTCGACACCGCCGTCCGCACCAACAAACCTGATTGCGACCGCTACTGAAGATACAACAATAGCACTGTCATGGGATGCCTCCAGCGATAATATTGGAGTGGTTAACTATAGTGTCTATCGCAACAACTTTAAAATTGCATATCCAACTGACCCGAATTTTATTGATACTGGTCTCAACCCATCGACCTCTTATTTCTATTATATTAAAGCGTATGATGCAGCAGGCAACGTATCACTTCAATCTAATACAGCAACTGCTACAACGCTTAACACTGTAGACACAACGTCACCTACTAGTCCGACAAACCTCACGGTCACAGGTATTACTGCAAGTACTGTATCGCTCTCTTGGAGCGCCGCAACTGACGATACCGGGGTTGTGAACTATAGTGTCTATCGCAACAACCGAAAAGTGGCATATCCTACCGGCACTACTTTTACGGATACTGGTCTAACTGGTTCTACTACATACGAGTACTTCGTCAAAGCATATGATGCAGCCGGTAACGTGTCAGGTGAATCAAATCACCAAACTCCGACGACTTCAGCCCCATCCGACGCTACCGTTCCTTCAACGCCGTCTACACTGACAGCAACAGCAACAGGTGTTAGTACTATTAGTTTGTCATGGACAGCATCTACAGATAACGTGGCAGTGACGGGCTACAATGTGTACAAAAATGGCGTCATCATAGCCACTCCTTCTACCACGACCTACACGAGCAACGGCCTGACGGCAGCAACTGCATATAACTATTTTGTGACAGCAATTGATGCAGCCGGTAACGAATCGGCCCATTCGAATACAGCTACCGCCACAACTCAAAGCAGTACTACAGGTACAAAGATGTTAATCGGTGGCCGCGCTAAATCAGCTGCATCTCGGTCTGATGCTGGCCTGCGGCAAGATTTCAGTGATATGAATAATACCATTGGCCCACTTAAGATGACACGAGGATTTGAAGCGACACTCCCATCAACATGGACAAGCGTCAGTGCACCAGGGGTTACAGAGTTCATATCGTATAAAAATTCTGGCTCGACTGCAAACTTCACGTCTTATATTAATTCATTGCCTGCCGGAACTAAATTAATTTTTTATCATGAACCAGAAGGTCCTACTGACTGGCCTAGTGGAGCAGCATTTGTCACGGCATATACTGCCGAATATGATAAAGCCAAGTCAATACGTCCAAGTATCCAGTTTGGTATGATCGCAGGCGGCTTTCAGTACAAGAGTGGCAAAAATGGCTACGATGGTAGCTATCTACCACCAGCAAATAAAGTCGACTTTTATGGGTTTGACTCATATCGAGACGGTACAAGTGCAACCGGTCCTGGAGCAATACTACCTCTGCAACAGATTGCTGAATTCCAGACATGGTATAACTATGTCAAAAACCGCGGTAAAGATTTGTACATGACTGAGTACGGTCGAGGAGTTGTTGGATTAAATGAAATAGCGGGGACGCCAGCAAAACGCGCACAAACGATGACTTCCGATGCCACATATCTAGCATCACTAGGATTTAAGGGATGGCTTGCTTGGTACTGCAACTTCGGCCCTGACGGAAGATCATGGCAATGGACTGACTCCGGATCAGATGATGCGTGGTCTACGATTGCAAGCAACAATTACTAATAAGATAGTTTATAGCCAGACTTAGACTAAAGTATGTCTTCAGAAATAAATAACTCTAACCGTAACGATTAGAGTTATTTATTTGGTGGCTCCTACTGGACTTGAACCAGTGACACAAGGCTCTTCAGGCCTCTGCTCTACCAGCTGAGCTAAAGAGCCACACTTGATATAGTGTATCCTAACAGAGGCGAAATCTCAAGCTACTTTCCAAATATATTGCTGAGGTTTGTCAGTTCAGACGGTAAGACAACAAGTGTTTTTTGACTTGGTTCAACAGCAATTTTTTCTAAGGTCTGAAGGGTGCGAATGTTTATACCACCTGGAACTTTCGAAAGCATGGCAGCTGCATCGGCAACTGACTGGGCAGCCGATTTTTCACCTTCAGCGGTAATAATGACTGCACGACGTTCGCGCTCTGCTTCGGCCTGCTTGGCCATTGCTCGCTTCATATCTTGAGGGAGCTCAATATTTTGGATTTTAACGTTTTCGACATCAATTCCCCATTTATCAGTTTCGCTATCGACAATTTCTTTAATCTTGAGGCTGATTTCTTCGCGTTTTGATAGTAGCTCGTCCATATCAGCATTACCCGTAACATCACGAAGGGCTGCTTGTGCAAACTGGCTGGTAGCGTACACATAGTTTGTGGTTTCAAGCACTGCTTTGGCGGCATCAATCACTCGTAAGTAGACGACCGCATCAACACCTACGGTAACGTTATCTTTGGTGATGATCTCTTGCTTAGGAACGTCTATTGGTGTCGAACGGACATCGACTTTCATAATTTTCTGAACAATGGGAATGACAATACGCAGCCCAGGTTCACGCGTCCCGGTGTACTTACCTAGCGTCAGTACGACACCACGCTCATATTGATTTATAATTTTTATACCGCTAAGTACAATGATAATGATGATGACAATGACTGTTACGAGTAATGCGTCCATTTTTAATCTCCCCTATTGCTATACACCGCAGTATATCATTAACGAGCGAGCGAGATAAGTGAATCGATTAGCTCTTTATAACTAAGATTATTTTGTAACCACAGTTTCGGATACATGCTCGCATCGGTAAAGCCTGGAATACTATTTATTTCGTTGAGATACATCTGGTGATTATTTTTGTCGATAAAAAAATCTATCCTTGCCATACCGTGACCACCAGTTGCTCTATACGAAGTGTGCGCATACTTTTCAAGGACTCTAACGGTTTGTTCGTCGAGATCAGCTGGGATACGCACTGTTGATGAACTGTTTTGAGAATATTTATCTTCATACGAATAAAAGGTTTCCCCTGGAATAATTTCACCCGCCATAGTTATATCGATAACTTCATTGCCCCGAACGGCTATTTCGATTTCACGGACGTCGAGTGCCGGTTCAATAATCACCATCGTGTCATGCTGAGAAGCGATATTAAGTGCAGCGGCTAATTCTTCACTCGTAGTAACTTTACTTGCGCCAACGGACGAGCCTGCAGCATTTGGTTTTACGAATAATGAACTGCCGTACTGCGACTGTAGCGTTTCGTAGCTAGGCGCCTCATCGTTTGTATGCCAAATACTCCAATCGACGACCGGCACACCCGCTTCTCGTGCAAGACGTTTCGTCATATCTTTATTCATAGTAACGGCTGCACTTAAAATAGATGGACCAACACATGGTATGTCAATCATGGCGGCAAGCCCTTGTATCGAACCGTCTTCGCCGTGCTTGCCATGTAAAACAGGGAACATGACATCCGGCCGAATAGCATTTTTCGAAGGCGTACTGAATGTTTTCATAGAAAAATCTAGCATGACTGTCTCACCATCGTTTCGCTCATCGACACTTTGTACTAATTTCCATGACCCGCTGTGGTCAATAAAAACGTAATAGACGGTACAATCCATGTCGCCCAGTGCTGATGCGATGTTCTGTGCGCTGAGAATAGATACATCGTGCTCAGACGATTGTCCCCCAAAAAGCATCATGATAGTTGGTCGACTCATTACAAGCGATTATACTATACCTATGACACGAGTGCCGCTTGCGGAACAAATGAGGCCACAGACATTGGATGAAGTGATTGGGCAATCACACTTATTAGGTGAGTCCGAAATTCTTAGACGAATTGTCAAAAAAAAGGAACCTGTTAGTCTCATTCTTTGGGGGCCGCCTGGCACTGGTAAAACCACACTCGCGCGGATCATCGCTCGTGAAGTTGCAGCGGAATTTATAGAATTATCGGCCGTTACAAGTGGTAAAAAAGACGTCGAACGAGTCATTGAACATGCTCGTCAAAACTGGAATTTGCAACTACGCACAATATTGTTTGTTGATGAAATTCACCGATTTAATAAAGCCCAGCAAGATGCGTTTTTGCCACATGTAGAATCTGGCCTCATTACACTGATAGGAGCCACGACCGAAAATCCAAGCTTTGAAGTCATCACGCCGCTGCTCTCTCGTATGCGTGTGCTTGTTTTAGAACCGTTAACAAAAAAAGAAATAATTGCTATTTTACAGCGCACGCTAAAGCTGCTCGAAAAGACGAAGAACGTAACGAACAAATCACTAGATTATTTGGCTGAGTTATCGGGTGGTGATGCTCGCGTTGCACTTGGCAATCTAGAGCTCGCACTGAGTTTTGATGAAAAAGTTACTCCTGAAGTCGTCAAGGCCGCTGCACAGAAAAAAGTTCCTGGCTACGATAAAAAGGGAGACATGCACTACAATATCGTCAGTGCATTCATCAAAAGCATGCGTGGCAGCGACGAACGCGCCGCGCTGTATTATATGTCTCGAATGCTCGATGCAGGCGAAGATCCAAAATTTATCGCTCGTCGCATGGTTGTCTTTGCCTCCGAAGACATCGGGCTCGCTGGAAACGGCGCTCTGAGTATTGCCGTGGCAACGTTTCAAGCGGTCGAACGAGTTGGCTTACCCGAAGCTATGTACAATCTTTATCACTGTGCTACGGCACTTGCTCGTAGCCAAAAGTCTCGCGAAATCACCGATCTGATGCATGAAGCACAGCAGCTGGCAACCCAGTATCCTGACGCTCAGGTGCCCCTCCATCTACGCAACGCTCCGACTAAACTCATGAAAGATTTGAACTATGGTAAAGACTACAAATGGAAAGCGGGGTTCAAACCAAAAAATGGTTTTTTGCCTGACGAGATAGCCCTATAACATTATTTTTTACTGATAACTTTGTGATAGAGTTTGAGATACTGCTTTGCAGTTTGCTCTGACGAGAAATGATCGATTGCTGATTGTCGGCATATAGCTGGATCAATCTCACTAATTCGTGCCATATATTCGCGGAAATCATCTTCATTGTCAGCAAGAAAACCATTTACGCCATGCTCGATAATTTCTGGCATCGCACCCTTACGCATTGCAATAACAGGTGTTCCACATGCTAAGGCTTCAATTACCGCCATACCAAATGGCTCGTCCCAAGTAATAGGAAATAGCAAGGCTTTAGCGTTTGATAATGTATGGTATTTACGAGTTCCACTCAAATTACCCGAATATGTTATTTTTGGGTATCGCAAAACATACGGCAAAATTTTGTCGCTATAATAACGAAACTGTTGATCATTACGGTACTTGCTAAGTGGATTTGATAGCTCCAGTAATAATTTGCGACTTGACTCGATATCACCGGCAACAATACCCATCATTCGAAGTCGAGCTTTTGATTTTGCTGCAGCACGTACAGCTATATGATGGCCTTTGTATGGAGCAAATCGTGCTAGCGTCGTGAAATAGTTACCCTTTGATGCAACATAGGGAAAATCCTTAACGTTTATAGCGTTGTGAACAGAACCGACTAGTCGTTCTTTAACTGAATCTGGAGTTGTAACGGCCATCGCATTTGAGATACATGAAAAGTATGTTTTGCCAAAATCTCTGACTTGCTCTAGATCATCGGTTCTGTATATCGAACCAACACCACCTGAGGATATTCCCTTAAAGGGCGGACCATGAAACGTGTGTAATACTGGCGGTATATCCATTTCTTTCGATCTAACCGACCAAAAAATAGGTCCAATATGTGGATTGTGGTCATGAATGATATCGAAGTTACCATCTTGCTTTATCGCATTATAGGCGAATAATAAATGTGCATTGACGATGGATGCTGATTCATAGTACGGCTCGTATATGTGTTGAAATTGCTCATCTTTGTATAATGAATACGTTGTGACGCCGCGCATTTTTCGTTCGCCATTTGCAAATAACACGACCTCAACGTTTTCGTTTTTTTGGTATTCACGAATTATATTTTCGATAACAAGTTCAATACCACCGTACCCTTTTATAGGCAGGCCTAACCAAGGCGGAGCCACCATGGCTACACGAACTGGTTTTTTTGAAAGAGTCCCTTTGGCAGAGGTAGAGGGTTGCTTCATTTCACCTATAGTAACACATCCTATATACTATAGATATGATCAGTCCTGATGAAGGCCCGTCGTTATATCCACTTGATAGTGAGCTTCCTGAAGATTTTCGTTTATTATCCGGTGAGCACGTTATGGAGCCAATTACCTATCACCCTCCACGACTATTCCATAAAGTTCCATCAAGTCTTGAACAAATGACACGTCTGACTAATGCGCGTCTAGATACAGAAATAGGTCGATTTGGTCCAACGATAGCGGCGACAACATTTGACGAAGAAGCTCCAGGTCACCTGCGGCTCTATGAAACATTATTCGGTCGTGATTCACTACGTGTTGCTATCGATTTAATTTCGACTTATCCGCAGCTCGCACGTACGACCATTCTTGAACTAGCACGACTACAAGGTGTGGGTGAAGATACTGCGCGCGAGGAAGAACTCGGTCGGATCGTACACGAAGCTCGTAGCCCAGATGACCCGCTCGCTCAAAAATTGAGTATTGAGCGTGGGTGGGGCTGGCCATATTATGGTTCAGTAGATGCTACACCCGAATTTATACGAACGTTAACCGCTTATACGCAACGATCCGAAGAAAACCGCGGTTTCTTAGCAGAACGCTACATAGATTTAAATGGCGAAGAACGAACAATCAGTCATGCACTTGAGATGGCACTGAGCTGGATCCAACGTCGATTAAATATGAATCCGGAAGGCTTGCTAGAGTATCACACGCCTTTACCGCATGGAATAGAAAATCAAGTATGGAAAGATTCATGGGATGCGTATCATCATGCCGATGGACAAATGGCAAATCATGAAAGTGGTATTGCATCAATAGAAGTACAAGTCACAACCTACGATGCACTTATTGACGCAGCAGAACTCCTTGAGGATATCTTGGATCAAGTCGATCAAGGCTATCATCTACGGTCAACTGCGGACACACTTAGAGAATCCATTTTGAAATATTTTTGGACGGACGATAAAGGGGGATACTTTGTCCTTGGCACAGATCGAGACGAAAACGGAAATTTGCGACAGTTGAAATTACGTACATCAAACATGGGGCATGTTTTAAACTCAAGACTACTTAAGGGCGATGATCCGCGCGTACAAAATATGCGAGAGATGACTGTGAAGCATCTTTTCAGCCCCGAAATGCTGAATGTAAGTGGCATACGTACACTTGCTTCTGATGAACTTAGATTTCGTCCAGGCGCCTATCACAATGGTAGTGTATGGCTGTGGGACACACATCATATCGCCAAAGGATTAAGGAGACTAGGGTATATCGATGAAGCAAATGTCCTTGATGACAAAATATTAAAAGTTATTGAAGAAACCCGCATATTTCCTGAATATGTTCGGGGTGATGACAAAGATGTTGCATCTATCAACGTGAATACAATTTCATTATGGGATACTACCAATAACAGGGTCAATGTTGTTGAACAACCGCCACAAGAAGTTCAGGCTTGGACTGTGGCAGCTATTTTAGCTACAAAACGACGCCGGTACCGCTAATCTTCGGCAAGCAATGCAGCGAGCACTCCATTAGTCCAACCAAATCCGTCTTGTAGTGGATACTCGCCACCGCCACCTAAGCCACTGGCGTCTTCGACATTATATTTTTCAATCAATTTATGTTTTTCAGTAAATACGCGCATGTTCACTTTTATCCATCGACGCTTAATTTCTTCAGCTAGCTGATGATGTCCATAATTGCGGAGCCCTTCAATTGCGACCCATTGTAATGGCGCCCAACCATTAGGGGCATCCCATTGCTGACCTGTTTCAAGCAGCGTCGTCGTTAAGCCACCGGACTTAAGAAAGTCTTTTTCCAAGCGGTTTGCGACCGCGTCAGCTTGTGCTTTAGTGGCTATTCGAGCGTAAAGCGGAAATACTCCAGCAAGTGTGATTTGACCAGTGGCAGCCTTGTAGTGAAAATTGTAGTCGACAAAAAATTGTTCTGACTCATCCCAGCAAAATTGCTGAATCGCTTTTGAGCGACGCTCAGCCTTAGCGCGAAACTTACGTGCGAGAAGTGGGTTCTTAAGCAAACGATAGGTCTCTGCAATGGTTTCTTCGAGCTGATAGAGCAAACAATTAAGGTCAACTGGGATAATGTCAGCGGTGTGAATGGTGCGAATATCATTTGGATCTGTGAACCAGCGCGAACTAAAATCCCAGCCGGATTCTGCACCAGCACGTAGGTGAAGATATAGACGATCTGACTCACGCTCTGGCGACTCGTGTGCTGTTTCAGTATCTTCGAAGTGACTTTCGGGTCGCGGCGTCGTTTTATTATCGTAGTAACGATTGAGCTCCATACCATTTGGCATCTGGACAAGGCGGGCGAATGCATTGTGCTCTTGTCTGGCAAGTTTGGAGCGCCCTTTCATCCAAAAACGGTATTCAGCCAGCAAATATGGCAAATACTCTGCATACGTACGAGTCCGTCCGTTGTGTGATGCGAGTAACTTTACCATGTGAGACAAAAACGGCGGCTGAGATCGGCTCAAAAAATACGTTCGGTTGGCTGTTGGAATAAAGCCGAATTTACGAATCATATACGCATAGTTTTTCATCATACCTTCGATGACGTTCCATCGATTATCGACAGCAAGCCCCAACATAATGAAATAGCTATCCCAATAGAATTGTTCGGAGAATCTACCACCCGGAACAATATAGGAGTTTGGAACTGCAATGAGCGAGCCACGATTTAGTCGATTGCGACGCTCCAATACCGGCCACAGTGACGCAATATGTTCTGATATAGTCAGGGATGAATCAGGATGAAATTCGTTCTCTTTATGAGGTGCAAATTCATAAAAATGTCGAGATACAAAGTCTCGTAAATCGAAATCTGGATCTTGCCTCGCTACTAGATACTCCTGCTGGATTGATTTCATACGACGACGAGGTACAAGATCAACAAATGTTTTTCCATCGGCATATACTTTGTTGCGCTGCACTGCGTCAAATAATTCTCCGAGCCCCTCATCGGGACTTTTGCCAGTACGAATAAGCGTCCCAGTTGTTGCAACGAGGGCGGATTTGAGCTTGTCCTGACGAGGAATTCGTGGTTTGTATGGAATGCGCATTATCTTATTAGTATAAGATGCTTATGGTGCATCCACAATACGACGAGCTTATATTCTAGTTTTTGTTGGCACGTTTTCGCTGGTTAGGATCAAGATGTCGTTTACGAAGTCGAAGAGACTTTGGAGTAACTTCAAGCAGCTCATCATCTTCAATGAAGTCTATGCACTGTTCGAGACTAAGATCAGTAAATGGCGTGAGCTGGATAGTACCATCTGACGACGAGGTTCGCATGTTGGTAAGTTGCTTACCACGACAAACGTTGACATCAAGGTCACCTTGGCGATTGTAGACGCCGACGATCATGCCTTGGTAGACAGTCGTACCGGGACCAACGTAGAGTTCACCACGAGCAGCAGCTGCATCGAGGGCATATGCAGTCGTTGCACCAGCTTCAGTTGCGACAAGCGCACCATTACGCAATTGCTGCAGTTTTTGACCCATTGGCTGGTAGCCATGCGGTAGACTGTTCATGATAATGGTACCTTTTGTTGCTGTAAGCAGCAGGTTGCGCATGCCAATCATCGCACGCGTAGGCAGTATATACGTCGAACGACTTGCACCGGAGCTAGTTTGCTCTTGCTTAAGTAATGTGGCACGCCGCGTACCAAGCTCTTGCGAGACTGCACCGAGATATTCTGGCCCTACCTCGATCAATAATTCTTCGACTGGCTCTTTTGTCACGCCGTCTTCTTCGATTGTGACAACCTGTGGTCGCCCTACCTCAAATTCAAAATCTTCACGACGAAGTGTTTCAATGAGGACAGAAAGATGCAATTCTCCACGACCAGAAACAACGAAACCGATGCCTTCATCACGCACACGGAGTGAAACATTAGTTTCTAGCTCTTGTTTCAATCTATCACCAATCTGGCGAGAGGTATTATACTTTGCTTCCTTACCTTTAAGTGGACTCGTATTAGGCCCGAGATACATACTGATTGTTGGTGCTTCAATATCAATGACCGGTAATGCATCTGGGTGTTCTTTATCGGCAATCGTTTCACCAATGTGCGCGTCGGAAATACCGGTTAATGCGACGATATCTCCGGCCATACCTTCAGTTATTTCTTCGCGGTTAAGTCCACGGTAGCCGAAAATCTTATCGATTTTGCCATTGACGATTGATCCATCACGCTTAATAAGTGCAATCTGCTGGTTCTTACTGATGTGCCCCCGACTGATACGGCCAATTGCGTATTTTCCGAGAAATGAATCGTACTGCAATGACGTTACTAGAAGTTGGAGGTGTCCTTCACTATCAACGGTAGGTGCAGGAATATCATTGATGATTGATTCAAATATAACATCAAGATTGCCATCAGCTTCGGCATTTTCTGGAAGTGACTTCCATGCTTTTCCTTCGCGACCAATTGCATAATACACCGGATAATGAAGTTGACTATCATCAACGGCAAGTTCCAAGAAAAGATCAGAAACTTCATCAACAACTTCATCAATTCGTCTCGATGGCTTATCGATCTTATTAATAACCACTACTGGCTTCAACCCTAGTTCAAGCGCTTTTGAAAGAACAAATTTTGTTTGTGGCATAGGACCTTCTTGAGCGTCGACGATCAGCAACACGCCATCAGCCATATTGAGCGTACGTTCAACTTCTCCTGAAAAGTCTGCATGCCCTGGCGTATCAATAATGTTGATCTTGTAGTCACCGTGATATATCGATGTCTGCTTCGCTGTAATTGTGATACCGCGTTCGTGCTCTTGATCACCAGAGTCCATGATCAGATCCTGACTCATTTCGGC
This sequence comes from uncultured Candidatus Saccharibacteria bacterium, assembly GCA_964384345.1. Classification (GTDB taxonomy): domain Bacteria; phylum Patescibacteriota; class Saccharimonadia; order Saccharimonadales; family Saccharimonadaceae; genus JASLCR01. The sequence continues at coordinate 5,086 of CAYLKD010000002.1, read as the reverse complement.
TTGGTTGTCACGGAACGTGTTCGATTGCTTAAGTAGTCCATCAACGAGCGTTGTCTTGCCGTGGTCAACGTGCGCGATAATAGCAATATTGCGAATAAATTTTGGGTCTTTCATAAAAATACGCCCTATTTGAAGGGCTCCTCTTGTTAAATTGTATCATACGTGAGTGGTGGAGCATAGCAGGCTCGAACTGCTCACCTCTTCCATGCCATGGAAGCGCTCTACCAAATGAGCTAATGCCCCACGTTACGACTAATGATAACAAAAAATCGCCCCTGTTACCAGAGGCGAAAAGCTGTTACGCGCCCACCCTGGGGCACGTTGGTGTTGGTGGATGTTTGTTTTAAACCGCAGAGGGTACCCCGCGAAGCGTATCAGCTTAGCTATTATTATGAGACGAACTATTAAAATGCGCAAGTATCATAAGCACTATTTTCATCTGCCCCTTCTCATAACGCGCAAAGTGTGCTTAAATAGAGGTGTTCAGAAACGTTGTACATGGAATTAGAATCCTTTAGTATCAACTGGTCGATCTGAGTAGATAATTAATAAGGAAATATCATGGCACAACAAAACTTGTTTATCGGTAGTCTTGCTTACGCAACCAACGACGATGGCCTAAAGGCATTCTTTGAGCAAATCGGACCAGTAGTTAGCGCTCGCGTTATTACTGACCGTGAATCAGGCCGCAGCAAAGGCTTTGGATTCGTCGAATTTGAAAACGACGATGACAACCAAAAAGCTGTCGACCAGCTCAATGGCAAAGAACTTGACGGTCGCGAGATCAATGTAAGTCTAGCACGTCCAAAAGAAGACCGTCCTCGTGACGGTGGCAGCAATGGTGGCGGTTCATTCCGTCAGCGCAGCTGGTAGTCTTACTACTTCTTAAAATAACCCGTACGCTGTACGGGTTATTTTTTTATTCTTTTATTAGCTACCGTTCATCTTCGCGAAATTTAATGATAACTGCTGATGCATTCTAAACTATCAATAAACTATAATTTGACCTACACGAAATAAAGACATGTTTTATCTAATTGCCAAAGATAGGTGACTTAAGCCACTCTTGACCAAGATGTAACCATTGGTTGAGAAGGCCATAGCCATTCAGTAGGTACACAGTGATGATGACTACTGCAAATGTCAGTAACCATACAAAAACTTTTACAACTTCTGATTGCTGAGCAAGCCAGGATTGCCAACTTTCGTATTTCTCTTTTAATGTATCGAGAATGTCCTGCGCCCACTGAAATTCTCGTGCCAATATGCCCAAACCTGCAAATACAACTAACCAGCCTGGACCAGGGTATGGTATCAGGACTATTCCCACTATAGTGACTAAACCGCCAGCTGAACCGATGACAATTTTTTTTAGTTTTGATGACTCTGTCTGATTCGTTGTGGTCATGTTATTTCTCATATTCATTCAAAAACGTTAATAATTGCGTAATTGGTCGTACTGTCGCATACACCTCGTCGAATTCTTTTGACGAAAGTTCGGCTCGGGTTCGACCGCCGTATCCTGTTGGTTCAAATATATAATCTGTCGCAATGCCAAGCGTACCACGGGGTTGTCGCGCCACTGTACCAGTGAGACTGCCAGTAAACAATTTTGTGACCTGGCTATCTTTGTAGGCGAGTACGCTAACAATTTTTGCACTTCTGCTTTCAAGTGCACCAACAATTCGACATAGCTTTTTCAACCCATCATCCGGTTGAACAAAAAACTTCGTAAATGGACCCGGTAGATCATTTAACGCTTCTATACAAAATCCGAAATCATCAACTAGCACGGGACGTTGCAATATTTCGTACGCTTGCTCTACTTTATGCAACGTCAGCGATGGTATGTCGGTCGTCTGTAATTCATCTAGATTTATCTTTTCGTGGCGCAGCGGCCTCCCCATAAGCTTGGCCATCATGTCGGCTTTGTGTTGGTTACCAGTAACGAATGTAATGTCAGTCATAGCAACTGTATCATTTCTTGTTCACTTAAAATCTGAGTACCGTAACTTTTAGCTTTTTTACGTTTGCTTTCGCCTGTATTTTCACCAACAACTAGATATGTTGTATCTTTCGTTACAGATGTCTGGAACGTACCACCATGCGCTCGGATCTTGTCAGCTGCATCGTCTCTACTCAGAGTACGTAACGTTCCAGTGATAACGAAACTTTTTCCTACTAATTTTCCAGATTTTTTTTGAAAGTGTGGCACAACGCCGTACTGTGCGAATTTTCGCAGTAGCTGTGCATTGTCTTCATCAGCAAACCAAGCGGCTATGCTTTCGGCAATTACGGTGCCTATTCCCTCAACTGCTTCAAGGTTATCTATTGTGGCTTCGCTAATCGCGGTAAGACTTTCAAACGCCTCAACTAGATCAATAGCAGTCTGTACACCGACATGACGAATCCCTAACCCATAGACAAAGCGTTCGAGTTCAGGTGATTTTTTTGCTGCAATTGCTGCAATCAACTTCGAAGCTGAAATTTCTGCAAAACGATCTAGTGCAAGCAGTTTCTCTTTTGTGAGTGAGTATATATCTGCTAAGTCTTTAACAATGCCCGCATTGACTAGTGCTTCGACATTTTTCTCGCCAAGCGTATCAATATCGAGTGCTCCCTTACTCGCAAAATGTGCCAAGCCGCGCTTAAGCAACAAAGAACTTGTCACACCTTTAACTCGATAGACCGCGTCTCCTTCAGGACGCACAAACTCGAGTTCCGGATACTGACGCGATAGCTCAGACACATAGTCAAACTCTTTTGCCGATGCTGGCCGCAGTTCAGTCAACACACGGGCCACTTGAGGAATAATATCACCAGCTTTATATATAATGACTGTATCGCCAACTCGTATATCTTTTCGAGCAATTTCGTCTGCGTTATGCAAACTTGCATGCCGCACCGTGGTACCGGCGACCTCAACAGGATCGAATACCGCTACAGGCGTAGCAGCTCCTGTTCGTCCAATTGATAAAACTATATCTTTTACAATTGTTGTTGCTTCTTCAGCCGCAAATTTGTAAGCAACTGCGCCACGAGGACTTTTGCCAACTGTACCAAGCTTTTCATAGCGAGCAGTATTATTGACCTTAACAACTGCACCATCGCTGTTAAACGGCAATTTATCACGAGAATGATCTAGCTCAGAAATAAACGCCATAACCTTATTGATGCTCCCTAGCTGTTTCGATCGTCCACTTGTCTTAACACCCACTGCCTGCATCATGTCGTATGATGCAGCTTTCGTTGGAACTTCGCTGCTATCATCTCTCAGCAAATCATAACCAATGAACGTTAATGGTCGCTCGGCAACTAATTTTGGATCGAGTTGACGAATGGTACCAGCTGCAAGATTACGCGGGTTTTTGAAAAGGGGCTCACCGGCTGAAGCGCGCTCAGTATTAAGGGCTTCAAAGTCTGCTTTAAGCATTACGATTTCCCCACGAATTTCGGTTCTTCCATCTAGTAAAAATTCGTATTTAGTTTGATGCTGCAATCGGAGTGGTACCGTCTCTATTGTGCGCACGTTCATCGTCACTTCTTCACCCACCTTGCTGTCACCACGAGTTACTGCGCGCGTAAGTACACCATCTTCATAGATGAGTGAGCACGCTAGGCCGTCCATTTTTACATCTGCAAAAAAATCGGCCGATCCAGCAAGCAGTTTTTCGGTCCGGGCAACCCAAGCAAATACTTCTGTTTCACTAAAAACATCGTTCAAGCTGATCATTGGAAACTTGTGAGTTACCTTTTGGAATTTATCCAATGCAATTCCCGCTACTCGCTGTGTCGGCGAATCGGGCGTAATAAGTTCAGGGTGGGCAGCCTCAAGTAGGGATAGCTCGTGCTTTAAGCTATCAGCAGCAGCTTCACTCATAGTTGATTGATCTAAAACATGGTACTGATAGCGATAGTCATTTATCAGTTCACGTAACTTTTTGATTCGTTGTTCAGGCTGGAGCTGCTGTGTCATCGACAATCCTTCTATACAAAATGTACATATATGCACTGGCAAATATAGTGCTTGCTGCGGTCATTAGTATAATAGCAACCGGTATTATTGGAATAGTTGCTAGCCAATTAATATGGTCTTGGAGTGCATTAATACCAATAACAAACGGTATCATAATTATTGCCCACGCAACTAGAACACAAGCAATTAGCCATGTGATACGAAGTAGCACGCGCAGTCTTCTGCCAATAACGATATCTCCAGCCGTTCGAATTGCTTGCATCGGATACATGCCAGGGAGTGTAACGATGACAAAAGCAAACAGTGAGCTACTAAGCCAATACACTGACAACACAATGAGTAGCGCCGCTATAATAGTAACGAGCATTGCAAGTATTCCAGCACTTGCTAGTCCACTTTGAACAAGTGTTTGATAGCCAACTATGCCGATAGCACCCGGTACGAGTTGCAATAACACAAGCACCCCGACCACAACTGTTGCAATAACTGGCGCGCCAGCATTATACAGTGCGTCGCGTAACCCAACTATTGACCCTGCAAATTTTGCCCGTAAAAGCCACACTGTCGTCAGCCATGTAAATAATCCGATACCAACCGCGTAGGCCTGCTGAATTTCAGTCGATGTACCAGAGAGGGACCCACCTGCTGCACCAGCAAGTAACGCACCAGCTTTAATGACTTCAGAAAATGTGCCGTTTGCTATACCTTCCAATGAAGAGTTGACTGAACTGTAAACTTGTCGATACGTATCTTGCGATACAATCGTCGCGAACAACGAAGTCATGATGCTGTAGACGGCAACCATCAGAAGCATCTGGCGCTTCACCGTCCACAATTCACGAGATACTTGGCTCGTAAACGATATGTACCCTGGCAAAGAGAGTGAGCGCTTATAGTCACGTCGGTTCGTCAAACGAAAGCTACGATGAGGGCGGCGAGCTAAAAAGATCGCGCGACTCTTTTGTAGTTTTTGCAATCTGCTTACTGTAGCTTTCGTTGGGTTTTTTACAGCCGATTGTTGCTGAGCGCTAGTTGCACGAGTCTTCTTAGCACTCATTAGAACTTACTCGAGTTCGCTCGCAGTCGCTCTATTCGTGCTGCCAGCGGCGG
>CAYLKD010000001.1:0-224847 GCA_964384345.1 uncultured Candidatus Saccharibacteria bacterium | reverse complement strand
TGTTGTACTGTTAGAATCCGTACGATAGACGATACCGCTACCTCGATGTAAAACCGATGCATTGTAATCTATCACGCAGTATGCCTTCACTTCTTTTACCCAACTAACAAATACAGCCGACTGACTGTCGTCATGAAAACGAATTGCTAACTCATGCATAACACGAGGTATACCGGTCAGGTTGCCGTCGAGATGCACAAGCTGAGTGACATCGATATATACTGAACCTTTCACCCTTTGCCTCCTAGCGTCGTAATAATCTTTCCGAGCTGCTGGGCGCTCTGTTTCCATTGAAAGCTTTTCGCACGCTTGATTCCATCACTATTTACTGTCTGTCTCCTATTATAAGCTATATTCATGGCTCTATAGATGTCTCGACTATCATTATCATCGACATATATACCGCCATCACCAACAACCTCAGGCAGGGAGCTATTTCGAGAAACAACCAGCTGCGTCCCAACGGCCATCGCTTGGAGTGGGGAAATACCAAATCCTTCGTAGTGAGCAGGATGCACTAACGCTGCAGCGCCAGAGAGGAGGGCTGGTAAAAGTTCATCAGGAACATATAAATCAGGTACGATTACGTGGGTCTCAGTAGCGTTAATCTCGTTTATTCTGGTAAGAATTTGTTCATTTTTCCAGCCCATACCTCCTACGAGTAATAGCTTTACATGCTCATGGCTTTTCTGTGCTATAAATAGCTGATACGCATCAAGTAGTCCTGTGACGTTTTTTCTTGGTTCAAGATTGCTCAAAAACATAAAGTACTCATTGTATCGTAATCCAAACTCAGATATAAATGGTACGACTTTTTCCCGGCTAATCGGAACAAAAGAGGTATTTATGCCGTTATAGACAACATCGGTTTTCCTCGCACTGCCTGAATAAAATCGATTAATTTCTTTCTTTGCATGTTTTGATACAGTGATAATCTTGTCTGCACGTTCTATCCAAATGTTTACATTTTTCGTTAAATAATCATAGTTTTTTGTTTCGACAAACTCTGGAAAAACCCGAAATGACACATCGTGAATATAGGTAATTGATTTTGACTTCATTAACGGCCAGTTACGAAAATTAGGAAACAAATAAATACCCTTTCCTAAAAACACATCGACTGGAGGCAACAATCGAAGCTTGACTAGCGCGGCCACCATTCGTCCAGTTAGAGGTATGCGTCGAATAGATATGTGTTCGTTGAAATGCCACTGATTGATAAGATGAGCTTTATTAAATGGTGTAATGAGTTCTATGTGAAACTTTTCAATGAAATCCGGGTCTTCACTCAGTGCTCGGATCAGCTGTACCGTCATGGAGCCAATGCCACTGGGACGTGGCGTTATGATGCAATCAGCATCAACGTATAGTTTTCTTTTCGACATTGGTACTACACGCCGTTTTTCATTATATTTTTTCTTAATGCATTCGCGATGCGGAGTGGTTTTGTAACTTTCCAGCTCAGTGAATTACTAATTTTGTCGTAGCTCGACTGTAGCTCATTGTTGTGATTGACTTCATCCTTATACTTACGTTGAAATTCACCAAGCAAATACGAAATATATTTTGATTCTTCATCATCACGTAGATTGTTGATCCGAAACCTAAGCCATTCTTCATAATTAGATGTCAGAAATGTCTGAATTTCATTGTATGACTTTTTATCAGATGTATATGATTCGTCCGGTATGTGCAATTGTGCATCCGTGATAAAACGGCGCGCTTTATCAAATACTTTATGATGGATCGATTGCATCTCGGTAAAATACAGATTGGCTAGTATATGATCCACTGTAATTTTAGTAAAACTTTTTTCGACGAGCTTATACTCAGCTTTCGCATCCAGATATTCCTTGAGCTTCTCTAGTGCTCGAATGACATCAAATGGATGTTCGTGTAAACGCTTCACATTAGATGAACCCGTGTCTGTTCTATAGAACACCAAGCTTTGCTTCGTAAAGGTGATCGATTTTGCTGCGACAAGAGCTCTGCCTACAAATTCTATATCTTGTGCACGATGGAGCGATTCATCATTACGAATTGAATGATTTTTTAAGAATTCTACCCGGAACATCTTGTTCCAAAACATCAGTGTACATATATCGAAAATCGTATCAGTTTCATCTCTATGTGAAAAAACCCTGTTTTTTATAGATCTAAAATCAATCCGAGGAGGACCGTACTTTTTCATACTGTCATAGTAGGTGGCATAGTTACAGACAGCGATGTCTGAACTGCTCCTGTGGATTTTTCCATATAGCGCTTCCAGTAGCTTTGGGCTAAAGAAATCATCTCCATCAAGGAACATGACGTACTGAGCCTTCACCTGATCAAAACCTGCATTTCGTGCTGTCGAAACGCCACCATGCTGCTTTTTTATTGCGCGAAATCGTTTGTCGAGCTTCGAATAGTGAGTGGCGATTCGGCTTGTGCGATCTGTGGATCCATCATCCACAATAATACACTCAAAATTCTCAAAGGTTTGTGCTCTAATCGAATCTAGACACTCGCCGAGATATTTTTCGAGATTGTATGCTGCCAAGACGACCGATACCTTAGGGACTGCCATTATGTGCTCATTATACAGTACGCTAATGCATATCTTATACTCAAGAGACTGTCAAAATAGCTCTTTGTCGCGATTTAAAGTATCGAAGGTGTCGATAATAGCATAGCTATCTTATAATGCAGACTAAATGTCGTGAATCATTGCCGCAATATTTTTCGAACAGAAATAGTGCTGACTTTTTAAGGCTGAAAATTCGAAGTTAGCATACTCAATGTTGTGCTTATTTAGTTGTTTCTTGAAAAGCTCAATAGTGTTTTTTTCACCAGATCGCTCAGCGTCATCAAAAATCACAACCCAATCTTGTGCTAAATTCGGGACCAAATGTAGCACATTGGTTCTCGAATACTTTTTCAAATGACCAATTGGACCATCGACAATAATGAGATTATACTTTGTTTTACCAACCTCGGCTTCTAATCCGTTGTATTGCGCATCTTTTGAATTTATAGAGCCTAGTTTCAATGCGCCCACTGTTAAGTGCTTAATTGATAGGTTCTTAGTCTTATGAAGCTGTTTTTGATATATTTCTATCCAATCCTTACTATCATCTATAGCCAGAACTGTTGAGTCGGGATGTGCAGCAGCATACTGAGCAGTTAACCGAGTTGATTGGCCAAGCCCGAACTCTAAAATATTTTTTGGTTGATAAATATCATATATCTTAAAAAGTTTATATAGTAAGGAGTAGTTCGCTGCAGCTTGGAAAGGCGAGAAACTTTTATTATTTACCCATGTTGAATCTTGGATACTATCACGAAAAATATTTGCATATAACAATTCGTTATTTTGTTTTTTTATATCTTCAAGTTGTGTGGTTATAGTATCAAGCTGATCTCTGTTGTTACGTACGTACCTTAACAGAGAAGTATTCTTGATGTGTTTATTAATATTCATACTGATCTCTCCATTATATTACTAAGATTTAGAGCCATCTTTATACTAGTTTTCCGTAACGGACATTGGCAACGTTACTTTGAAGAATCTAACAAGATGTGTATTGTTTGATCGGAACTTGACTGCGGGTTTTATTTCATCACATATATTTAGCCCGCCCTGGTTACGAACGTGCATCGTTAATTCAATATCGAAATTACCAAAATTATTTGGAAATTCTACCACAAAATGCTTCATTTCATTAGGGGCTAAAATAAAGCCTTTTTCATATCCCTTTATATACTTGGTACCATTACCGGTAATCAACAAATCGTCGGTATAGAAATCAAATCCTAAGTTTAGACCCTCTTTAGTGCTATCCGTCATGTTAACAACGTCAAAACTAATGTTTAGCTTTTCTTCTGTATAAATGTGTTTAATATTTTCTAACTTAACTTCACCTGTTCCAAATCGAGTAATACCTTTTTTAGCTTTTTTTGGATCTTGATCGGGCATGAATAATTTCAAATATTCATTTGCTACATCTGTAGCTTTGCCCTCATGCGTAATGTGACCTTTTTCGATTAGTATAGCCCGGTCACAATATTCACGTACCGCTGACATATCGTGTGTCACGAATACTACCGTTGCACCAGTCTTTTTTAACCCCTTGAAGTAGTCGTAGCATTTTTTTTGAAAATCAGCGTCACCGACCGCCAACACTTCATCAATTAGCAAGATATCTGCCTTGGCTCTTGTTGCAACCGAAAAAGCTAGTCTAACCTGCATACCACTAGAGTAGTTTTTTAGCTTCTGATCCATAAACTTTTCGAGTTCAGCAAATTCGACAATATCTTGATACATTAGATCAATTTCTTTTCGAGTGAAGCCAAGTAGAGCACCGTTCAAATACACATTTTCTCGGCCTGATAATTCTGGATTGAAACCCACCCCAAGCTCAATAAATGGAACAAGCTTACCATTTGTTTCTATACTTCCAGTAGTTGGTTGATATATTCCAGCAAGCATCTTGAGCAGTGTGCTTTTTCCACTACCGTTACGACCTAAGATTCCAAAGAATTCACCTTTTGGAATATCAAAACTTACTCCCTTTAGGGCGTGCTGGGTCGTCAATTCATTATTTTTTTTCCTGTACACATTTATGATTGTCGACTTCAGCGATTTTGAACTTTTTTCATGCGGCAAATAAAAGTCTTTTGTAACATTCTTAACAGAAATGGCTTTGTCGTCACTCATCTAAATATTCTCCGCAAAGTAAGGTGAATTTTTCTTAAAAAACCACGCTCCAAACATAAATGTCACAATACTGAGTAATACAGGAAATAGTTGCATGAGCACAGAGCTTCCAAGTGAGGCTGATGTGAGATTGGCATGATCAATAAGTGACCATCGCGCACCCTGAATAGCCTGCGTAATTGGATTTAGTAAAATGAGTTGAGCTAAGTGATTATTTGACTTTGCGATCATGGAAAGAGGGTATATTACTGCCGATCCATAAAATAATGCCTGTGTAATAATTTCCCATATATAGTTCATATCTCGATACTTCACAAATAATGTACTAAGGATAAAAGCTATGCCGATTCCGAAAACAAATAACTCTATAATGAATATAGGCGTTAACAGCAATGACCAGCTTAGATCGAGCCGGGTTATGAGCATAAACACAGATAGCACCACTAAGTTCAGTAATAGATTAATCAAAGCAGATACCGAGCTTGCTAAGACAATGATGTATTTGGGGAAATTAATTTTACGAATAACATCTCCTCGACCGACAACAGAACCAACGCCGTTGTTAGTAATTTCGGAAAAGAAATTCCACAGTACAATACCAAAGAGAAGTGCGAGCGGCCAATTCGGAACATCGCTTCCTACTTTCAAAAAATGTACAAATACGAAATAAAGTATAACGAATAAAAATAGTGGCTTTAATAATGACCACATATAGCCTAAAACTGATCCTTGATATCGTAGTCTAAACTCTGTGATAACTAGCTCTCGAAGTAGTATGAGTGAGTACCGATAGCGGTCGAGTGAAAGAATTTGTTTCATCATTGCTAAGCTTAATTATACACTGATTAACGACTGTAGTCATCTTGTAGACGACTTATGTCGTCTTCATCAGAAAGTTGCGCAGGATCTGCATGTTGCCAGATCTCCGCCACCACGACAAAACCATCACTTAAACCACATAAACGGTGCAGATCACCGGTTTGGAACTGTACAACATCATCTACTGCTGCATCTAGTTGCTCAGCGGTTTCTTCTGATACGCCTTTCACGTACGAACCGGGTGTCAGAAATCGCCAGCGCTCGGCTCGTCTAGCGTGAGTTTGCAGACTCAGTCTCTGACCGGGAGCGACGATGAGAAACTTCGGGCTCACTTCTGCTGAGTCATCGCCAAGTCTAGCCTCGTTTGGAGTGAGTCCGGGGAAAAACTCCTCGATAAATTTATCAGCATCATCATTGTTGATACGAACATATGCCCCCCACGGCTTTGAGTCATTTACTTCGACAATTCGATAACCAGCCTTTTCCGCATCGGTTATAATCTCAGCGGTTAGCGCTGCAACGTCTGTATTAGGGTTGATTGTTTCGAGTGATGATAATGTAGTCATAGTTTTTTCAGTATAGCCTAGTACAATAGGTGTATGCCAGTTTTACTCGAATACGAGGCAAAGCAACTCCTCCATATAGCCAGCGTACCCATCCCTGAGGGCGATGTCATCGATGCTGGTAGTGTCTCTGTAAACGTATCATTACCGCGCGTTGTAAAATCACAGGTGCCTATAGGTGGACGTGGCAAAGCTGGCGGGATTGTTGTTGCAGATACGGAAGAAGCTTTAGAACAAGCTGTAACAGATGTCAGTAAGCTACCAATACAGTCTCATCTACCGAAAAAACTGTTGCTCGAAGAGAAACTATCAATCACGCGTGAATTGTATCTATCGATTCTCATCGACCGAGCTGAAGCACAGATTGTATTCATGGCTCATACAAACGGTGGTGTAGAAGTCGAGGACAACGACAAAGCGAGCTTTTTGCGGCTCCCAGCTGATGAATTTAGCACGAAAAACCGGATTGATTTTGATCAAATCGGCCAAAAACTAGCGGATTATTACGATATGCAGTCTCATGCATATACGCTTCAGGATATCGCAGAACACTTGTATGAATGTTTCGTAAAAAATGACGCAACTCTGATCGAGATCAATCCTCTGGTCCTGACCGATGATGCGAAGCTCATCGCTGGTGACTGCAAAATGACACTAGATGACGCCGCTCTCTTTCGACATAAAGAATGGGATTTTGAGACGCCAACCCCAAGTGTCAACTTTGTCACCCTTGATCCCGAGGGTGACATTGCCACAATAGCCAATGGTGCGGGGCTCGCGATGGCAACGGTCGACAGTGTAACAGCGGCTGGACTGACGCCAGCAAACTTCCTCGATATCGGTGGTGGCGCCAATGAAGATAGTGTGAAGGCAGCATTTCGCAGTATCTCGGATTACAAAAACGTGAAGGCGATCATTATTAATATTTTCGCTGGAATCACTCGTTGCGATGAAGTAGCGAAAGCCATCATCGGCGCAAAAAAGAATATTCCAAATTTGCCACCTCTTTTCATACGACTTGAAGGAACTAATGTCGATCAAGCGAAGGAACTTCTGAGTGCACAAAACATTCCGCTCAAAACCTCGTTTGAGGTATGTATCGAGGCTGCCAAAGGAGCGCTGCGATTATGAATCCTGCACTATTTGACGGCAATAACGTCATCGTTCAAGGCATCACCGGTCATCATGGCGCCTTTCATACCCGTGCCATGGTGGCTGCGGGCACCTCAGTCATCGCTGGGACTTCGCCGACCAAAGCAGGTAGTACGGTAGATGAGATCCCAGTCTACGACTCCATCACCAGTATCAAACAAGATCATGCTGTCGATGCATCGGTAATCTTCGTGCCTGCGCCATTTGCAAAGGGCGCGATCTTAGAGGCTATCAGCGCTGAAGTTCCGCTTATTGTATGTATCACCGAAGGCATCCCGATTCACGATATGCTCGTTATCAACAAACGTCTGAAAGATTCAAAATCAAGACTCATTGGACCAAACTGTCCAGGAATATTACTGCCGGGCAAACTCAAACTCGGTATCATTCCAGCGTCCTTAGGGCTACCAGGCACTGTTGGTCTCGTGAGTCGAAGCGGCACACTAACGTACGAAGTCGTCGCAGGTCTCTCGCGCCGTGGCGTTGGCCAAAAATACGTCATAGGCATAGGTGGAGATCCGATCAAGGGTACGAGTTTTGTGGACTGTATTGCCCTATTTCAAAATGACCCCGAGGTAACAAGTATTGTCATGGTTGGAGAAATCGGTGGCACCGAGGAGATAGAGGCAGCTAGCTTCATCGCCGCGCATGTCACCAAGCCGGTCTATGGCTATATAGTCGGATACGCTGCACCTAAAGGCATCCAACTCGGTCACGCGGGAGCAATACTCTCGACTAACGACGAATCAGCAGCAGCAAAATCACATGCTTTGCAAAAGGCTGGCGTTATCATGGCAAATTCGAGTAGTCAGCTAATTGAGTCCGTCAAATGATATACTAATGACTGACAATCGCATGAAACATATCACTATTCTTATACCCGCTTACAACGAAGCTGAAGTGCTTCGACCGCTTTATGAGCGCCTCGGTAAACTTGCCGAGGATAACAAAAACTATCGGTTTGAATTCTTTTTTATCAATGATGGTAGTCGTGACTCGACGCTTGAGCAAATTAAGATCTACGCTCAAAGAGATACTCGCGTGAGCTATATAAACTTATCGCGTAATTTTGGTAAAGAGGTTGCAATGATAGCCGGTCTTGATCACGCCAAAGGCGATGCTATCGTCATTATCGATGCCGACCTACAAGATCCACCAGAGCTCATACCAAAAATGCTCGAATATTGGGAAGAGGGTTACGATGATATCTATGCCAAGCGGCGATCACGAGCCGGAGAAAGCTGGGTAAAGAAACTCACTTCAACGTGGTTTTATCGTATTTTACAGAGTTCGACCAATGTTACCATCCAACGCGATACCGGTGACTTCCGCTTGCTCGATAAGCGCTGCGTGGAAGCGCTTCGAGAATTTCGCGAATCAGAGCGGTATACAAAGGGAATGTTTAGCTGGATCGGCTACCGCAAAAAGGAAATTATCTATGACCGTGATGCTCGGCTTGCTGGTGAAACCAAATGGAACTACATAAAACTATTCAATCTTGCGATCGATGGCATTACCTCTTTTACCACTGCTCCGCTGCGTATTGCCTCGTTCTTTGGGATCGTTGTATCGCTACTGGCTTTTATTTATATTTTGTACCTTGTTATTCGGACGATATTGTTTGGTAATGATCTTGCCGGCTACCCATCAATGATGGCTGTTATATTATTTCTCGGTGGTGTACAACTACTATCACTGGGCATCATCGGTGAATATGTCGGGCGGATCTTTGTCGAAACGAAGCATCGACCACTGTACTTTGTAGAGGAAATCCATGCCGCGCATCAGAAATAAACGACAAAAAGGGCGATTTGCACTTGTCGGGGCGATCAGTACAGCGCTTGATTTTGGTATATTATTTGGCTTACACGCAATTGGTTTAACATCAATCGCCGCAAACTTCATTTCAACCGGCGTTGCATTTTGTTTTAGCTTTAGTGTCAATCGAAAATTTACGTTTAAAGATCACAATGGCGATCCAAAGCGGCAAATCATATTGTATTTTCTCTTTACGTTCTTTGGGCTCTGGATCTTGCAGCCACCTATCATCTGGGCCGTCGAATCGCTGCTAAACAATACAATTAGTAATGACAATTTATTGTTACTCGTTGCCAAATTTGCAGCAACAGGGGTAACGTTACTCTGGAATTATTTCACATACTCACGAATTGTTTTCAAAAAACACACTCATTCGGAATCACTGTAAGATGAGTCATATCGTCATAGATGCACGGATCATCAGCTCAACAACTGGGCGATATGTCGAGCGGTTATTACATCACCTCGAAAATATAGATAGCACAAACAGCTATACGGTATTGGTACGAAAAAAGGATGAGAAGTATTGGGCGCCGACAAACCCCAACTTTCGAATTAATATTGCTGAATTTGACAGTTATTCGTTTAACGAACAGTACGGTCTACTGCGTGTACTAAACTCATTAAAGGCTGATCTTGTACACTTTACAATGCCGCAGCAGCCGATACTGTATCGCGGCAAAAAAGTCACGACGTTTCATGATTTGACACTTTTGAAGACCTATAATCCCGATAAAAACTGGTTAATTTACAAATCAAAGCAGTTCATAGGTCGGTTTGTATTTTGGCAAGTAGCAAACAGTAGTCGCGCAATCATTGTACCGACGGACTTTACGAAGAACGAGGTCTTAGAGAGATATCGTCTTTCGAGTGAAAAAGTGATCCGCACCTACGAGGCGGCAGAACTTAAAACTACAGGTAGCGATGCGTATCCACTTCCCTCTGCTAATTTCATACTATTCGTTGGGCAACAAAGTGACTATAAAAACGCGCGTGGCCTCGCTGCAGCACATCAATCGCTCTTAAAAAAATACCCTGATCTATATTTAGTGCTGGCTGGCAAGATCGATAGCCCAGCTCAAAAAAACCAAGTGTATTTCAAAAAGCTTGGGTACAAGAATATCATTTTTACCGGTTTCGTATCGGATGATCAACTCAATTGGCTTTATCAACATACAAAAGTCTATGTGTTCCCTTCATTTATGGAAGGGTTTGGCTTGATGGGCCTCGAGGCAATGCTTCAAGGAGCACCCGTTGCAAGCAGTGATGCAACGTGTCTTCCTGAGGTATACGGCGAAGCAGCCGCGTATTTTGACCCCGCAAAACCAGAGGAAATTGCGAGTACAATCGAGCAAATCATGACAGACGAGCAGCTACGTAGCAGGCTGGTTGCTAGTGGCTACGAACAGGTAAAAAAATACTCATGGAAGCGAATGGCCGAACAGACGCTCGATGTGTACAATCAAGCGCTCAACAAAAACTAATTCTTACGAACTTTTTTGTGCAATAATGATTTTTCGGTCTCGGCCTTCACCTTCAGAGAAGGTCTGAACATCATCAAATTCTGTGGCTACTTGATGGACAACACGGCGATCAGCGGCATTGAGACTCACTACATGCGAATCACCAGTTTTTCGAACTTCTTCTATCCAACCACGAGCTTGATCGGCGATCTTTAGCGCGCGCTGTTTTTTGTAATCAGCTATATCGACGTTGACGCGTATAACTTCGGCGTCTCGGTTGCGAAGCGTGGTTGAGAGCGTATACTGCAACGCACGAAGCGTTTCAGCACTACGACCGATCAGGATACTATTGTTGTCGGTTGAAGGAACTCGTAGTTCGATGATGTCATCACTGAGCGTTGCCTCAACCTCGACGTTCACTTCAAAGAACGCCAGCAAATCTTCAAGGTATTTTTTTGCGAAAGCAACAGATTCATCTTGTGTCATGTTATTTTCCTGCCTTATCTTTAGCGACGATACGCGTTACAGTTGCTTCTTTGGCGGCTTTTTCGCGCGCTTTGATGGTGGCTTTTTTGCCTGGCTTTATTGGTGCTTCATCAGCAATTTCTTCGAGTTCGTCTTCGTCTTTTTGGAGCAGGTAGCGTTGCTGAGCAACCGCTACGAGGTTTGAAACCGTATAGTACAGAGCTAGCGCACCGGGGACACTTATCATCACAAAGAACATAAACAGTGGTAGTATCTTTGCCATGCGACCCATAACGATGGCGTTCATTTCTGATTGATTCGCTTGCTTACCCTCGGCAGCTTCGGCCATGATGTCACGCAGTCGCTTGGTTGATTGGGTTTGTGGCATCGTCTGTTTTGACATGATGTACTGCGTAACTGCCGCGATGATCGCAAGGAGTACAAGGAAGATCTCAACACGTCCATCGTGAAAGGCTGGTTTAGCAAGATCAATGATGCCTAGAAGCTTTTCATTAAAGTTTTCTGGATGAGCGATCAAATCGGCTACCGGTTTGAGGCCGTCCATGAAACCGTAGGTGTACTTCGCGACTTGGTCACGGTGCAGGGTAAATATCTGAATCACGTGATAGAGCGCGATAAATATAGGCAGTTGGATAATCAAAATACCGATTGAACGAAATGGATTGACGTTATGTTTCTTGTAAAGCTCCATCATTTGGGCACTTTCAGCTTGGCGGTTGCCTTTTGACTGCTTTTTGATGCGAGCAAGTTCTGGCTGTAGTTTGCGCATCTGACGAGATTGATGCAGCATACTTTTTGTTAATGGGTACAATGCAAAACGAACCAAAACCGTAAAGATGATGATCGCGACACCAAAGTCACGACCCGGTATAAAGCTATAGATGCCAATCAGTAGGTTGAAGATTGGCTGCACAATAATGAGATCAAAGATATTCACTGGTTACTTCCCTCTGGCGACTAAACGCACGCTGTAAACTATTTAGTTTCTATTGTAGCAGTTTCTGACTGATCTTTATAGAGGTTAGCCTGGGTAACAAGACTTCTGAGCATCGCATCAACGTCGCTCGCGGACATTGTTATTAGCTCGGGTGATGTCACGACACATACGACGTCGATCGGGCTCTCAAGATTCGGTAGTTCGCGGCGAAACCATTCATATAAGCGACGACGTATTCGGTTTCGTTTCACTGCGCGTTTAGAGATCTTGCGACTGACAACTATCGAGACACGTGAATGGGTGCGTCGTGGATTTTTTGTAGCTTTGAGGGTGACGTATTTGCAACGGGAGACGGCGCCGTTTTTGTAGACGAACCGCAGTGAATTGTAGCCGTGGAAGCGATGAGTAAATGAAAGCATTGTTACTAGTATACAAAATACCGCCCATTACTGGGCGGTAAATGACTTAGAGGGCGACTCGTGCGCGACCTTTGGCGCGTCGGCGCTTCAGGACAGCCCGGCCAGCCTTGGTTGAGACACGTGCACGAAAGCCGTGTGTTTTAGCACGATGACGTGTGTGTGGTTGGTGGGTTCGTTTAGGCATATCGAATATGACTATACTATATTCGCTCATATAACTCAACCGCTAGAACTTTTTTCATCCACAGTTGCAAGTTAGTTATCCACACATCGTAAGGTGTCAGCTGCTGCCTGTGGATAACTCTATCACCATGGAGCACTGTCTACGACGAATGGTTTTCATGGTTGTGGAAAACTTGTTGCTTGGATACAATTATAGATAATCGAACATCGAAATTGCCGCATCAAGGAGGGGTATACAACGTGAACCAATCAGTCTGGAAGAGTGTGCTTGGAGAAATAGAGGTCTCTGTTCCCCACGCTACTTTCATGACATGGTTCAAAAATACTGAATTGATTGAAGCTGGTGAGCCGGTTGTTATTTCGGTGCCAAACATATTTGCTAAACGTCAGTTTGAAGTTAAATTTGATAAGCAAGTTCGTTCAGTTCTTAAAAATAATGGTCTCACGCCTCAAACGATTGCGTATGTTGTCAAATCTTCCAAGCGCGGCCCTATCTCTCGTGATCGCGATGACGAGCCCCTACTCGCTAAAAAACCAGTACAACGTATTCAAAACACCTCTATTACTCCTGCAAACACACTTAACCCACGCTATAACTTTGAATCGTTTATTGTAGGCTCTAGCAACGATCTCGCTTACTCGGCTTGTCAGGCAGTGGTTTCCCAAATGGGTACGAAGTATAATCCCCTGTTTCTCTATGGCGGTGTTGGACTCGGTAAAACTCATCTTATTCAGGCAGTCGGCAATGCAATTAAAGCGAAAGATCCGTCAACGAATGTCTTGTATATAAGCTCAGAGACGTTCGTCAAAGAGTTTCTTGAAAGTATTCGTTTTAAGAAAAAAGGCTTTTCGGACAAATATCGCAATGTTGACGTACTGATCGTTGATGATATGCAGTTTATTGCTGGCAAGGAAAAAACTCAGGAAGAATTTTTTCACACGTTTAATGCCCTCCACCAGGCAAATAAGCAAATCATCATCAGTAGCGATAAGCCACCTCGAAGTATCCCGACACTCACTGAGCGTCTGCGGAGTCGTTTTGAGTGGGGTATGGCTATCGACATTCAGATGCCTGACTTTGAAACTCGCTGTGCCATTCTAGAGTCGAAGTCGGCATTAGCTGGTATTGAACTGGACAGCCAGACGGTTGAATATCTTGCGAATAACGTCAAAACGAACATACGTGAACTTGAAGGGGTACTCAATCAAATGCTCGCCTACTCAGAAATGCGAGGCATAACCCCAGACATATCGACTGCAGAGGGATTCGTTGGCAATGTACGGCGAAGTCGTCCTCATTACCTCACAAGTAAGCAAGTTATCGATCGAACTGCAAAGTATTTTCAACTTTCGAGTGAAGAAATATGTAGTGCAAAACGTGATAAACATATCGTCACCCCGCGGCAAATTGCAATGTACCTACTGCGAAGTGAGCTACATATGAGTTTTCCGAAAATTGCCATGGAGCTTGGGCGCAAAGACCACACAACAGCCATTCACTCCGTAGAAAAGATTGAAAAAGCCGTAAAGTTAGACTTTTCGACGCGTGAACATGTCGCGGAAATACGGGAGCAGCTGTATGCGTAATGCCTGTGTAAACTCCGTGTATAACTGGTTCATAAGTATGAGTACAAGATGTGTTCAGGTACTAGTACAACTTTGTAGGCGTGCCACCTATCGTGCTACCACGTGGTATAACTCTAGGTTGTACTCACCGTTACCATTTGTTATCCACTATGGTTCTCCACAGTATTCTACTTCGTTTATCAGATACGTCACGACGTTATACCCAGTTTCCACAGCGCCTACTATTAACACGACAAAAGTCTAAAGGAATTATAATAATGGAAGTACAAGTAACTCAGGAAAATCTATCACGAGCGCTCGGTAATGTTGGTCGAGTAGCAGGAGCACGGGCAAATCTAGAAATCCTTCACAATATCTTACTCAGAACAGAAAACAATCAACTGACTGTTGCAGCAACAAACCTTGAGATTGCGTCAACACAGCGAGTTGGTGCAAAGATCATAAAACCCGGTTCGTTCACGGTACCGGCAAAATTAATTACCGAATTAATTGCGACGCTTGGAAAAGGTACTATTGATCTGAAAGTGACCAATACGACTCTTCTTATCAAATCGGGTAAAAATAAAGCGACTATTAATGGAGTTTCAGACGAAGAATTTCCAGAACTTCCAATTATAGAAAAAATTGAATCAGAAATTGAGCTGCCACTGCAACTCATTAAAGATACAATCAACCAAACGATACTTACTGCAAGTAACGATGCAACGCGACCAGTACTAACTGGTGTATATTGGCACACACATGACGGCTACCTCTATGCGGCTGCAACTGATGGCTACCGGTTATCTCAAAAACGTATCACAGAGCACGCAGGCGAGCTTTCAGCTATCATACCAACTACGACACTACAAGAAGTGTTACGAACGCATAACGACAATGATGACACGGTACAGATAGTGTTTGATGATACGCAGGTTATATTTAAACTAGCTGATGGTGAAATAACCAGCCGTTTAATTGATGGTAAATTTCCTGACTATAGGCAGCTTATACCAAGTTCGAACGAAACCTCGTTTACAACGAAAACTGATGATGTAAAACAAATAGTTAAACTTGCTAGTTTATTTGCTCGTGATTCTGGTGGTAGCATTGCGCTGTCCGTCGATACGACAACCAATCAACTTACTATTCGCTCGATTGCATCTGAGTATGGTGAGAATACGAGCGACCTCGATGTGCAGACAAGTGGTACTGACGGCGCTGTGCATTTAAACTCACGCTACCTCAACGACGCCCTCGCAGTGCTCGGATCTCCATCATTTCGTTTTGGCTTCTCAGGAACCCTCTCACCGTGTGTCATGACGGCAGATATCGATGAACCGGAGTATATGCATATAATTATGCCGATTAAGAGCTAGTAGCGAAGAGCGTTAGGTCTCGTTCTGCGACATTTGAATCTGAATTGACGTTAATACACTTACACCAATAGAATTTAAATAATTTTGAACTGTGGTTATACATTGTGATTCTTCACCAATTGGAGCTGAAAGTTTAAAAGCAACTTTTGTGTAATTAACATAATGTATAGAGCAGATGCCCAATGTTTGCATGTTTGATTCTCCGACTTTTTGCGCTGAAGTTATCTGTGCGGGATCAATGTCTGAAGAGACAACATAGAGCGTCGGAAGGCCTGAGGCTTGAGTCTTAAGATAGATAGAATTACCGTTTTGGCTCAAACTAACGCCGATGATACTGACGTACTTCGGAAGAACTGCAACAGAAGATGCTGTTTTATCAATTGGGTTGTATTTCCACAGTACATTGTTTGAGGTATAAAACAGCACACTACTACTCTTCCAAGCTAAGCCGGTAACTTGATTGTCCGGTAGTGTTCCTACTTCGGTGAAGTTCGAACTGTAAATAGTTGCTTTTCCAGCATCGGTCAATACAAAATTATCAGAATCTGGGACTGGCGTAATGCTAATAACATAGAGTGGACTTGGTGTGTTTGTGAATGTTTTTTCAGATAGTAATTTTTTATCCTTTAATGAATAAGTTGCTATATCCACACTATCTTCACTGTATTTTGCAGCCACAAGAGTCGTATTTGTAGCGATTAAAGTGTTGGGCGATTGCTGTGCATCAATTAACTTTACCAATGTACCGTTTATATAAGAATATATCGAACTACCCACGGAAACATAATATGTTCCTATCTTTGATTCCGTAATAGCTACATCGCTAGCAGTTGTAGTGTTATTTGGGAATGAGATAATCGATGCTGAGCCATCAGATAGATTTAATGAATATAAACTGTAACTATAGTCGGGGTTTTGGGTTTTCACTAGAGCTTGATTACCCGAAACGGTTACAATGTCGCGAACTAACAGATCTGATCGAATAAAACTTATGTCATTTTGTTTATTGATTGTCATCAAAGCTTTTTCATCATTATTTACGAACGTAAGATCCTTATCGGTTTCAATAACACTACCGGTGTCATAATTCGTTACAGGATACGCCTGCTTGAGTGTTGATAGACCCAAATCAACTTCTGTAGTTCGAAAAAAGCGAACATTCACTAGTTTTTGCGATAATGTAAGACCCTTTTTTAGCGATACGATATAATTCCCTGTTTTTACAATCTTTTTAAGTGGTGCACTGGTCGACGCTACTACGGTATTATTTGATTCATCATTTATAGATACTTCTGCACCAGGAATAGAGCTTTTTACGAGAATTGTTCCATGAGTTAATCCGTACCAGATAAAGCTTACACTCAAGGTTGCGATTATCGCGGCGAGTAAGATTAACACTATTTTTTGTTTGTTCATGGTTTCGATCCTGGTCCAATACCGTTAAATTCAAAGTGCATATAGTCTTTTGATCTAATCCAACTTCCTCCCCATGACCATCCGTGATGATTAAATGCATCGATGTATGCTTGAGGCATGTCATGTGGACCAGTTCCGCTACTATAATACCCATTTGTATCTGGGTTTATATCAACTGCTGCTCCATACGTGTGGTAACTTTTAGTACCAATATTGCTTGAGCCATTGTCTGAATCAAATCGATATCCACCCATAGCCTTGATGGTATAATCTACATTTTTAACTTTTATTTCATTTGCCACTGCTTGAAGGCAGCCAGCGACAAGTTTATTTACCTGAACTTGTTTACCAAGAAAATCTACCATAACAAGATTTGGTTTGATAGCATTGGGATCTGGACCACCAAATACACTTGCAAGTTCAGTTGCAGTTAATTGATGCGAGTTACCACCAGCGCCATAAACGGGTGCCGTCACATTACAATCAGTAGACGCAACTGCCGCTGAACTGCAAGGCTCGGTTGTCCCACCAATAGTGGTACTGACCGCTCCCTGTACGCCTGTGCCGTCTTTAATTGTATCTTTGTATAGATCGTAATAATATTGTGCTTTACTCGCTCGATTATCTAACACCATTTTGACCGTGTCGCCCGAGGCTTCGTATCCAAGTGACGGTGCATTAGCAAAACGTGAATCGCTTTGGGTTAATGCTGTTTTACCATGGATAATTATGGTGGCATCAACCGGACTAATAGAAGCGTCGGCCGTTAGTGCTTGAAGCGTAGACTTATATGTCGTATTGAGCTCAGTCCAAATGTAATCCAACTGAACACCCATATTAATAACAGGAAGATTTGCTTTTTTTGCGGCGTCGGCTAATGGTTGTTGACGCCCGGTATGGGTCCACTGGACGAGCCCAAATCCTACACCGTCAACCATAGTGTAATTACTATCGGCTTTTCCGCCCTGGTAACTTGTTGGATCTATAGTAGACTCAGCGTGCATGTTACCAGCAAAACCAGTTGCTTGAGCTAGTGTGAGACCCTTTGAAGTAAAGTACGTCAAGATGGTTTTAGCTCTTGCGTCTTCTTCTGCGCTCGTTGCTGCAGAACTTGCGGGAGTTGACGCATTCCCTGAACAAACCGAAGCATCTTTGTCGTAATATAATACGTCGTTGAGTGAATAAAATGTGTAATCATCTGCTAAAGCTGGCTGAGCAACAATAAGAGCACAAAAAAACACAGCCATCCCGGATCGCAGGATTGATCGAGTTAAAGTTAGTTTCATTATGTCCTGCCACCACAACCTGGATTTGCTTTTGCTGTAAGTGATGCAAAATCAGGCGTCGTATTATTGCCTATAGCCACCATTACATCCTGAGGACAAATCGCTTTTCCGTTGAAGGCCATATCAATATGAGCGTGTGCACCACACGCGTTACCAACATCACTTAATAACATGATTGGTTCACCAGCACTAACGTCGGTCTTATCGGTTACGTTATCACCGTGAGCGTATGCGATATCGAGTGTACCGCCCTGAATTTGCGATTCAATCATTAATCCGCCATTATTTGGTAGTCTATTACCGGAACATGGTACGTACGTGCTTCGTCCAAGTGGTTTTTTTACAACTTTCCCACCCACCATCGCATAAATTTGTGTTCCCTTTGGCAGTGCTAAATCAAGCGCAACCTGGTCCGCATTACTAGTGAATGTACCAGCACCATTATGTGTTTGTAAAAATGCCGACCGGTCAGATGAAAAGATCTTAGGATCTGTAGGAAAAACCACGTCACCTGTTTGGGTAACCGTAGCGCTTGCTGCACTAGATGCGCCAGTTTGGGGGCCATCATCCATACCTTGCTCGATGCCTCTATCAAACGTGAACACTCTAAAATGTTGTAATTCGGTCAGTGTAAATGTCCCAGTTGCAGCGTTTTTATCCATACAATCAGCACCAGTATCGTTGTCTTCTTCTGCGGAATCTCCCCAGCCATATTGTCGTTCCGTACACTCAGTCAGCCATTTAGAATAATTATTATCAGTACTCTTTGGGTTACCGTCTTCATTTACATACCCGTTATCATACATCCATTGATATGTTTCGTCGGTATCCATACTTAATTCGGTTGGCGTTAATGCATAACGAACATTACAGAACACGTCTGCGTCTATTCCCATATCTTTGTATGCACCGTCATTACACTTACTGTAGCGATCAGCATTGAAACTCGTCGCGGCCTTGGCACTTGGAAATAGAGCCGACGTAACGAGAGAACCGGTGCTCGAAAGAATAGTTGATAGCGACGCAGTCGATGAACTAACTGCCATCGTAGTTGGAAGTAATTTTCGGCCGAGACTACCCAAAAACGAGTACTGATTAGCTACGTCAAAAGGTGTTTTTCTTGCAGCTTCTGTTTCATCAGCAATGTACTGATTCATCGTCGGAGCGATTGCGGCCTGATAAGCAGATAATGTATCTTTTGTTGCCGGTTGCATACCGCGTGACATTGCCGTGTTTCCAAGAATCACTGATGTTCCTGAGAATATAGCATTACCTGCATCTACGCCACTAGTTGCTGCGCTTATGGCATCGCCTGCAATCATGTCTTTCAAGTATCCTTCTAATATCGGTAGCGCAAAGGCAAACCCAGCGCTTGCGGCTACACCAGCTACAGCCGATAAACCACCAGTAAAGATTGCTGCAAACCCGCCAACAACAAGTCCAGCACCGCGGACAAAGCCGTTTTGTACAATTTTGCATCTACCTTTCGCGTCAGCGCGAGTACCGTTTGGACCAGCAAGCGCTTTTAAGACAAAATTATTCACACCAGCAAGTGTCCCAACCATTGCACCACCCACCATGAACTGCTGTGAGCGAGCGCTCAATGTCGGCGCATCATTGTATGCAGCAGTATGATATCCAGCAGAATCATAGGCATTTTTGCCATAATCAGGATTAGCTACTTGGGTGACGTTATCTCCGTTGACCGTACTGGTTTCGTCTACAATAGTTTTTCTTGTGTCAGTTTCTGTGAGTTTTGTACCGACATACGATACCTCTTCAGGAGAAAGACCCGCTCCAGATGCTTTCATCTTGTCGGCGATTGTTAAAAATATCATGGCGTACGATGCGAGCCTCGCCGCACGTATCACCTTTGCACCTGATTCAACTGCAAGTGACGCATTCAATACAGTACAAGCATTATCTACCCATCCAAGTGCGCCTAATCCCTTAAATCCTGTTGATAATGTCGAGCCAAATCCCTTACTCTCGGTTATTCCAGAGGCTAATTTCGATGCATTCTCATCCAGTGCTTGCCGGTCTTGTGCTTGTTGATCAGTTTCATTTGGATCAACCGGCCGCTTTTCGGCGTCTAGATTAGCTTTCGACTGATCAGTTGAGTCATTAAAACTCTTATCAAGTTCTTTTTCCGTGGTCCCGTTTAACTTGTCGGCTTTTGTTAATCGTAGATTCTGAAAGGCCTTTCCAGCAGTTTTATCCCACAAGCCATAGAACAATGGATTATATCCGCGTCTAGCTGCAGCCCTTGCCGTTGAATCAGTAAAAAGAACCTTACGTACATCATTAATGTTTTTTAATTCTTTAGGGCCATCACTGGTCGGTACAGTGATGCTATTGATTCCTGTCTTGCGGGTTATCGGATTTTTCGTCCCACCGTCGACAGTATTTACTTTTATACCCGCTTTTTCAAAATTTGCGATTTGCCGGTCTGTCATGCCTTTCAATCCACAACGAAACTTCACGAGTGTGCAGGACGAATATGATTTACCCATATTGTTTAGTTTCGCAAAGAGCACTTTATTCGATCGAATCTGCATCGCACCGGCTTGGTCATTGAGGTCGCCAGTGAGGACTTCTTTAAGGTTGATGATGGCAAGAGATGGTGAAAAAAGCAGTCCAAAACCAAATAATCCGCCAAATAGTGCACCGATTATGCCGCCACTGGCACCATATTTTTTTAATCCAGACTTCAAGCGTGCGGCACGAGTGCCTTTTTGGCTACCGCTAGTGCTTTTATTATAACCAAAACGATTTGCTTCTTCATTATGTCGAAGCCTCGCGATATTAGCTTCCTCTGCCGACGAATCTGCAGTTTTACTGTAGTTCTTAGCTATCGATGCAAAAGCGGATCCTTCACTCGCAGATAAACCCGTTTCGTGCTCACGTTGTTTTAGAGCGGCTTGACCGCTGAGCTGTCGATTGTAATGAGCATCAATTTGATCACCTCGTAAGTTTGTGTCTTGGTCTTCTTTTGTGTCCATACGCTACCTAGGATTATACGCCTTGTCCACCACTGTTTATATAGCCATTGTTGACATTTTGATTGACTGTGTTTTGGCTTGGAAATTGCTGTGCGGGTGGCTGCTGTTTTTGTTGCATAAGGGGTGTCGTTGTGACGAGCTGCTCTTCGGTTTCACTTGGGACAATTTGAATATGCACATGATTTTGACCTGCAAAGAACAATCCCTGTCCTACTGGGAAGTTCGCTAGGCGTTTACGCTCTTCTTCGGTAAGTTTAAACACATCAGCCAATACGTCCACGGCGCTCGAGCTTTGTTTGAGCAAGAGTTGCATTGAAGAGTTAGCCACAATTGCTCGTCCCATTTTGCTACCCATGAAGTCTTCCACATCTTGGGTAATAGTCGTGAGACCCAATGCATATTTACGAGCTCGTTTTGCGAGACTAAAGAGAAAGTTAGCAGAATCATCGTATTTCATGAGCTGCCAGGCCTCATCCACGATCAGCATGCGCTTCTTTTGCTCACTGCGGGTGATGTTCCAGATGTGTGACAACACGATGTACATCGCGACCGGTCGGAGTTCATCTTCGAGATCACGAATATTAAACACGACCATGTTGTTGTTGATGTCTATATTACTCTGCTGACTGAAGATTCCGGCGAATGTACCGCTCGTATACTTACGTAGGCGCTGTGCTAGCTGAGGTCCGGTGCCACCCATGTGAAGGAGGGTGTCGTACAGATCGGATATCGTCGGCGGCGTACTGTGATGCGTGAGTGGATCGGAGGTGATACCAGCGCGGGCATAGGTATCGATAAGGCTTTGATCGAGATCCGCTTCTTCTGCTGGTGTTAAGCCTGCCATCAGTTGTCCGTCAGCAGTCATCTGGCTTCCACCGAGCATGAGGCGAAGTAAGCCGTGGAGTGTCACAAGATTGGCCCTGAGTGCATCATCGGCTTCTTCGGTATCAATGACGCGCGGTAGATCAAATGGATTGATGCGCGTGTCGCTGTTTAGGCTAAGGCGGATATAGCTTCCACCAACGGCATCGGACAGTTTCTGATACTCGTTTTCTGGGTCGATGATCAAGATATCGGCACCCGTCATCATGGTGCGCAATGCTTCAAGTTTGACCGTGAACGACTTACCGGCTCCCGACTTCGCAAAAACGACCATATTGGCATTTTCGAGTCGCCATCTATCAAAGATAACTAGACCGTTATTGTGCATATTGATACCGTACAAAATACCTGTATTGTCCGTGAGGTCGGCGCTCGTAAATGGAAAGCTGGTCGATACCGCACCGGTGTTCATATTTCGTCGGATTTGCAGCTGATCGGTCATCTGTGGAACGGTGCTATTCATCCCCTGCTCTTGTTGGCTGGAGGCGACTTTACTAAATACCAGTTGTTGGCCAAATATCGTTTCGATCTTGTGTTGCACAAAACTCAATTCATCCAAGCTATCGCCATAGAGTGTGATATAGAGTCCATAGCGGAAGAATCGTTCGGCACCAATCTGTAGTTGATCGCGAAGTTCTTCGGCGTCTTGGATCGCAGCTTCTATGGCTGGATCACGAGTTTTGCCTTTTTCGGAATTGATATTGATACTCGCCTGGAGTTGGGTTACTTTTTTGCCGAGATTTTTCATGATAATTGTCGTATCGACAGGGTAAATAAACATACTAATATCGAGCACTTCATCAATGTTGATGATCGAGCTCAACCAGCCGGTATAAATTTGCCGAGGGTAACCATACACGTAGAGTGTTCGGCCGTATTTTGTACCAAGCCGGAAGTAGCTTGAATGGATCTCTATACTACTTGGTGCGATCAAATCGCGTAATGTCGTGATGCCTTTAAGGAATGCTTCTTCAACTTCGGCTTGTTCACGAGCACGTTGCTGGGCAGCAATATCGACTGCATCGAGTTTCTTTTTCTTTGCCATCGCTACATGCCTCCTTGTTCTAGATTTGGTCGGCGCGCTTCACCATCACCTTTTCGTACATAGGTACTTGTGGTGTTTTGAAAATCGCCCAGTTGTTCACGCACGGCAGTGTCTGGATTGTAGGTATTGTAATACAGCTCACCGAGTTCTTTTGTGCTGAGTGCAGCACTTTGCACACCAATTTGATACAATCCACTTGTAACGACCTCGATACGATTACGAATTTCATCTTTTGCTTTTTGGTACGTTGCTTCATCGATTTTAGTTGGGCCAGTCGGTGCCTTAGAGAAAATTTTACCAAAGAAACCTTTTGCTTGATCACGCACGCTGTTTAAGTCACCAGCCGGAAAGTACGGTACGACGATAAAGAAGCGTTTGTCCATGATATTCGCTTCTTGACTGAGGGCATCAATAAAGTTGATATAGTCGTCCATAAGCACATTTAAAAGCATATTGTCTTGAGATTTGCGGATGCCTTCAAGCCGCTCTATATATGGTCCTATGTCGACGCGCTGAGAGCGAATTAAGATCTGGATGGGAAAATTCAGTGAATTCAAGAAGTTTTGATAGCTATACTCAACACCTTCACGCTCGCGTGAGCTCATGAGATCAAAGTTGATTGATTGACACGCAATGACGGCTCGGAAACTGCCATCTTTAAGTATTACGATGTTGTCTCGTATTTCTGATATAAGCAACGTGTTCTGTGTCGTATTAGGATTCGGTTGTTTTTGCGGCGTAGATGACTGTGGCGCTGTATTTTGAGGAGCGGTATCAAAAGAAGGCGCAGATTGCTGCGGCATTGGTTGTTGCCCACCGGCTGGCTGAGTATTTGGTTGCACGCTCGGTTTCCCACTCCCTCTTGTTATGATAGACCCCCTAGTGTAACGAGATTACAACTTCTTCATTTGGTAGCATTCTCTTTTTTTGAATCCTGCTGGCCTCGTGTGCTATTGTCTCAATCGATAAGTCGGGGTTATTAGCAAGGCTTATTATATCAGGTGAGACGGTCTGATTACTAGTGGGTTGCGGACTTTGGGTTTGCGTTGCGGACTGAGTTTGCTGCTGTTGCACGGGTTGCTTGGAAAGTTGATCCGCTATCGGTCGAATAACCGTCTGTTGCATGTTGGTTGGATACGGGTTAAATGTCAAATGTGCTGGCGAATTTGAATCGTCAGCTTGTGGGGTCTGTGTGACCTGTGGCGAGAACTGCGGCACTGCGCCTGTCGCTAAGGATGGAGTATACATCTGCGCCGAGGGTTCTTGGGAGGGTTGTTGCTTCATGCGAGCGAGCAGTTCTTCTCGGTGACGCTCGGTAGACCGGTCGAGTTGGTCATCGATCATATGCGATGTACGTCCAGTGTTATCAAAAACATCTTCGGCTTGTTGAGCCTCATAAAATACATCAGTGTTGAGAGAGGTATTTTGGTCAGGAGATTGTACGCCGCGCACCGCCCAACCACGCGAATCGACGACGTTTGCTAAATACGAGAGCCGCCGTTCGGCCTCTGACTGCGTCAGTTCGTTTGTGCGTTGCACCTGCACAACTGTCGGTGTGGTAATCTCAATCAACGACTGCTGACCATCCGGCTCCCACATACGTTTGTGTGGCTTGATGTAAAACGACACGATCGCTGCCAGGTATGTTTCCATAGGTTGATCTTTACGTAGCGGCAAAGCTAGCGCGCCAAATAATACGATTACTGGAAGCGGAATAATCGCTAGAGGTAAAAACAGCTTCCCAAGTACCCAACCGAGCCCAATGCCACCAGCTACGATGCCGAGGTATATAAACTGCCGAAAACTAAACGGACCGATGAGTTTGTCATCAGCTTCGACGTCTTGCGGTACTTTATAGACTGCCATAGTTGTAGTATATCATCGGATTGCTCGTGAGCCGACTACGGCCTCTTGTAAAGAACTGGATCGATACTTTCGAGTGTAGTCCAAACTTCTGGCTTAATGTCTTTACGAACCTCAGGAGTCAACCGTGCTTCTTTGACGGCGGCATCGAGAGCTGCTTTTTGGGTTGCATTAAAGGAGCTAGCAGATGACCTAAGCATACTGATTTCTTCAGGCTTAAGCTTGGCCAGGGTAGCACCTGTAAGTTTCTCGCCAATTCGATAATTAAAGTCATCGTCAAAGTTGCCTTCCCAATCACCGCGCTGCAGCGCATCACGCGCTCTATCACCTAGGCCAAATGGAGCTTCTCTCATGTCGTCATATGTCTGCATTTGAATATAACGTAAGGTCTTAACTTCGGGTAGTTCATCAATTTGATCAGGACTCATCGCAGGGTTTACGGATCTGGCGTCAGCTCGTGCCAGACTAAGCGCGGGCCCAATTTGACGTAAGAGCTCTATTTTTTCACCCATGTTTGACGATGCTGCCACACTACCTGCAGCTGCCATTCTATATTCGTCTGTAAGGGGTATACCGCTTCCGTCTAATCCGGTAATAGCCTCAGATCGAAGTTCATCTTTCTTTCGAGTAGTTTGTCTGGATTTTTCTTGGCCTACAGCTTTACCCATTTGTTCTGTTAATATTTGAGTTGCTATACCACGAACACGGCTTGCACCTTGCGGATCGATCCCACCTGCTACTGTAGCGAGTGTTTCTGTGCCACCTGGGATTGTATACGAGCTATCAGAAACTTTTTCGGCATACTCTTGATTAGCGACACTTTGTGCTGAACTTGCTCTTTGTGTTTCAGTTTTTTTTACGACGTCAGCTGCTCGTAAGCCCTCAGCAACAACCCCATATTCTGGATGTTGTGCTGCACCCTCTTCGGTGCGTAACTCTTGAACCAACGCTCCTTCCTCTGCTTTTGCTGCATCTAGTTCATCGCTGCGCAGCTGCTCTTCGAGCTTGAGGTCACGGTTTGTTTCTAGTGCCTGTGCCTGAACGTGCTTTGCGGTCGTGCTGCCTACAGTTGTAACTGCATCGGCCCTGACTGCCTGTGCGACACCGATAGGTCCGGCGGCATAGGTATTCTTATTTGTATCCCGTACGATTTTGAGTTCACCATCGATTTCTTGTTGCGCTGCCGATAATGCTTGACCTGTAGAGGACTGTTCGTATATTTTATCAGTCACACCGGTTTGGATTGTGATGCCTTGTTTCAGTTCGCGCTCTTTACGCCCCTGGGTAATACCCGGCCCTGATTCAAGATATTTGTTGTTGTTATATAATTCAGCATTATCAGCGTCTTTATCAGCAACTTTGCGGTTTTGTGAGTTTACTTGCCCAACCGATGAGCGTTTGTAATCACCAACTTGCTCAGATTTAACGGTAGCTACTCTGTCCTCAAGATCTTGCCGAGTTCGAGCAATATCACGACCATCAGCGGAGTCTTCATGTTGCCGATCTATCTCTAGCTGAGCATTTTTATTCTCACCGCGCGATCTGTTGAGCGCCGCATACTGTGCGGTATTAACTGGACTTGCCATGTGGGCAGTTGTCGCTTCATTTTTGTGGGTTTCTTCGCTGTTGTGTAAGTTTAAGCCACTATTGATTGCTTGTGTATGCAGAGCGCCATTCTTCTCAAGGTGTTCCAGCTTAGCAGTGTTGCTGAGGATTTCACCTGTCTTTCCTGCAGTCTCCTGGGACATAATGGCTTGTGAACGTGCGGCTGCTACTCCCCGGTTGAGATTACCAAAATTATCAACCTCTGCATCTCTTTGCTTCTTGAGGGCTTCACGTTTTTGTTCTCCAGCTATACGATTTCTTCGCATAAACGAGCCTGCTCCTATACCTTTTCGACCAACTGCTCGAATATCTCGATTGTTTTGAATGCGATCGGCGCTTGCTTCGGCGCGTTTACGCAATCGATCTATAGGACCACGATTTGGGTTGTTCACCATTCCGGTGAATTTACCCAGAACCCCCCCTGCCCCTTGAGCAATCTTGGTAATAAATACTGTTGCAAACAATGGCACTACGGATATCGCAGCACCAAGAAGCTGGATAAACATATCACCGTTTCCATCAGCGGTTACGGCAGAACTCATAACAATCTTTGAGGCCAATGCTGAGCCTCCGAATAACAACGCAATAATTGGGTACATGAGCAGTAAGGTCTGAAATGAAACGCGCCACTTTTTAAACCAGCTCTCGGTATTTGGTAACAAATATGCCACAAACGCTAATGGTGCAATAACTACCAAAATAATAATTGCTGCTTGACGAAATATTAAGATCAAAAACGCTACCATAATAGACAACAATGCTGTCGGTAGAACGATTAAGAGCGCACCAATATTAGCATAAAGCAGATATACAGTACCGGCACCGGCGAGTATTGGGCCGAGTACACCAGTGAATCCACCAACTCCAGATGTAGTATCACCGTCCCTAAATTTAGGTATAGCGACACCTGCGCCTACACTATCAAAAAAGCTTTTCAGCGAGCTGCCGAGAATATTTGATATATCAATCGCGATCGCACAAATAATATACGACGCATTAACAAGGACAGCAGCGACTATTAGTTTAGGTAAAAGTTTCTTTAATCCATAATTGGTGATACCGACTCCAGTTATTTGCGCATATATAATGAGCAAAAAAGCGATCACGAAGCAAATGTTGGCAAAGCCAAGCATGAGTTTCCATGCATTGTATAATCCACACGCTGGATCGGTGGATGCGGCAATACATTTTAAGTTCGTTGTAAGTGGTTTTACTGTCAAGAAATTCGCCACAAGACCATAGGTTTGATCAATAATGTTTGCCATAAAATTAAATATTGGACACACTATCCATCCAATATTGTCGATGGCACATGAGCTTTTGCTCTCTTCGGTTGTTGCCGCTGTGCCACTTGTATCGATTATTTTTGCTTGATCTGGATGTGTGATTGCCCATGCTAAATACAGCGGTGCGTATGAATTTGCCTTATTAGCTGCATCCTTACAACTGATAAGACTATTGCCACTATGTAAAGGGGAATTAAGTGGTAACGCTCGTGATATACTCATCCAATTTCCAATAGCATAGATATTTGATACGGTTTTTTTGTAATCTGGAGATATGTCAATTAGCTTCAAGTACTCACGATTTGTTGTGCTGTCTACTGCTGATTTAAGTGATGCCGTTGCGCCGTCATAATCCACAGGATTTGTAAGTTTACATGCAGCTATTGCTGTCTTATGCCAATATAAATACGAAGCTGGGCCATCCATTGTTGGTTCAGATGTACCATAAACTCTTGAGCGTAGAGCTGCACCAGTTGTATTACCAGGTTGCTCAGCATGCCAGTCGCCACCATTACTAGTTGGTGTATAACCCCAATCGGTTAGCGCTTCGTCTAGCGAACTATACCCCCAAAGAGAAACTGCCTGTCGTTCGATAGTTTGACACTCTGACGAGCCATCAGAAGGGTCTATATAATAACTGTATAAATATGAGTTACTTGCGCCATTAAAGCCGCCGGAGATAACATCATTATTACTAATGTCATTTATGCCTTCAACACATTTGAGTATCCCAAAGTAAAGGGCATAGGACTGAGCACGTTTGTCTGGAGTCATACCGGCATAGGTGTATGGGTTCGTTCCCCCAGGCCCACTAGGTGTGGGAAGTATCGCAAAATTCCTGTCCGAAAGTGCCGACGCAGAAACTTGCATGATCGGTGATAGTGCCACCGAAATTATGGCAAACACTATGGCTAACAACCCTACTCGATTCAAGAGAGGCGCTCGGTACGTGCGGCGCGTTTTCATACGTCGTACTATAGAGCAAAACACCCCATAAAGCTATAGCTTACTATGGGGTGTTCAGTGTAACTCACGCTAACATCTAGTGCGTTCTGAAACTATTCTGCGGAGCCGATAACCATATTGTTATTAGTATCTTTATGTACATTATGTGCGATGAATGTACCACTATTAGTCTGCGGTATGCCTCCGTAAAAATCAGCTGCGTCCAAACCAAGATCTTCCGAAGTATAATTTGTAATTTTACCCGTATAAGGTATTGATGCAGTAAATCCTGACCCTGATTTATCAATAGTTGGTTTACTGATCGTAACGTTGTATTTGTAGTCAGCTAGCTTAGGATTAACGGTTCTGATTTCTTGAGTTGCTTGGAACTGATGAGCCAGCGCGGCGTTCGCGTTTTTTGCACCCTCAGATAATGCAAAGCCGCTTCCAGTGAGCGCGCGGTAACAAGCTTCTTGTTGTGGTGCGATCCATTCATCAAATCCTCCTGGCTGTCCGGCTTCTTTCCATTTTGCATATGTTGCACTATCAAGACCTAACGTTTGCATGCCCACTATGACTGACGCATATTGCTCGGCATAGCTTAATTCAGGATTTTTAGGATCCAAGTCTGTAGCCGCGATAGTACAAGCAGTCTCGATCTCGCCAGAGTTTATTTCGCCGCTTTTGTGCAAAATTTCTGCACGCTTAATCGCTAGCGGATCGGACAAGCTGGAGGTATCCATACCCATTACTAGCTTCTCTGTTATCGGAGTAGTTTCTGTTGTCTGGGAAGTGGGCGCTACTGTTGGTGCCTCTGGGCCTGGGATGACTGGAGCGCTCGCTGATGGCGTAGACTTATCTGGTGAAGCTGAACCGCCTTTATGTGTAGATGCAACACCTACACCAACTGCGACGGCAACAACTGATGCTGCACTACCGAGCTTGATCCAGAGTGGCGTTTTTTTACGCTCTTTCGGAGCTTCGACCGTACCAGAGTAGGTTACGTGATCAATTGCGGTTCGGATTGGTGCTTCGCCATGTGCCTGATGATATGGTACGGTTGCAACCGTGTCGGTAGGCGGCATTTCACTTACATCAGGAACTAATGAGTCATCTAATTTGTCATGAGCTGGTTGAATTCTTTTCTTTGGATCAGCGTCTGGGCTTATTGACATTGTAATTACTTTCTTGCCTTGCGGGCGTTAGTGGTCACAACATAGCAACAGCGATGTTATGAACATACTATACACCATAATTTGAAATAATGCAAGTGGTAATAGTTTTCAGCTCGGGTTGCAGAATCTTTTAGCAAACTACAAACTATATATGCTGACTTTACGTTGGATCTCCCATGCTTATGACTTTTTCATAGCGATATTTCCAGAAGTCTGAATCCTCAGGTTTAGGATATGTATCTGTGCCTAGTTCAACTTGGGCCTTGATCGGATCAAGAAGTACTCTATGTTTGTTCTCAAGTGATGAGCTGATGTTCGGGTTGGTCTGCCAGTCTTTGTATGCATCAGAAACATTCTTAAGCTGTCTTGGGGTAAGCTTGCCAGCACGAGCCATTTCAAAGATGAGTCGCGTATCGTCAGGGTTGAGTCCAGCAAGCTTTTCACCAGACATGTGCGTATTAAGTCGATCTCGGGTGGTTTTCCAAATATTATTTTTGTAACGACCAACTTGTGCGTCACCCTGATCGTTGTCGCCGACACCAAATGGCGTTGTGCCGCTTTTATCGCCCATGACTTGCATCTGAAGACTTTTAACTTTAGATACCTTTGATTTAGCGATATCAATTGCATCTTGATTTCCGCTGCGAGTTGCTTTCACGAGTGCATCTTCTGCTTCTACTTCAAGTTCACTCATTCGATCCCACAGCATGATGTGGGATGCCATATGCTTCCTGCTAGCTATAGAGCCACCAAGTGCAGCGATGCGTTCCTCTGACTCATCAAGAATATTTTTATTGCCAAGACCCATAGTAGTTGGAGCGTTTGGATCATTTGGATCAATAATAGTCTCACCAAGAATTTCTGTTTCCTTAACCTGCGATACCAATGTCTTTTCTGCTGCTATAGCTTTATTTGCTCCCTCGATAACAGTTTGCTTTGCAGTTGCCTTAGCTTGACTAATACCTGCATTACCACTAATACCTCCGGCAATTTCTGCTATAGTTTGTGTTCCACCAGGTATAGTCGCACCATTGAGTACTCCGCCTGCATATTCTTGATTCGCAAGACCTACTGATTGCGCAGTTCGCTGACTCTGGGCTTTCTTGATAATGTCGGCTTCTCGTAATTGCTCTGCTATACGTGCTTCGTCGCCAGTCAAACCTTCAGCGCCAGCCTCAGTGCGCCACTCCTGAAGCTTAGCAGACTCAGTGGCTTTAACTGATTCAAGAACATCTCTTGCAGCTTGTGCACCAGCACTAAGGGTTGATCCTTTTGCGCTTTCAACATACTGTTTTTCAGCGCGACTTCTTACGACAGCTTTTATGTCTTCAGTCGCTTTTTCACTAGCAGTTGTGTCTTGTGTACTCTGCCTAATGCTACCAGCAGCCACCCGGTCGCGCTGTGAGGTAATTGTAGCTGCACTTGCGCCATCTCGTCGGATTGTCTCGATGACCTCGTTCCACTGCGTCTCAGCCCGCTTGAGTGCATCAGTAGATTCAATTTCTTCTAAACGTAAACTTCGCAGGTCTGCATTGTATTCAGGACTAGCGATGTCATTGGTAATCGTCTCCCAACGACTTTCAGCCTTTTTTTGCAATTTGTTGCCGATAGTTTTTGCTTCATTTTCATATTCTACTGTTTTGTAAAGGACTCTTTTGAGTTTTTTGCTGCCATCAATTTCGCGTTGTGATGCTGCTTCACCTTCTTTTTGGACGATGGCATCAAACATACCGGCTTTCTTTTCAAGCTTGATTGTCAGTATGGCTTGATCTTTAAGGCCGGGAGTACTCATAACGGTGTATTTCAGCGCTAACGCACCCTTGGCTTCAACTGACTTTTTAGCGCTTTCTGCTAAACCAGCATCAACAGCAGAGCTGATAGATATTTTACGCAAGTTTCTCGAATCATTAATCTGTTGTCGCAAGTCACGTTCTGAATGATTCGTAACGGCAGTTTCATACAGATCACCGATGCCTTTGTCAATGTGCGCAGTATGATGTAGTTGATAGCGATAAGCATCTTGTGTACTGCCTGTGCCCCGCATCCCTTTATAGAGAGAGTTATTGTAGCTTCGTCCATTAGCATTATCACCAGCATGTTTCTCACCCTGTGCATCAAGATTGGCATTACTCACACGGCGGCCAGCGCCAGTTTGCGTAAATTTACCAGCAAACGCTGCATCATTGGCAGATTTCATTTGCTCACGCTCTACTTTGTCATATTGACGCGCATATGCAGCATTTAAAGGATTCAGCCGCATGCCAGCGGTTTCTACACTTCCACGAAGACCGCGGCGACTGCTTGAAGGGCGCTTGCCAGGATACCCCATCCGTTTTGCTCGAGTAGCAAGAACGTCGTAACCTTTTGATTTATTTTGTTCAGTACGTCCGTTCGCCCATGTTTTACCACGATCAAATACACCCTTAGTCGGGTTATTAACAATACCTGCAAATCGATTAAGTGTGCCACCTCCAAGGCGAAGCAGTAACGGTGTGATAGCAAGTGGTGCTACTTGAATACCAAGTGCCAGAATGATCATATTAAGTGAGTCAGCATTTTGGATCACGATTGACGCAGCGAGTTGTGATCCACCGAATACAAATGAGAACGCAGGAAATACGAGGAGAAGCGTCACAAAAGCTTTTCGCCATTTATCAAACAATCCTTCAGTATTTGGTAACAAGTACGCTACGAACGCTAATGGTGCGAGGATGATGAGGATGGTAATGATGGCTTGCCGGGCGGCTAAGATAAGAAATGTCATTAAAACGACGAATAAACCACTGAGTAGCAGTGGTAATACCAGTATGATTAATCCACCGACTCCAGCACCCACCGCAACAGTGGTCGCTGACGTTATACCAAGGTATGCTGCGATCGAGCCACCAGCTAATATGCTTCCACCAGAGAGTATAAGCGATGTAAGACTGGTCCAGCTGACCAATTGCCAGCTATTGCCTTCACTACCTACTAGTGAGTTGCGCACGCTGATGAAGATGTCCTGTACGCTGTACCCGAGAATATTGAACAGATCGACGGCAATTGCACAGAGCCAATACGAAACGTTTACCATGATTGCTGCAACAATTACCCGAGGTAATAATTTTTTGATGGTGTAATTTGACAGGAGACCACCACTGATCTGGCCATACACCATGATAAGAAAACCGATTACAAAACAGATATTTGCAAGATCCCGCATCACTGCCCATACACGGTACATTGGTTGATTTTGAGTTGTCGCGAGTGGCCGGACAACAAGAAAACCAGAGATATAGCTATAGACTAAATCCATGCCTTTAGCGAGAAAGTTACTGATTGGACAGACGATCCAACCGATACCTTCGACGGCACATGATGTCGTACCTCCTGCGTTAACTGTATTTGCAGTTGCGCTTGCTGGTTGCGGTACTAATGAAATTGGTTTTCGATTTGTCGGATTAGAGTATACGCCATTAGTATACGTGTATTCACTATAGCGAGCTGTGGTTTCAGTAGGTGGACTAACACCTGGAGCAAAGTAGATCATGAATGCTTTATTGGGCGTGCTACTGCCTGCAGGTGTCTGTAAAGAGACATAGTAGGTCGAATCGGGCGTGAGGCCGGTGCCATCGGTTGCTGTGGCTTTTTTAGGACCTGTATAGGTCTGGCCGTCGTAGACGATGGCCTCTTTGTTCCATGTTGCATCGGCCGCATGTGCAGTTGGTGCAAGCAGTAAGACGTATGCAAACCAAGCCACGAGAATCGTGGTGAAAACAGCCATTAAGTTCCGCACGGACAATCTACCGCGCGGGAGTAGTACGAGACCTTCCCACATATCTTAGTTAGTGTATCATGTTACAGATATAAAGTCAATAGTCATAAGCTAATTTTCTCTCTGATGAGGACTTGCCTAGAAGCATATTTTATCGTATGTTAATAGCGGTATGATGAAAAAACAAAAATATACGCTACTTACTACAACCTCACTAATGCTAGGTTTGTTGCTCGCGCTTCTTATGGCACTGATGGTCACTCACACATCTTTCGCAGATTGTGGTCAGGCAAAAACAACTGTGATTAACTGTTCGGCTGGTACAGATAATGCGATCTGGTCACTCCTAATTATTGTGCTTAATATTCTCACGGGTGGTGTTGGTATTGCTGCGGTCGGAGGTATTGTCTATGCGTCTATTCTGTATGCTAGCGCGGCAGATAATGCTAGTCAGGTTACAAAAGCCAAAGATATGATCCGAGATATTGTAATCGGTATTATTGCGTATGCGCTAATGTACTCGCTTTTACAATATCTTGTTCCAGGAGGGGTGTTTCACTAATGTTACGAAAAATACTCATACTTATTAGTGTGGTTGTGGCAGTCGCGACTATTTCTCCTGCTCTCACTGCATCTGCTGCAGTTGCGCCAGACCCTGCAGCTAAAAATTGTCGTGCGTCATTTTTGGGCTTCCCTGCTTGGTACGATGGTATTACCAATAGCGACTGCTCGCTCATGTCGCCTCAGCAACTAGGCGGTGATCCCAACACCCAGATTTCTCGCTATATATCGATTATTACGCTTAATATTATTCAGATCATGTTGATGCTCGTAGCGTATGTCTCTGTCGCATTTATCATGTATGGAGGATTTAAATATCTGACAAGTGCAGGAGATAGTAACGGGGTCTCTGGTGGTAAAAAAACCATCCTCAACGCGATAATTGGACTTGTGATATCATTTATGTCGATAGCAATTGTTAACCTCATCGCAGGAAATATCAAATGATGAACTCGGTCGTTAATTTTGCAATTAGTGCAAAAGATGCAGGTATCGATAGCACGATAAGTGCTAATGACGTGCTAATGGGTATTTTAAATACCGTTTACTTCGCGGCAGGTATTGTAGCGGTAGTAGTCATTATAATTGCTGGTATCTTTTATTCGATATCAAATGGTGATCCAGGCAAGACGAAGACCGCACGTGAAGCAATCATCTACGCTATCGTTGGACTTGGCGTGATAATGTCGGCATTTGTAATAACAGGCTTTGTAAGCGGGAGATTTGGATGAAAAAACTTATAGCAGGATTAGTTATCGCAGTTGCAAGCTTTATAGGTACTATGACGTTGGTATCTCAACCAGCACATGCAATTAATGTGTTTAAAAACTGTAGCGGCAGCTCGAGTGTCGTTTGTGCTGAAACAAAGGCAGGCCCAGCGAAAACAAATACGCTCATCCAGTCGATTATCAATTTACTCTTGTACGTTGTCGGTATCATTAGTGTCATAATGATCATTGTAGGCGGCATAAAATACGCAACATCAAACGGTGACGCAGGTAAAATAACTAGTGCAAAAAATACCATTTTGTACGCAGTGGTCGGGTTAGTAGTGGCTATTATGGCATTTTCGATAGTAAACCTAGTCGTCGGTCGACTCTAATTAATCAATAACGA
This sequence comes from uncultured Candidatus Saccharibacteria bacterium, assembly GCA_964384345.1. Lineage (GTDB taxonomy): Bacteria > Patescibacteriota > Saccharimonadia > Saccharimonadales > Saccharimonadaceae > JASLCR01. The sequence goes on along the minus strand of CAYLKD010000001.1, from coordinate 189,427 downwards.
AAGGAAATAGTATGATTAAAAAAATAGTACAGTCTATGATGATAACATTGGCGCTCGTCGGAGTTTTCGGAGTTACTGTGGCGCCCACGACGTACGCGCTTGATACCAAAGCTGGTATAAATAGCGGCATTAGCGCAGCTGGTGGAAGCGGGCAGAAAGATGTTGGCACATTTATAAAAAATATTGTGAATATTTTGCTCTATATCCTTGGGGCGATAGCCGTTATCATGATTGTTATTGGTGGTATCAAGTATACGACCTCTAACGGGGACAGTTCACAGATAACTAGTGCAAAAAATACCATTTTGTACGCAGTTATCGGACTCATCGTTGCTATCATGGCTTACGCTATCGTGAACTTTGTCGTGACATCACTGACGAAGTAGGGGTTAACAAACAGAGTAGAATTTGATATAACGTAAGAGAAGAACAATTAGAAAGGAAACAATAAATTATGAAATTAGCACTCAAAAACGCACTGCGAGGACTGCTCATCGTACCAGTACTTGCCCTTGGCGTGAGCGCAGTTGTCCCAGTAGCTCCAGCAGCACATGCTGTCTTTGATCAGGGTATAAACGACGGTGCGGGTTCAGCTCAAGGAAAAGATCAATCATCAAATCTATTTGGATCAGATGGTATCTTTAAGACTATTACAAACGTACTACTGTTCATCATCGGTGCAATATCAGTTATTATGCTGATCATCGGTGGCATTCGTTACACGGTATCTGGTGGTGATAGCTCAGCTATCACAAGTGCAAAAAACACTATTTTGTACGCAATCATTGGTGTTATCGTCGCGATTTTAGCATACGCTATCGTCAACTTCGTACTGACTAGCTTTGCAAACAATTAGTTAGAGACGCAGCGAAAATTTATAAAAATATCAGGACTTACCTCCTGGTTTTTTTATGTCACAACTGGCGATGATACAAAAATACCGGTCGAGATGCCGACCGGTATTTGTAATCACTCATTTCGCACTTTTATTGAATTGCGATTTTCTTTGCTTGCTCTTGTTGTACTTTCGGGAACGAAATAGACAGTACGCCGTCTTTTAGTGCAGCAGCAGCTTCGTCTTCTTTGACTGCAACTGGTAGTGCTACAGTTCGGCTGAATTCACCCCAATAGCACTCTTGGATGTGCCAGTTGGTCGCATCGGTGTCGTCGCCGCTACTGAGTGTACCGCTGATAGTAAGGATACCATCAGAAATACTTACATCGAGGTCTTCTTTGTTCACACCGGCGGTGCGAGCTTTGACCACAAGTCGATCGGTCGTCTCGTAGACGTCGACAGCTAATTGGCCGGGAAAGTCCTCTTCAGTATCGTCCCAATTGTCGTTAGGTTGGCCAGCATCATCAGCGGGTTGCTGTACTGGTGTATTGTCAGATTGCAAATCGTCGTCGTTCAGAAACGCCGCAGCGAGTTCGTCTTCGATCAACAGATCGTCATTTTGTTTACGAGCCATGATTTCCTCCACATTCCTCTAGGCTTGACAGATTGTCCTCTTCAGTATAACGAAGCTGTACCCTATAATCAACTAAAGGAAGGGCTTAAACGTAAAAAGTACAATGCTTGACCAGCTTCTGCAATACTTCGCTCCACACTACTGTTATTCATGCAATAAAATAGGCCGGGTTTTATGTGAAAATTGTAAATATAACATCAGTAGTGAGCCATTTTCGCAGTGCATCGCATGCATGCGACCTACTATAGGCACTAATAGATGTGCAGGTCACATGTTACCCTTTGAAAAAGCGTGGGTTGTCGGTAGTCACGAAGGCATCCTTGATACGATTTTAGACGCATATAAATTTGAGCATAAACGAGCAGTCTTTCAAGATCTTGTAGATTTGCTTGATACGACAGTACCAGTAATACCCGTGGATACGGTGATTACTGCTGTTCCTACTATCTCGCGTCATATCCGACTACGAGGGTTTGACCATACTGAGTTAATCGCGCGGCGATTTGCGCGTATGCGTCATCTCAGCTAACAGCGTACGCTTTTACGACAAAATAATGCGACCCAATTGGGTGCAACAAAACGTGCGCGAGAAATTCAGGCTGCTGCGGCGTTTGCAGCGAGGGGTTCTATCGATACCGATCAGCCATATTTACTGATCGATGATGTCTATACGACGGGTGCAACGATACGTCATGCGGCGCAGCAACTAGTTGATGCAGGAGCGAGTGCGGTATGGGTTGCGGTTATCTGTCGCCAACCCCTCGACCAAAGAGCCACCATCTGTTAAAATGAAGAAAGTTTTGGAGAGGTGACCGAGTGGTTGATGGTACTGGTCTTGAAAACCAGCGTACGGTAAAACGTACCGAGGGTTCGAATCCCTCCCTCTCCGCCATAGAAAAAGCCTGAAGCATATATGCCTCAGGCTTTTTCTATGGTTCATTAACTGAAGTTAAATGTTTGTGCCACCACTAGCACCACCTGCAGTGAAGCTACCGAGAACAAAGTTGACGATGGCATACGCGAGAATTGCAACGATAATACCGACAATTGCATAAAGAATCGTGTTTTTAGCAGCAGTGACGTTAGCCGAATTACCACCCGATACAACGTATCGCAGTCCACCGATTATAATCATGATGACCGAAACTGCACCGAGAATGAATAGCAAAACATTTGTAATGGTCTGAAAAATTCCGCTATTTCCGAAAAGATTTGCTGATTGATCACTGCCTCGTGCAGAGTCTGCACCGTTTTGAATAGTTCCGCCGAAAGCATAAGCTGTTTGACCGCTTGCAAACAATGCTACCGATAAAACAGCTAGCGTGATCGCTGGGAGAACCTTTTGATTGAGTAGTTTCATCATATAATTATCCTTTTGTCTAAGTATCTTATGTTCTACTATAGCAAATATGCCCCAAATGTCTACCGCTTGGCCTCTGTGATGTGATATAGTCTAAGGAGTTGGAGTAGCGCCCGAAAAATCTGGTTGCTCCACATTACACCCATACGGAGGGGTACCCAAGTGGCTTAAGGGGATGGTTTGCTAAATCATTAGTCCGGAGAGATCTGGAGCGGGAGTTCGAATCTCCCCTCCTCCGCCAAATAGAAAAGACATGCGGCTGCATGTCTTTTCTATTTGCACAGCAGGATATTTTATTTGTTATTATACGAACATGAAACTAGTTATTTTGTATGGAGCGCCTGCAGTTGGTAAATTATCAGTCGCAAAGGCAGTCGCTAAAATTGCTGATATTAAAATATTTGACAATCACAAGATCATAGACGTGATCGAACCGCTTGTAGGCCGTGATAACCCACGTTTTCAAGAACTTATTTACCGTACACATACTGATATACTGAAAACTGCCGCTGCAGCAAGCACAGGCAATATCATTACAACATTTGCTTATGCGGCAAACGTGCCAGATGATGTACGATTTATGAGTGAATTATATGAAATTTGTGAAAGTGTCGGCGCCCAAGTATATGCTGTACAGCTTATCGCAAAAGAAGCAGATTTGATGTTGAGAGTAGACGAACAATCTCGGAAACAGTATGGAAAAATTACTAACAAGAAAGTTATGAATGATATTCTTAAGCAATATGACTTTGTGACTAAATTTACACCTACTGCTATAACACTCAATACGAGCAAATTGACTGTTGCTGAATCTGCTCAGTATATAATCGATAAAATTTATTAATTTGATATTGTCTTCGTACGCCAGCCAAATCAATTAGGCGCACACCTTTGTTTGAATAAATAGAGTAACCAAGACATGTGTCACGATACCGCTCTCACCTCTCCTGCGCAATATGACTCTCATGCTATACTAACTACATGCAACCAAGTGATCCAACTAGTGGTCAGCCTTACGACCAATCAAATGATGTCGGCATTCAAGATATTCAGCCGGTTGAGGAGATGAACTACGACGGCGATCAGCAGCCGATGCCATCACAATTACCGACTCCGGATCCGATTCAATGGCAAGCGGCGGAATACATTCAACAAGAGCAGACGCCATTGTGGTACGTAGGATTTTTCGCGGTAACTATCGTACTCATGGGGATAGCAATCCTACTTGGTGCTTGGACATTTGTTGTTTTAGTCCCCGTAATGGCCGTGGCATTGATATTGTACACACATCGACCACCGCGAGTTGTGAGCTATACTCTGTCAGCAAAAGGTCTACATATCAACGATCAGTTACATCCTCTTGGAGAGTTTAAAAGCTTCGGTGTTATGCAGGAGCGGGGCATGCATTCATTGGTACTAGTGCCGATTAAACGTTTTCGGCCAAGTCTTGCTGTGTATTTTCCTGCAGAAGTTGGCGAAGAGGCAGTTGATTTTCTCGGGTCGTATCTACCGATGGCCGATGTACAGCCAGATGCCTTTGATAAAATAATTCACAAACTTCGTATCTAGCGTCGCTTGTCAGTCCACCTCTGTTGTGATAGACTTGAAACTGTTCGCTTTTAAAGTGAAAGTACCTTTTAAAGTTACACTTGCATAGATTAATTTCTATGCGGTACGCACCCGTAGCTCAGCTGGATAGAGCGCTGCCTTGCGGAGGCAGAGGTCGTAGGTTCAAATCCTGCCGGGTGTACCAAAGAAAAAAGAGGAGTATACTCCTCTTTTTTCTTTGGTACGGGGCAGGTAGAGTAAGCGATTGTCGCCATAATTTTTTTTATATAATAATTATGTGAATGAATTGACAACGTTTTTGAATGTTGCCGATAGCTCTTTTGAATCATCTATTGTGCTACTGAGGATATTTTTGTCACTACGTCTGATCACATCCTGAATAACGCGTACGATAAGGCCGAATTTTGTAAGACCGAGTAAATCAGCGTGCGAGCCTACAAGACCAACAAATCTTTGCACTTCCCTCTTTTGGGTCTGTGACTGAACTGGTGTGAATCGTCTGAGTAACCCCGTCACGATCAGCCAGATAACACTCGCGATCAGACTTAGGAGGATGAGCGGAACAAATAGCAATAGCCACCAGATAGAGACAGATGAAGAGAGATAGCCGGCAGCTGCCACCGATAGCAGTAAGACACTCGCAGTTACGATCTCGATCGGCCGTAGTAGCTTCTGAACATATGCACTAAACACGGCACGGCTTGCTAGTTGGATTGCATTCATATACCTAGTATACAACCCCTTCTCATCATTGGTATACTGGCAAGAGGCTGGGAGAGGTGCAGGAGTGGTTGAACTGACTTGTCTCGAAAACAAGTGAGCCGGCAACGGTTCCGAGGGTTCGAATCCCTCTCTCTCCGCCATAAAAATTGACGACCTTTTGGTCGTCTATTTTTATGAAGATTAGAATGCGATTCGAACGCCAAGGGTTCAGAAGCCTGTCAAATCTTTGATTTGCACAGGGTTTAGCCGATGATGGAATACGAAGTAGTCTATCATCGAAGCGTTCATCCCTCTCTCTCCGCCATGCAAAACGACTCCGAATGGAGCCTTTTTTCGTGGCGTATACTAAGACTATATGGAAGATTCTATTTTTACGAAAATCATCAGCGGTGAGGTACCTGCTTACAAAATATATGAAGATGAGTTTACGCTCGCATTTCTTGACGTTTATCCAAAAAACGAAGGACACACGCTTGTCATCCCAAAGATTCGTCCGAGCGTGTTTGTGTGGGACTTAGATGAACAGATCTACAGCGCTGTCATGAGTACAGCAAAAAAAGTCGCTGTGCGACAACGCGAAGTAATGCCATACAAATACGTGCACATGGCCGTTGTTGGCACTGATGTTCCTTATGCACACGTGCATGTTGTTCCCTTCAACGAGACCTCGCAACTAACGCCATCACGTGGCAAAATTGATCACGAAGCACTAGCAGCCGTCGCTGATATATTACGGTTTGAATGATCACTATAATAGCCATTGGTAAAAAGCATGAATCGTGGATTGTTGATGGCCTGGAACGTTACGAGAAACGCTGTAAGCAGCCATTTAATATCATATGGAATCTTTTACCACATTCTAGTTTAGAAGGCATTAAGGCGCGCAAGGAAGAGTCTGAGCGCATACTGAGCCGCACTCGTCCAGAAGATTTTGTGCTCCTGCTGGATGAAACTGGAAAAAATATGTCCAACTCCGAAATAACTTCCCTATTGAATCAATGTTTTTCTACTGCCAAGCCAGTGACAATCGTCATCGGCGGAGCCTACGGCGTGGATGATCGACTACATCAGCGTGCCAATCAAGTCTGGTCACTATCAAAACTTGTTTTTCCACATCAGCTGGTACGGCTTATGCTCGTCGAGCAACTGTATCGTTCGCAGGAAATTCTCTCCGGCGGCAAGTATCACCACGTGTAGTACGAGCAACATCATTGACAATGCGTAAAGCTTATGCTACTATCTATTTGTTACACCTAAACCAAAACAAACAGATATGTATATTTCAAACTTAACAAAGCTTATTTCCGCCCTCATCGCCGTCATGACGTTCGTAGGTCTTGCGTTGCACGACACCAAACTTGATTCTATGACCTCATTTGCCATCGCAGTACCAGTTGCGGCAGCATCCTACGAAGGAAGTGCAATGTTGCTTGCTCACGAGGCGCATACTCATGTCGAACGCGTTAGTGTCGACAATATAGCAGGACGATATATATCGCAGTTACCAAAGCTTGGTCAAAATGACGAGAAAAAATACCGACTGAGCCGTGCTGCGACTAAAAGTGGTCATCAAACCGAAGGTTTTTTGACTCCTCTTGCTTGCTAAGCAATTAGCTTTTAATGATATCGAGCTCAGCTTGTAAGTGCTTGATACGATCTTGCATCTCGGCAAGCTTAATGCGCGATTCGACAACCAATTTTTCTGGTGCTTTTTCGACGTAGGTTGGATTGTCGAGACGAATTGATAGTGTCTTTGCCAACTGGTGCGCTTCAGCGAGGCGGACCTCGAGGTTTGACTGGTGCTCGTAGAGAGTATCGGCATCGACATCGAGCCATGCTTCCCTTCCAGAGTTTGCTAGTCGTAAGCCTTTAGGTTGATCGGTGTGCTCGACCGACATAACGCGAGCAAGCTTGATGATAAGGCTCGCGTTGTCGTGTATTAGAGCGTCGGATCCATGGAGTAAGCCATAGCGTTTGTTGCCTGGTAGCTCACTGGTTACAAATCTAATTTCAGTGATGAGATCTTGTAAGCGTCGGAACTCACCGGCAGCGATCTCATCGGCAACGAGTGGCGTCGGCCACTGACTGCGGATCAGTAGGTCTTTCGTCCATGGTAGGCTTTGCCAAATTGTCTCAGTGACAAATGGGGCAAACGGATGTGCGAGCCGAAGGATTGTATCGAGCGCCCACGACAAAACATGCGGGTTAAATTGCTCTTTGCTAACTTCGATATACCAATCGGCAAGACTCGTCCAAAGTGTCTGGTAAACGATCTCCCCAGCTTCAGCGAAGCGGTAGTTTGTAACCTGCTCACTAATGTTAGCAGCGGCAGTGTTTAATTCATCAATGATCCAGTGATCGGCTGTAGTGACTGGATGCGGCGTATTTTGCTGGTAGTCGTCACCGAGCTTATCTTCTATAAACCGCGCGACATTCCATAGTTTGTTACAAAAATTACGTCCAGCGATGACTTTGCTCGATGAAAACGCTTGGTTTTGCCCGGCACTGCGCGATGCGATGAGTCCAAGGCGGGCTGCATCGGAGCCGTATTCGGCGATGATCTCCATCGGATTGATGACATTTCCCTTACTCTTACTCATCTTTTGGCCATGTTCATCGAGCACCAGCCCGTGCAGGTAGACGTCTTTAAACGGTACGTCACCGGTGACTTCAATACCTAGCATGATCATACGCGCCACCCATTGATACAAGATATCGGCACCGGTTTCCATGACACTAATCGGATAGTATTTCGCTAGTTCTTCTCCATCTAAGTAATCGGTGGTAATGAATGGCCACTGTCCACTTGAAAACCACGTATCAAAGGTGTCTTCCTCGCGGATGTATGTTTTGCCATCGATAACAATTTTTTCTTGCTCAACTCGCTCATCGAAACGCCAATCAGATAGGTCGTTTTCATTGCGGAAAGCTGGTATTGGAATACCCCACGGAATTTGACGGCTCAGGTTCCAATCGCGAATGCCATGCAAGTATTGCAATATGGCTTGCTTTTTAGAGGCCGGATAAAAGGTAATTTTGCCAGATTCGATGGCTTTGATTGCGTTTTTTGCGAGTGGTTTCATATCAACAAACCACTGGTCGCGGACCATCGGTTCTATGACGCTATTACATTTGTAACAGTGGCCAACCTGATGTTCAATCGCTTCTTCACCTCGAAGGGCTTCTTCTATTTTCAGTAGTGCAACGGTTCGTTCACGTGCTTCGTGTGTTGTCAGTCCGGCGAACTGCGTTGGAACATTGATCATTTTGCCATCATGTCCGATCACTTGGAGGATATCGAGCGAGTGACGCTTGCCTACTTCGAAATCATTTGGATCATGCGCTGGAGTGATCTTGACTGCCCCGGTACCATAGGCTGGATCAACGTATTCGTCAGCAATGACAGGGATTTCGCGGCCAACCATCGGAATGACTACTTTCGTGCCGATAAGTTTTTGATAACGGGTATCGTCTGGGTGTACAGCAATCGCCGTATCACCAAACATGGTCTCCGGCCGCGTGGTTGCTACGACTATTTCGCCCATTGTATCGATCGACGGGTAGGCGATCTTCCATAGACTTCCCTTCTCCATTTTGTGCTCAACTTCTATATCGGCAAAGCCTGTTTGGTGAACCGTACAATAGTTTACGATGCGTTCACCTCTATAAATACGATTTTCGTCCCACAATTTTTTGAATGTCTTGTAGGTTGTATCAATCACCTTTTTATCGAGCGTAAAGACCAATTTGCTCCAATCGGCACTCGCGCCAAGCGCACGAAGCTGTAATTCCATGTTCCCACGTTGTTTTTCAACAAAATTCCATACTTGGCTATAAAGTTGTTCACGTGAAAAATCGAAGCGACTTTGGCCTTTTTTCTGTAATTCTCGCTCGTAGACAACCCATGTTTCAAAGCCAGCGTGGTCGGCGCCGGGAATGTAAATCGCATCCCTGCCCTGCATGCGATAAAAACGCACCAGAATGTCTTCGACATAGGCCATAAAAGCGTGTCCGAGGTGTAAGTTACCGTTGGCATTTGGCGGCGGCATGATGACACTGTAGGGCTCACCTTTTCCGGTTGGTTTGAAGGCACCTGTTGTTTCCCACAAGGCGTAAATCGTTGGTTCGTATTGGTCTGGCGTATAAGTCTTGGCTAGTTTCATAGTTTTCACGTGAAAAGTGCATATGCACTAAGTAATATTACTGCTAATTATAGCATGTAAGGGGTATAATTGGGGGAATGGTACGACAAATTACTGATCAAGATACATGGGACGCGAAGATTCGTGCCAATGAGGGGCATCCTTTACAGCTATGGGGCTGGGGAGAGGTAAAAGCCAAACACAGATGGCATGCCTATAGACTCGAAGTCAGCGATAAACCGTGGGCTGGTGCTCAAGTGCTGATCCGTGCTTTGCCGTGGCCGTTTCGCTGTATCGCCTATATACCACGTGGACCGGTAGGGAAGTGGACAGATGAATCATATGACCAACTTGCCCAGTACATACACAAAACCTTCCATGCAGTGATGGTATCAGTCGAGCCTGATTGCGAGAAAGTAAACTTTTCACGTGAATGGCGGGCGTCAGAGCAGACGATATTGCTGCCAAAAACGGTCATGTTAGATCTGCAGCAGTCGGAAGAGGAACTACTGGCTGGTATGTCTAAAAAGACACGTCAGTATATTCGAAAATCCGAAAAGGACGGCGTGACAGTGCGTAAAGCCACGTCTGAGGACGATATTGCAACATGTCTTGCAATATACAAAGATACCGCGATTCGGGCACACTTCGCGCTCCACGACGATTCGTACTACCGTGATGTACGCTCCCTGATGGGCGAGCACTCACCTATTTACATAGCGGTATATGAAGGTGCTATTGTTTCGTTCCTGTGGTGCGCCACTAGTAATGCGACATCGTTTGAGCTTTATGGTGGCGTCAATGGAGCAGGACAGCAGGTGAGAGCTAATTATTTCCTCAAGTGGTTTGCGATCCGAGATCTCAAGAATCACGGTGTGAAGAACTATGATCTTAACGGTCTTCTCAATGATGGCGTTAGTTCATTTAAGCTTGGCTTTAGTAACGGTACCGAAACGATGCTAGCCGGAACCTATGATCGACCGCTTTCGCCTTTGTACTCTGTCTGGAAGACACTACTACCTACTACCAAACGAGTTATTCGCCAATTATCTCGGCGTTAGGCGCCCATTTGGTATCGTTCATCGATAGAGAAGGGATAGTTTTAACGAGTCGCGGATCAGTCGGTTCGACAGCCTGAGCTTTAAAGTAGGCGAGGGCACCGAGCATTGCTCCATTGTCGGTACAGAGCTGCATTGGGGCAAATTCGATAGCGATAGGAATGCGGTCGGCTAATTGACGCCGTAACTCAGTGTTTGCGGCAACACCTCCGGCAATGATGACTGACGCTGGCTGATAGGCATCAAACGCGCGTTTGGCGGTTTCAACGAGCGTCGAAACAGCTGTGTATTGGAAACTAGCAGCAAAATCGTCTCTCTGAGTGTCTGTGAGGCGCGCTGCAAGCTCGAATGACGGAAAACGGACATCGACACCAACCTCGCGTTGGACTGCCCGTAGAACGGCTGTTTTAAGGCCAGAAAACGAAAAATCATACGGTTCTGCCAATTTTGCTTTTGGCAGCTGGTAGGCTTTTGGATTGCCACGCAGTGCCGCTTCGGCGACTGATGGACCGCCAGGGTAGGGGAGTCCGAGAATCTTTGCGACTTTATCGAATGCTTCACCAACCGCATCGTCAAGCGTTTGTCCGAGCAATTCATAATCCCCATGACCTCTAAAAAGTATCAGCTGGGAGTGCAAGCCGCTGACAGCCAATGCCAGCATCGGGAATTTCGGTTGTTTTGACGGTAGCTTGAGAGATGCGAGCGACTGATTTGTGCTGACAACAGCGGTTATGAAATTCGCATAGACGTGCCCTTCAACGTGATGAACTGGGTAGAGCGGCTTGTTGTGCAAGATAGCCAGCGTGCGTGCGGCCAAGGTACCGACGAGAAGCGAACCGATGAGACCCGGCGCATAAGCGACGGCGATCGCGTCGATGTCATCCCAGGTAAGCCCGGCTTGCTTTAGAGCGTTATTGATGACCGGATTGATGACCTCGAGGTGGCTGCGTGCAGCTATCTCTGGTACGACGCCGCCATACTCCTTGTGGATATCGATTTGTGTAGCCACGACATTGCTGTGGAGCAAGTAACCGTCCTCGACAACGGCGGCGGCTGTTTCATCACAGGTTGATTCGATAGCAAGTATTTTCATCTTTTACCACTGTATCATGTCTCCGGCTTTGCTATACTGAATGCATATGCAAGCACTGAGGGAAGTAGAGGCAAAGTTAGTTTCAGCGCGGTTTGGTAATCCGCTTAATGGAATTGACTTGATTTTGGTCGCAGGGCCGTACGGCAAAAGCACGGTGATGCTTCTTCTCGAGGGCATTTTGAAAGAAGCTGGTCGATCTGTCACCTCTGTATCTGCGACTGACGGCATCGACAAATCTATGACGAGCTTCTACCGGGCTATGAGCACTATCAAAAAACGACGTAGCCAAATCGTACTGGTCGAGACGACGGACGATCTCTTAAAATCTGGTGCACTACACGGGGTTCGTATCAATACAGTCTTGGCTGTCGGAGAATGTGAGGTCGCCAAAGAATTACTAGCTCTATCGCCTAAACACGTCGTTACACCGACTGAACTCGCCGCGCCTGACGGCACCGTTGAGCCATACCAACAGATAAATTTTGGCATGACTGACGATGCCGAAGCAAAAATTGATAGTGTCAAACTATACCGCCATGGTTCTGAACTCAAAATGACTATCGATCATCAGACTAAGCTCGAAGTTGCCTCGTATCTGACTGGGTACGCCAATGTGAGCTGCATTGCCGCCGCTATTGCCGCCGCGTACGTGCTCGGCGTCAATCTCGATGCAGTTCAAGAAGGAATTGCTGATATTGATACGCAGGACTCACGTTTTGAAGTCCTGACGCACGATGCTCCCTACAGCGTGATTCTTGACGCTGCGCAGACAAACGAGTCCGTAGCATTAGCCATTGAATCAGCGAAAGCCCTGACGAAGCGCCGTTTACTAGTTGTGTTTGACTCGATGCCCGATGAAACAGTTATCAGTGATGCCATGCTGCTGGTTGATCGGATGTTTGTCGTCGGTGACGAGCAATCGGCTCGTGCTGATATCGACATGGCGGCGAGCGCCAAAGGTGCGGTCGAAAAAGCGTCGCGTAGTGCCAAAAAAGACGATTGCGTTTTACTGATCGGCACGACATTTAGCCGAAACGATATTGCCCATGAAGGAGTTACAAGTCTGTGAACACCCGAAAATTTATTAAAAAACTAGTACCTAGTGAACTATTTGGACGGATTGAACCGACCGGCCATCTAATCGAATCGATGGTATTTGCGACAGCCTATGGATTTCCTGGTAAGAAAATGCGCATTATCGGGGTGACGGGGACAAATGGCAAAACGACGACCTCGTTTATGATCCATCGGATGCTAGTGGAAGCTGGCTACAAAGCTGGACTCATGACGACAGTTGCTAATGGCATTGGCCGTGATATCGTGCCGCAGATGGCGCACACTACAACAGCTTCTGCGCCAGAACTTCATAAGAGACTAAAAGAATTTAGCGATAAAGGCGTCGACTGGGTTGTACTCGAGACGACGTCACACGCTTTGGCGCAGCACCGCGTCTGGGGGATTCCGTATGAGATCGCCGTTTTGACGAATATTACACATGAGCATCTGGATTATCATAAAACCTTCGAACGATACATCGCGGCAAAACGCATGTTGTTTGAGGCAGCCGCAAAACATCCACATGGATTTGGGATCGCCAATGCAGACGACCCGAATTGCGCAGCATTTCTGAGTGCTGTCACAGAAACGGAGACGTATGGCATCGTAGATGGATCCTTAAAAGCAGTGAACGTACAGCTCAACGGCGATGGTAGCACGTACGAGGCAGTGATTGGCGACGAGCACTACAGTATTCGCTGCAATATCCCGGGTGAATTCAATGTATACAACAGCTTGGCTGCTGTTTCGGTAGGACGGCGCATTGGGCTCACTCGTGAGCAGATAGAGCAGGGAATTGCCGCCCTCGAAAGCGTCGAAGGACGAATGAATACGATCGATGAAGGACAGGCATTTAGCGTCATCGTTGATTTTGCACACACCCCCGATAGCTTCGAGCGATTACTTTCCGACCTACGAAAGAGTACGACCGGAAAACTTGTTGCGGTATTTGGCTCAGCTGGTCGTCGCGACGAAGAAAAACGCTGGACGCAAGGTGAAATTGCAGGCAAGTACTGTGATGAAATTGTACTGACCGAAGAAGACGATCGTGATATCGACGGCAATCTTATTTTGAGCCAAATCGCCGAAGGAGCCGCGCGCTCAGGCAAAGTCAAAGACAAAGATATGTATTTGGTTCTCGACCGCCCATCTGCAATTCGATTTGCGATGACACGCGTCGCCTCAAAAGACGATGTCGTAATACTACTAGGCAAAGGTCATGAAAAAACCATCGAGCGCGCAGATGGTGAACATCCGTGGGATGAAGCTGGTGAAGCTCGTGCGGCTATTCGAGCGTCAAAGTAGTACATCGTACTGAGCCGCCGCCCTTGGCGAGCTCGGGATTGGAAAGACGAATTGTCTTCAGACCGTGTGCTTCGATCGCGGCGGTGAATTCTGGTGCGCCGTCGTTCATGATGACCGTTTCACCGGTTGAAACCAGGTTGCAGGCGAGTGCTGTCATAGCTTCGTGTTCGGACACTTCGATCTTGTCGACGCCGTCAAAGTCTTGCAGTACTTGCTGGCTTTCAGGTGTGAATGCGTCAGGACACCAAGCGATCAAGCCTTTTTTGTTGTCATCTGGAGCTTTTAAGATCGATATGGCGAGATCAAGATCATAGTAAAAACTATCTGCCCACCCAGAATAGGGGTTAATCATAGGCTCACCGCTACTATCAAGCTGAGGTTTCGCGCGGAGTTGAATACGAGTGAGCCCTAATGTCTGAGCGACGAATGCTTGTGCTTCGGGGTCAGATCGGTAGCCACTGCCGCAAAACAAGTAGTCGCCGCATGGTAGGCTGTCGCCTTGACCGCTAAATTTGTAATTATCGGGAATATACACTATTTCTTTACCGAATTGCTCGCGAAGTATCTGTGCAGCATACGGTTCTTCGGCTTTACGTGCTTCTGGTAAGCGAGCCATCACAGCTATATTGCCACGCACAAGTGCCCAGTTGGCGGTGAAGACACCATCTTGAGAACCTTGCGGCGGTGCAACGCGGTGAACACTCACTCCAGCAGATTCAAGCGCGGCCTGGATTTGGTCGTGTTCGTGGGCTGCAACCGACAAGTCGATCGGCGTATCTTTGTCCATAAACGGATTGATCGGCTGAGCGTCGTCGAAATAATCGACCCCTGACATTACAACAGTAGTATTGATAAGCGACATAGTGATCTCAATTATACTCTAGTAAAACGATTCGTGGTGACGCCTAAAATACAACCGCCGAACAATCTTTTCTATATAGGCATGCCAAAGTTTGGCGCGCAAGGGGCGAGCGGGCACGTCGTAGGCGCCGACGTACTGCGTGACGGTCTTATTGAAACTAGTTTTAAAACGCCCGAGGCCATAAAACGGATGATTTGGGTCCTTAATATCAGCGATCGGCGGTACACCGGCTAAATCGTGTTCGAGAGAGCCGAGTGATTTTGCCCATTTGATGACTTCCCACTGCAAGAGATGAGAGGCGCCGTAGGTTACTTTTTCACGCACGCTGGCCCCGTCTTTGTAGACACTTTTTCCCCCTTGCACCATCGCAAACGCGCCGGCAACGACTGTCTCGCCGACGTAGGCAAAGAACAACCCACCATTTTCGCCGTATCGATGATAGAAACTTTGATAATATTCTGTCGGACGAATCGCAAAGCCCGCGTCCGTTGCGGTTTCTTGAAACAATGCATACATAGTCTGGCAGTTTTCTGCGGTTGGCTCTACTTGCTTGACGATCACGCCGTCACGCTCGGCGCGACGAATTGCGTGGCGACCTTTTTGTGGCAGAGCTGTGAGGATCTCGTCGATAGACGGCGACAAGTCGACTAGAACGGTAGAAAAGTTGTACTGAATTGGTCGAGTTTTGATACACCCAAGCGCTGACATATCAGTAGTGTGATCGAGTTCGGGCTCGATTTTGATCGAAAATACGCCGTGCTGACGAGCAAAAGGCGTTAACTCATCAAGGAGTGACGACAAATCACTGACTGAATCGGTTGCTGGGCCCTTCGGAATGTACCAGACTCGTCCCATCAGTGGTATCGACTTTTCGAGTGCGGCAACTGCGCGCGTACCAATCATGATAAAGCGTGGTTTCCAGCCGCTGTTGGCTTTTTGCATGATGAATTCGTATCCTTGCAAAATAGCCCCGCCACCAGGATTAGCATTCACCAGCTCATTCCACTCAGCGATCTGTGAATCAGTTGCAAAAGAAATAGACATATGCCTATTTAAGCATATGTCCCTTGGTTTGAGTGCTCAGTAGGATAGATTGACAAATCAATTCAAGTCTGTATAATTAAAAATCTTAACCTTTATCAGATTATTGACACAACGTCATTTTAGTGCTAGAATAATAATATCTATGACCCACAGTGATCCTATATCAACACATGATCATATTATTGAGCTTAGTCATGTAGAACGATACGAGAGAGGACTTGGTGAGGTAGGAGTAAGGACTGCTAGAGCTGCTGCAGCAATTGGTATATCACAGTGCCCAGAAGATGTATTGCTTGCGGTAGCTGGTATACGCAACAAGGTAGCGGAGGGCTTTGTTTGCTTGAACCACGATTTTACTCCAGCCTCAACTCTAGGGGGGGTTAAACAACACTATTGGGATCGTGCGTCACGTGTAGGTGAAGCTCATGGGGCAATGCATGATACCCTCGCTGATTATCTGAATGTAAGTGAATCACGCAGTTATGAAAATATTCATGCTGATTTGAAAAAAGAGTTGCCACCTGAATCTATTGCAGCATTTGTACTCCATGCGATTGACAGCTACCATACCGAGCTTGGGATAAACCCAGCAACTGCAGCGCATATCGTTGCAGAGCTAATGAGCCGAGGTATCCGCGAGATGACGGATGCAGCTACAGCAAAAGTTCAAAGTGGGTTTGATCGGTTTGACGCAAGCTCGGACGTCATGAAAACCTTCTTGGTTGAAAAAGTCCGCGATCATATCGATATGCTTCGTGTGAGGTTCGGTTATAATCCAGGTCACATTGTTGCCGTGATGAATAAAAGATCTTTTTATCCTGAATTTGCAACTGGAGAAACAGCAGACGATAGTTTGATTGTTTCTGAGCAAGAAGGCCAAGATATTACTAAAGTCTTAATGATTCAAAACCGTCCCTACACAAGAGAGCAACTCAGAATGGCTCACGATCTCGCCAATGACGACAGTATGCAGTTAACACTACTGAACTTACATGAGCTACTCGTAGCCCAATGTGAAAAATATTTAGGACAACATCCTGAGCGGGCCGCACCTCATATGTTGACGAGTTGGAGCGAGGTCTTTGTATCTGAGATAGACCCAGTAACAAAGCAGACTACGTATCTACCAAATCCAAAATTGTTACGCGCAATATCTAATAACATTCTACCAGCGATTGCCAGTAGGCTTATTGAGCGTGGTGCCTGCGCGAAAGATTTACTCAGTCCTGAGGACATAAACACTGCGATAAAAATTGCAAGTAGAGACTTTAAGCTATTCCAGTCTAGTGTCGCTTTTTTGAGGCATAATAAGGCTACAGAAGGGTTTGAGCTAGAAGCTATTCCTATGTTAACTTGCCCAGCGAATAAGCACCTTCCTGATTTTTTGACAAATAATTTTGCAAATCTATATGAGCAAGCTCATAAATAACACTTTACGATTTATAGGCTGCTACGATACCAAGGCGTGCGAGTTTGTCTATTGCACGATAACTGCTACTGGAAGGGTCCAGATCATGGATCGGGACAAGGCTATAGGTTGATACTTCGCCTTCTGCAAGGCTCATCGATTCTATGAGACTTGAAGGATTGGGAGTTGTGAGCACGTAACGAAAATCGAAATGCTGGTGTTCGCCTTCATTTTTAACTGGCCTTGCTGGAATAGGGTGAGTATCTATATCAATTGGTATGTTATTTTCCGTGTGCCATGGATGAATTTCCAGTGTGATGTCGTCTGGAATGCCTGTTTCTTCCCGGGACTCGCGAATAGCGGTTTTGAAAATATCTTTATCGGTATCGTCAAAATGGCCACCAGGTAGAACCCATATTTGCAGCGCATTATGCCAAAGCATCAATACCCTATCAGTATCAGACTCATTGGCTCCGGGCACGATGAGGATACCGCTGGAGCAAATGTGACCTTCGGGAATAGTCTTACGTGATCGTAGGTCTAAATCAGGATTGTGAAGCGCTTCAAGAAGAGGGGATTGTCGCTCAGCCTCTTCAGGAAAATAATCAACGTAGCGTTCGACTATAGCAGTGGATGTCTTTGTAAATAAATCTTTCTCAGTACTCATATATTTATATTGTAACACATTAATTTATATTTGTGAAGATGTAGGCTTCGATTTAAAATTTTGAATTTCTAGCACTCTGACTTGACGAGTGCTAGTTTGCTTCGTACAATAGACCTTACAAAAGTAGTAATAGAGGAGACTAACGATGAGTTCACCTATAACCCCTCTAAAGGATCGCGTTGTCGCGGTACGACAAGAGGCCAAAACGCAAACTGCAAGCGGATTGTATTTACCAGATAATGCAAAAGAGAAGCCAGTGCTTGCCAAAGTTGTCGCTGTTGGTAAAGACGTTGAAGACGTCAAAGTAGGCAACAATATTCTCTACAAAGAATACTCTACGACTGAAATCAAAATTGACGCTGTCGAATATCTGATCGTCAAAGAAGAGGACATTCTCGGAACGGTAGCATAATGCTTGAGTCTGCGCAGCAAATAGCAGTACTAGTTGGTTCATTCTTATTAATACTGGTGCTGGCATACATACTCAAGATCGTGCATATACAGACCAAACGGGTCAAAGAGCTCGAAGCGCGCATGAAACTATACGAAAAAGGTAAAGAAGAATTAGCGAAAACGGAGAAATAATATATGGCAAAAAAAGTTTTTTATGATGATGATGCCCGAGCTCGTGTGCTCGGCGGTGCAAAAGCACTTTACGATGCAGTTAAAGTAACCTATGGGCCAAAAGGTCGTAATGTCGTAATTGCGAAGGGTTACGGTGGCCCGACGGTGACCCACGATGGTGTAACCGTCGCAGAAAGCGTCGATTTACCAGAAGTTGACGATGAAACTCTTGGATACAAAGTCGGTGCGGAGCTAATCAAGCAAGCTGCCTCAAAGCTCAATAAAGTTGCTGGTGATGGTACGACCACCGTCACGGTGCTGACTTACAACATCTTGAAGGAAGCCAACCGACTGATCGCAGCAGGCCACAATCCAATGGAACTCAAAAAAGGCATCGAGGAAGCTGGCCGCGAAGTTGTAGCTGCGCTCGACGGACTGAGTGAAAGCGTCGAAGGCAAAACTGAGCGAATCGCCGAAGTCGCGACCATTTCTGCTGGTGATGAAACAATCGGTAAGCTTATCGCTGAAGTTATCCAAAAGGTCGGCAAAGACGGCGTCGTCACCGTGGAAGCTGGCCAAGGTCTCGAAATGGAAAGTGAAGTTGTCGAAGGATTTTCACTTGATAAAGGATGGGCGAGCGCATTCTTTGTGACTGATGCTGGCCGACAGGAAGCGGTGTACGAAAAACCAGCTATCGTCATTACTGACCAAAAGATCTCGAGCGCTCAAGAACTATTGCCGTTGATCGAAAAATTAGCCGCATCTGGCAAAAAAGATATTGTATTGGTGGCTGATGAAGTCGAAGGCGAAGCACTCAGTATTCTTGTGCTCAATAAGCTGAAGGGTGCGCTTAACACTGTTGTCGTCAAAGCCCCAAGCTTTGGTGATCGACGAAAAGAAATCCTAGCTGATATGGCTGTACTCACGGGTGCACAGGTAATTTCGAGCGACCAAGCAATGACATTTGAAAATGTCGGCCTCGAAGTTGTCGGTAGTGCTCGCAAAGTCATCGTTGGAAAAGACGAAACGACAATCATTGAAGGTGGCGGTACAGTAAAAGCTGTCAAAGATCGTATCGCACAGATTGTTTCACAAGCTGACAACGCCACCAGTGAGTACGACAAAGAGCAATACGAGAAGCGAGCCGCTGCACTCTCAGGCAAAGTAGCAGTCATCAAAGTTGGTGGTGCAACCGAAACGGATATTGATGAAAAGAAATTCCGTGTAGACGATGCAGTTGCCGCGACGAAAGCTGCGCTCGCTGATGGTATCGTTGCCGGTGGTGGTGTCACGCTGGTTAATCTGTCGGCTACACTCGAAGTCTCAGGTAATGGCGACAGCGTGTCTGCCGGGCGCCAGATTCTCAAAGACGCGCTCAAGCAGCCTTTTCTACAGATTACCAAAAACGCCGGACTTAGCTCAGAGGCGCTGATTGCCCAAGTCGAAGCTGGCAAGCCCGGATTTGGTATCAATGTCATGACACCCGAAAAAGGTCTAATCGACGTCAAAAAAGCTGGTGTCATTGACCCTACTCGCGTCACCAAAGAAGCGGTGCAAAATGCAGTCTCGATTGCATCGACCGCCGCAACTATGGGCGCACTTGTTGTCGAAGTACCAGAGAAAGAAGCTCCAATGGCCGGCGGCGGAATGCCCGGCGGCATGGGGATGATGTAGTTCTCGAATAAGTAGAGCTCGAATCGATAAAAGAAGCCATGGTCGTGGCTTCTTTTAGTAAACTGACCTAAGCGGATGTATTATTGACAAAATTAACTAAATAAACTATAATATTAATATTCGTGTGCGTAAGAGATCGTCTCATGCGCTATACACGAGAGATGAGAGTGGTGAGGGCACCATGCCTGCTAAAGGAAAGAAGCCCGAAAAGCTGCTGATGCCGGCTGAGGTCGCGGCCATGTTCGGTGTCGACTCGAAGACGGTCACGCGCTGGGCGAAGAATGGCAAGCTGAATCCGATCAGAACGCTCGGTGGCCACCGTCGCTACCTCGAGAGTGAGGTGAACCGTCTGCTGGGCAACCGGTAGACCCCACCCCACCCCACTTCCACCAGGCTCCGCCCCACTCGCGAACCACACTGCGAGCGGGGCGGAGCCTCAGAATTACTATGAAATTAATGCTTTATAAAAATAACGACCATACGATATGGTCGTTATTTTGAATGCATGACTATTATTTTTGCGCTTGCGAAAGAAAGTCGATTTCTTTAATGATATCTAGTAGTGCTTGCGCTCGACGAGCTTCATCTGGAATGTTTTTGGCAGCTTGGTGAGCTGGCGCAATGAGGTCACGGTCGTCGGTTGAACGCAGAAGCAATAGATACGTATCGAATCGTTCTTCAGCTGGCACATCGAGTTTGTCAACGAGTGGGCGCAGTTCGTTCAGAGCTTCGAGCTTGATACTATCTAGATCTGAGCTACCGCTCATCGGTGCTACAACAGGAGCTTCTGGCATAGTGGGCATTTCAATAGCTGGAGCGAGTGATTGGTCGTCTTGTATTGGTTGAACACCTTGACTTGCTGATTCCTCTGTCATAGGATTTGTCGTTACCGCACTTTGATCTACTGGAGCACCGATGTCTTGAGAAACACCGGCGAGTACTTTTGCCAACTCTTGGTCGTCGCTAATTGGTTGCTGCGATTGTTCGTCCATTTCCCACCTCTATACTAGTTATGCTTCGTCTTTAGAAATACTGTATCATAGGAAGAGCTTGCGAGTAAAGGACATGAGCGAGCTTGTATGCTATCAGGCAACAACCTTTAAACTTATAGGAGTACAACTACATGCTAGATGATATGAACGTAATCTCTCAGCGCGACGGCTCAAATGCACTCGGCCTTGCTGCGGCGACACCAGATCAGCTAGTGCATGATTTTGAGATTCAGGAGCTCGAATTACCAACAGATATACGATCGGTTGTGTACAGCGGCATGGGCGGTAGCTCGTTGCAGGCAGAACTCGCGCGAACATTTCCGACGCTGCGTGTACCGTTTGTCATCTCAAAAGATTATAGTATTCCAGCGTTTGTCGATGAACACACGCTATTCTTCGCCAGCAGCTACTCGGGTAATACCGAAGAAACACTGTCGTCACTCGAAAAAGCTCGTCAGTGTGGCGCGCAGATCATTATCGTAGCTGGTGGGGGAAAACTGCTTGAGGAAGCTAAAGCACACGGGGATACCTTCGTTGTATTGCCAAAAGCTGTACAGCCTCGCATGGCCGTATTTTATGGCTACCGTGCTCTGCTCGAACTGCTTGTTGCCGCAAAATTATGCGATGCATCAGTGCTTGATACCGTTGCGGCAACCGTCGAAGGCTTAAAACGCGCTATCAGCCAATGGACGCCTGATCAGCCAACGGCAACAAATCCTGCTAAGCAATTGGCGTTGCAACTCGTCGGTAAAACCCCAATTGTCTACGCTGGACCGTTGATGGCGCCAGCCGCTTACAAATGGAAGATTAGCTTTAATGAAAGTAGCAAAAATACTGCATGGATGGGTGTGCTCTCAGAATTTGACCACAATGAGTTTATTGGATGGAGCTCACACCCTATCGAAAAACCGTTTGCTGTCGTTGATTTGATTTCCGATATGGAGCACCCACGGATTCTCGAACGTTTTGAAATCGGCGACCGCTTGCTCTCAGGCATGCGACCAAAGGCTATACGAGTTGAAGCAAAAGGGGAGACTGCGATTGAACAATTGCTGTACCTGGTGTTATTTGGTGACTTCGTGTCACTGTATCTTGGTCTTCTCAATGGCGTCGATCCAAGCCCGGTCGAGCTTGTTGAGCGCCTCAAAAAAGAACTTGGTTAGTGGAAGTGGCGGAGTGAATCAATCGGGCTCTTCCCCGCAGCTTTGACTGCTGGATAAACACCAAATATAGTTCCGACGCTGATGGCGAGTCCAAAGGCGAGGGCAGCGATTTGCCAGGTGATAACGGGGTCATACGGCAGAAGCAGGCTGACAAAGAAGGCGATCAAATAGCCACCGATGTAACCAAGCAAGCCACCGACAAAGCTAATGATCAGCGCTTCAATCATGAATTGTGTAACGATTGATGCGCTGGTCGCACCGACTGCTTTACGCAACCCGATCTCTCTCGTGCGTTCAACAACGCTCACGAGCATGATATTCATGATGCCAATGCCACCGACGAGTAAGGAAATACCGGCAATCATCGACATAATGAGATTTATCAGAATAAAAACTCTGTTCGATGGCGCGGCGACTTCATTACCAACGAGCACGGTAGTGTCGGTTTCTTTGTCGTGATTGGCTGAAAGTGTGCGTTCGATGCTTGGTTTTAACGTGGCAACGTCAATTGAGGGCTTTGTTACGATATTAAGTTGTTGAATTTGAGCGACGCCGTGGTTAAAAAGCTTGCCGCTATCAAAGCTAATAATGGCAGTATGATCGAGGTCGATATTGTTGTAATTGATCGGATTATTAAGTCTACGTATAACTCCGATGACAGTGAAGCGTTGCCCTTTGACCATAATGCCCTTACCAACCGCTTGGTCGGTACCGAACAGATCGACAGCGAGTTGTTGTCCGATGACCGTGGTGTTTTCAAGGGTAACGTCATCTATAAATTGCCCGTCGAGCAGCTGAAATGGCGTTGTTTGCGCAAAATTTGGGGTCGTAGCAAGGATGGTGCTGACTGAGGCTTCTTGGTCAATGGAGCGCAGGCTGCCACTGATTGTCATTAGAGGTACGACTGCCGTAACGCCTGGTAATTTTTGTAGACTAGTTATATCACGCTCTTCTATTGGGCTGGTGGTGTAACTATTCTGTGCGGTAGGATTATTGAGGTCACCGAGACTCAAGTTTTTTGTCATTGGTCTAACAACGGCGACATGTGAGCCCAGGTCTGTAACCTGTCGGTTGATGATGGATGTGATGCCGGTACCAAGCGCGAGGATGGCAGTGATACTGGCGACACCAATAGCCACACCGGTAACCGTTAGTAATGTGCGCATGCGCGCTCGGCGCAGTGATTCACGGGCAGTTCGGATGTGTTCAAAGAGCATCAGTCGCATTATCGTTTGTCCTTTTTAGTACGTGACTTTTTGCTAGATGATTTCTTTAATCGCTTGACGCTCAATGGAATCTCACCCAACGCTCGCTTTTCGTCGTGCACTTTCGTTTTGATGACCACGTCCTTGGTATCGGTATCGATTTTGCCGTCGAGCATGGTGATAACCCGCGAGGCATAGGTCGTCAGATCAGGATTGTGAGTAACCATGATGATGGTGTTGCCACGGCGGTGAATGTCAGACAATTCTTCCATGATGATGTGACTCGCTTTGCTATCGAGGTTGCCTGTTGGCTCATCAGCTAGAATTAGTGACGGCTTATTGACGAGTGCGCGCGCGATTGCGACGCGCTGAGTCTGTCCACCAGAGAGCTGCCACGGCATGTAATATTCGCGTTCCGACAAATGAAAGCTCTTCAAAACTTTGCTGGCTTCAGTGAGCCGTTTGGTGTGATGCACACCAGCGTAGGTGAGGGGCAAAGCGACATTTTCGATGACGTTCATGCGTTCGATAAGATTAAAATCCTGGAATACGAAGCCAATCTGGCGTGCTCGCAATGTCGCACGTCTGGTAGCGCTCAGTTTATCAACCGAAATCCCATCTAGGTGATATTCGCCGTCTGTTGATCGATCAAGTAGCGCTATGATATTGAGTAGTGTCGTTTTGCCGCAACCGGACGGTCCCATGATCGCGATGAATTCACCTTTTTCTACCGTCAAATCAACGCCGTCGAGCGCAAAATGCTCGGCATCGCCTTCACCAAACCGCTTTTTTAGGTCGGTGAGTTGGATGACTGGCGTTGTAGCTGATTTGGACATTAGTACTATTATAAGAACCTCTTGAATACAAGACAACTGCGTAATAGAGGTAATTTACACAACTCGAAAACTTTTGTTGTATTCGTCAAATATGGGCGAAATAATATACATACTAAGAGTATGTGCCCCTGGTGCTGGTCTAGTGTTCGTAGAATTGCTACACTTGAGTAGCTGGAGAGGTGGCCGAGTGGTCGAAGGCGCACGCTTGGAAAGCGTGTGTGTGGGTCAAACTGCACCGTGGGTTCGAATCCCATCCTCTCCGCCATATATTTGAGAATAAAAATAACTCACTTATATAATGAGCTTCGTTGCATTGGTTATGGCGTGGAGGAGGCTAAGGCCTCTCTCCCCGCCGGGCACCGGTTGGATCCCTACTGGGGCGGTCGCGTGGCGTAGAACGCCGCGTTGATCTGCGCGCGCGCGTAGCTGCGCAGGTTGTTGGTGTCCAGCTCGCTGAGCGCCTTCTCGAGCGCACGGGTGTGACGGGCGTACATCGTCTCCTCGCTGGGCGAGGTGTAGATGTCGACGTAGACGTGAGCCGCCCGCCGGAGCTGCTCGTTTGCCCCCTTGCTGATCGAGGTCATGGTGACCTCGAAGCGGTCGAGGATCTTGACGCCCTGGCTGTTGATCTTGTCCTGCTCGATCTGAGCGGTCAGGGTGTCCTGCGGTGCGCGGTAGAGCGACGCCTTGCCGCCCGTGCGCCGAGCCGCCTTGACGGCGCGACGCTGTGCGTCCTGCTCAGCGGAGGGGGCGGGGACCTTCGGGGTGCTGCCCCCGTTGCCAGTCTTGGACTTGCCCATGATGGTTCCTTCCGGTGTGGTGGTGCAGGCCGCCTGGTGCGGTCTTGTGATAAGTATATTAGCACAATATTGTGTTTATGTCAATATTCTTTTGTTTTACCACTTGTTAATTACCACTAAATGATACATGTATTATGCTCATGCTATACCTCTGGTATGCATACAGAATCTACCGTATCACCAATTATTCTTATACTATTTATAGCCCTCTTTGTTGGCATTGCAGCCTATATCTTATGTAATAGTCGCAAGCGCAAAACTGCCAGCTGGCATGGAATGATCATCGATAAGGCGCTCAATGAAAACATCGTCAAAAAGAATCCAGGAATAATTCCGCTCGAAGTTGTACAAAAAGTTGCTGTGGCGCCACAGCCTACTGCAGCAACTCAAGCAGCGCCACAAGATGCTTTCCCGCCGCAGTCTCCTATCGATACGTTATAAAACATAAGCGCTACATATAGCGTTGTAAAAAAGCAACACTACACTAGACGGCTGTGTACAGAGGTAGCGCTAATGTTTGTCTCCTCGTAGTCGAAAATACAGCCAAAAATAGGCAAAAAGACTTGAAACGGCTATATATAGGGTCTATAGTCATACACAGACCACTACATAAGTAGTTGATCAACAAAACACACAATAACGCAAATCTACGACGAGGGTGATGAAATACCCGTAGGGTAAGTAGTATTTGGGTTGCTCCTGGGAGGTATGGGAATGTGTGACAAACATAAATGTAAATAGGGGACTTTATGGACTCAATCCATGTGGTAAAACGCGATGGCACCCGCGAACCATTCGACGCCAACAAAATTAACTTGGCTCTTGTGAAGGCAACCGAGGGTTTGCCTGATCAAATCAGTAAAGTAGTACAAGTCGCAACAGAACTACAATTGACATTATTTGACGGCATCACGAGTGAGCAACTTGACGAAGCAGTGATCCACACGGCACTGCAGAATGTCAAAGACGATCCAGACTTTGACACTGTCGCAGCGAGGCTGTTGCTCAAGAATCTATACAAAAACATTCTCGGTGATTATGAAACTGCTGAAGAATTAAAAAAACTTCACGCTAGTAAGTTTGCTGCCTACCTCAAACAAGGTGTAAAAGATGGTTTGCTTGACACACGAATGGCAGATAGTAAATTGTTTGATATAAAAAAGTTGGCAAACGCTCTCGAACCAGAGCGCGATGGACTGAGTAAATATCTCGGTGTTGTCACCAACAAAAACCGCTATGCACTCCGCAAAAACAGTGGCGAAGCCATTGAAGTGCCACAATTTACTCACATGCGTATTGCCATGGGACTAAGTTACAACGAAAAAGATCCGACAAGTGCTGCTATCGACTTTTATAATCACATGAGTCGACTCGAGTACGTACCAGGTGGTAGTACACGCATCAACTCCGGTGGTGCTTTCCCGCAATTATCTAACTGCTTTTTGTTCAATATTGACGACGACATGGAGTCGATCGCAAAAGGTGTCCGTGACACGATGTTTATTGCTAAAGGAACTGGCGGCATTGGTATAGGTATTACGAAATTACGTGCTGCTGGTAGCCCTGTTAAAACGACTAACACCGAGAGTACTGGACCAATTCCATTTATTAAAATGCTTGATACTGCACTCTTTGCGGTATCACGAAAAGGTAAAAAAGCAGGTGCAGCGGCTATCTACATGGAAAATTGGCACCTTAATTTCCCACAATTCCTTGACCTCAAGCAAAACTCTGGCGACCCATACCTTCGTACACGTATTGCAAACACTGCTGTCTATATTAGCGATGAATTTATGCGCCGTGTCGAAAAAGATCAAGACTGGTACTTGTTTGATCCAGCTGAAACGTATGATTTGACTGAGCTATATGGTCACGAATTTAGTGCTCGCTACAATGAATACATCAAGATGGCGCAGCGCGGTGAAATACGTGAAACAAGTAAAATCAAGGCTCGTGAGCAGTTCCGCCAGATTTTGACTATATTGCAGGCAACGAGTCACCCATGGCTCACCTGGAAAGATACAATCAATGTCCGCGCACTCAACGACAACACAGGAACTATCCACCACTCAAATCTCTGTACCGAGATCACATTGCCACAAGACAAAGACAACACTTCTGTCTGTAATCTCGTTTCAATCAATCTATCAGCGCATCTCCAAGCTGATAAGAGCTGGAACTGGGATTTACTTGCAGCATCAGCAAAAAGCGCTATTCGACAGCTCGACAATTTGTGCGACATTACGAACACTCCTATTCCTGAAGCGATGAATAGCAATGTCCAAAACCGCGCATTAGGCCTCGGAATTATGGGCTTTAGTGAAGTTATCGAACGTCTCGGACACAGTTATGAGTCAGAAGAAGCGTACGATCTCATGGATCAACTAACTGAGTTCATTAGTTATCACGCGATTGACGCGAGCGCTGATCTTGCACAAGAACTCGGAAGCTACCCAGAGTTTAAGGGTAGTGGCTGGAGCCGCGGTGAACTACCTGTCGATACGCTCGACAAACTTGCAACCGATCGAAAAGTAAAAGTAGCCATCAATCGCAAGAAACGACTCGATTGGGAAGCACTCCGTGTAAAGACGAAGAAAGGTATGCGAAACGCAACGCTCATGGCAATCGCACCAACGGCCAACATCGCTCACGTTGCTGGCACCACGCCTGGGATCGATCCGCAGTTCGCACAGATTTTCTCACGTAGTACTCTGAGCGGTAAGTTCCTCGAAGTAAATGCCAATCTCGTACGTGATCTTAAAGAACTTAATCTCTGGGAATCCGTCAAAGATGAACTACTCGCTCGACAAGGTGATATTCAGGGTATCGATAGCATCCCGCAGCATATTAAAGACGTTTACAAAACAAGTTTCCAACTCAGCCCGTACGCGTTTATCGAAGTTGCAGCCCGTGCACAAAAATGGGTAGACCAGGCGATTAGCCGCAACATGTACCTCGAGACACGCAACATCGATGACTATGTCGAGATCTACACTGAAGCGTGGAGGCGTGGTCTTAAGACAACTTACTATCTCCACGTAAAGCCTCGCCACCAAGCTGAGCAATCAACCGTGAAGGTCAACAAATCCGAAGAGATGGCAAAATCAAGCGGTGGCCAGCGTAAGAGCGGATTCGGCTTTGCAAAAAAGCAAACGGTTGAGACCAGCTAACAATTGCAACAACTCATTCGTCAACAACATTGGTAGTAACACAAGTAAAAGGGTATAGGGGAACAACAATGAACGCAAACTCAATCATCGACGACAACATGACACTCGACGAAAAATTAGCAGCTATCGACCGCGCAATGGCAAACGCACAAGCAGTCGCTGACGACGATGCCAAAGCGAATGGTCAGGCGTCTGCGCCAATTGACCCAGCAAGTTTGACAATCTGTGACGGTTGCGAGTAAGAAACGTAAAGTTTAAGGGGAAAATATATGCCAGGAATTTTAGGAACAGGAATCCAAGACGGACTTCTTTTGAAGCCAATTCACTACCAATGGGCAATGGATTTGTACAACCAAGCGGTGTCAAATACATGGTTCCCAAATGAAATTCAGCTTGGTCAAGATTTGGCTGACTGGAAGAAAATGACCGACGAAGAGCGCCACGCACTCGAATTTTTGATGAGCTATTTCAATCCTAATGAACTACTTGTTAACAAAGCATTGGCCTTCGGTGTTTATCCATACGTCAACGCAGCTGAGTGTCACTTGTATCTTGCAAAGCAAATGTGGGAAGAAGCGAACCACTGTATGAGTTTTGAATACGTCCTCGAGACATTCCCAATCGACCGTGAAAAAGCCTATGCAGCGCACGTCGAAACGCCATCGATGGCTCGCAAGGAAGCTTTTGAAACGAAGTTTATTAAGCGCATGACCGAACAGACGCTCGACATTTCGTCGACTGAAGGCAAAAAAGACTTCGTCCGAAATCTTGTTGCCTACAACGTGATTCTCGAAGGCATTTGGTTTTACTCTGGTTTTATGGTTGCGCTAAGCTTCCGTCAGCGAAACTTACTACGCAACTTTGGAAGCTTGATCGACTGGGTAGTTCGTGACGAATCACTGCACCTCAAGTTTGGTATCAACCTCATCTTGACGGTCCTTGAAGAAAACGAAGACCTGCAAACCGAAGAATTTGCCAACGAAATCAAGCAGATGGTTCTGGATGGTGTCGAAATGGAAGAAGCCTACAACAAAGACCTCTTGCCAAATGGCATTCTCGGACTTAACTCCGACTACATCAACCAATACGTCAAGTACTTGGCTGATCGCCGACTCGAAGAGCTTGGATTTGACGCTCATTACAAAGTATCAAACCCAGCCAAGTGGATGGCAGCTGCTAATGACACGCTTGAGCTCGTCAACTTCTTTGAAGCAACAAACACCAGCTACGAAGTTAACGCAGGTGCAACAAAGTAGTATATAAATGTAGTGTTCAGCAAAAATGGTGCGGCAATGGTCGCACCATTTTGCCCCCAAGACAGAATAAAGACTATGAAGACCGAAATAGAAGTTAAATTTTGCCGAATTGATATTGACGATATACGCCAGAGGCTGCAGGATGCCGGCGCACAACGTGAGCAGCCACTGCGACTGATGCGACGCATCGTGATAGAACAGCCACACCACCGGGCCGAGCATAGTTTTATCCGTATACGTGATGAAGGAAATAAAACGACGCTAACCTTTAAACGGCGTAAGACAATGGATATCGCAACTGATGCGCACAATACGAAGGAACTCGAAGTGGTGGTCAGCAGCTTTGATGATACGGTAGAAATTTTCAAAGAAGCAGGCTGGCCGCCGGTTTCGTACCAGGAAAGCAAACGCGAAACCTGGAAACTCGGTGATGCGGAAGTTGTTATCGATGTGTGGCCGTGGCTTGATCCGTATATTGAGATAGAAGCTCCGACAGAGGATATTGTGCGAAGTGCAGCAGTGCAGCTTGGGTTGTCGTGGGAGGATGCGTTTTACGGCCGAGTCGAGCATGTGTATCGACTGCAGTACGAGATAGCCGCTGGTTTTCAGGGGCCAATCGATCTAGAGAGACTGACGTTTGATATGGAGCTTCCAGCGGAGTTCAAGGCAAAATAATGGTACAAAAAGCCCGTAGAATTGTCACTCTACTCGGCCCAGCGTTTGTCGCTGCGGTAGCGTATGTTGATCCAGGCAATTTTGCGGCCAATTTTTCGGCTGGTGCTAAATACGGCTACATGCTGCTTTGGGTATTGGTTGTTGCTAATCTCATGGCCAGCCTCGTGCAGTACCTTTCCGCAAAAGTAGGGTTAGTCACTGGCAAAAGCTTGCCCGAGGTCATTGCGACACGTCTCGGCACTAAAGCTCGCATAGCCTACTGGCTGCAGGCAGAACTTGTCGCTATTGCTACCGATCTTGCCGAAGTCATCGGGGGGGCAATTGCACTTAATTTGCTCTTCGGGCTGCCATTACTTGCGGGTGCCTTTATCACTGGACTTGTGTCATTAGCATTACTGGCTCTCTATAGCGCGCGTGGTCAAAAAGTATTTGAGCGAATCATTGTCGGATTACTGCTGATCATTCCGATCGGATTTTTTGCAGGACTATTCATACAGCCGCCCGATGGTGGGCAAGTTCTCGCAGGTCTTGTACCGCAAATAAGAGGCACAGATATGCTTCTGCTCGCTACTGCGATGCTTGGCGCTACAGTGATGCCGCATGTAGTGTATCTTCACTCGGCTCTATCGCGCGATCGACATAGCGTCCAGAAAGGGACTGAATTGCGCCGATTACTCAAAACTACTGCGCTCGATGTTGGCCTCGCGATGCTGGTAGCGGGAAGCGTCAATATCGCGATGCTCTTGCTTGCTGCGACAACCTTGCAGGGCCTGCCAAATACGGATACACTCTCAGGAATTTTCGCGTCGCTTAACGGCCAGCTCAGTCCGGTCATTGGCACGCTATTTGGGCTTAGTTTACTTGTATCAGGGTTTGCTTCAACGACAGTGGGTGCGCATGCCGGGGCAGTGATTATGGACGGATTACTCAAAAAACGTATTTCGCTGTTTACTCGGCGTGTTATCACAATCATTCCAGCAATTATCATCGTTGGCTTGCACGTTGATCCGACAAAAGCACTTATTATTTCTCAAGTAGTTTTGTCATTTGGTATTCCGTTTGCGTTGATACCACTACTACTTGTTACATCAAGCAAAACTATTATGGGTTCGCAGCGCAATACACCGTTAATCATCGCACTATTGACGCTCGTGACGGCCAGCATTGTTGTACTGAATGGAGTATTAATACTTATGACAATTCATGGAGGTTTGTCGTGAACATAGCAGTTATCGGAGGAAGTGGGTACATTGGCAAAGCACTGATCGCACGACTGGTTGCAGAAGGGCAGCATACGATCGTTTCGTTATCGCCGCACGCTGATGCGGCTGACTACAATAGTACGCGTGTCACCAGCAAAAATGTCGATATCTTTGATACGTCGTCTATACATGAAGCTCTTCGTGGTATCGACGTTGTCTACTATTTGGTGCACATGATGGGGCAGCATTTGTATGATTTTGCCGAAGCGGAAACGAAAGCGGCAAATTCATTGGTCGCAGCTGCAAGAGATACACAGATCAGTAAAATTATTTATCTCGGTGGCCTAGGAAATGACAAATACACTCTCTCAAAGCACCTAGCGAGCCGGCATCATACGGGGGTCTTATTGCAACAATCCCAAGCGCAGATTGTCGAGTTTCGTGCATCAATGGTGATCGGTCATGGCAGTGCGTCGTACGACATTATCACCAACTTGGTTCACCGTTTGCCGATCATGCTTCTGCCGACCTGGGCAAAAACTGCGACGCAGCCAATTGGCCTAGCGGATGCTGTCGAGTATCTCGTCGCTGCGCTGGCAATTCCATCAACTCATAACGAAATTATCGAAATCGGCGGTCCAGAACACCTGTCATACGAAATGTTACTCTATCGCTATTCTCGTTGGAAAGGCAAGCGAGGTTTGCGCATCCACGTACCATTTGTACCAGTCTTTATCGCATCGTGGTGGCTCGATCGATTTACACCGGGCCCGCATGCAAAAGTTGGTCGGACAATGGTCGAGTCATTGGCAAATCCGATGATCGTGACAAACGATCGAGCAAAAGAATTATTTCCAACTATCGAACCCAGAGGCATAGAAGCAAGTTTCGTGTGATCAGGATTATAATCATATTGCTCCATAAGAACAACTAGTAGGACTATTAGTATTACTAAAAATATGTAGCTTTATGTGACACACATGTTCTTAAGCCATTATTTTCCGTCCATGGATACATTCAGAGCTTGTGAGTAAAATATACCAGAGTATACTTCAACTAATATGAAGAAAATATTCGCTTTAGTTTTAGTATCAGCAGCAGCTGTAGTGTATGGTAATATTAACAGCTCAACGGTTCAGCCAGTAAAAAATCTCGATCCTGCTCAGCATAAAAGCTCGTCGTTCAATTCTATAGCCTCCCAGAAACTGAAAATAAATGATGTATGTGATGGTACAAATGTAAAATCAAATTGTACTATTGATGGTGTCGAATACAGCACATATATATCGCACCCAGCAACAGCTGAGAAAAACCATATTGAAACAACATCTGTAATGAAACAAGAAATTTCAGATTATTGTACGCTATGTTCTGACGGAAGTTATTCACCATCATGTGCTACGGGAAGAGGGGCATGCTCTCACCACGGTGGAGTTGCTCAGTTGGGTGCGCCGAGGTATCGTGATGTACCTGTACAAACTGAAAATGTAATTATTGATGAACCAAGCACAGCTTCATACGTCGAAAAAATTAAAAAATAGATGCCAACAACGTAGTTTATTCATCAAATAAAAAAGGTGTATTAATAAGAATATTTAATATAAGTATGGAGGTAACGCGGTGGCTCTAGGGTATCCCAGAGCCACCGCGCTTGCCGGCGAGGTGTTGTCGTCAGACGGAGCGGACGTGCAACATGACCACGCAGTCTTCTCTCAATCCCGTCGGGTTGTCGTGGATGAGGGCGAACTCACCGTTCGCCAGCACGTGATGCTCGATGGCCGCGTGCGCGGAGCCGGGGTTTGCCGGGCTGCCGTGTGGCATGATCGAGTCCATGATGGAGTACCCGACGTGCCCCATCTCCTCGTAAGTGAGGTGGTGGGTGCCGAACATGTCGCCGCAGCGGGCAGCGGCACGTGCCTTGGAGACCATGTCCTCGATGAAGGCGACCGCCTTCTCGGCGTCCTTCTTGCTGCAGCCGATCTCGGCGATGATCTTGCGGACGGCGATGTCGTACGTCGACGATGCCTCGTCGGTAGGTGCGGGCGGTGCCTGCACCTGGGTGGTGGTTGTCATGGTGGTACCTTCCACTCGGTCAGCTTCGCGGATGAAGCCAACATGTCGAAGATTGTACAAAATCTTGTATTTTATTGCAAATGACTCAGTCTGATATATATACAGATTTCTTGCGTAGTAATAAATAAATGATATAATAATACAGTCATCGTCGTGAATAATAAATCACGGCACAGAGTACATTAGGAGATCTTAGTGATCCAGACGCTAGACGTCAGACCGTTCGTGGAAGCCAACGTGAACTACTGCTGCGAGGACCAGACTCTGGTCGACCCGCGGAAGATCATCAGGTGACTTCAACCGGCCATCGATGCCCTTAGTAAGCTTGGCATGCTGCACGACAGCTCCAGCTCCGGCTTCGCAATGCTCGTACCGAAAGCAGGAAGTGTCTTAAAATGGAGTCGATCCCGACTTCTAAACTGTGTACACCGGTACGCTTTATATCTGTGGAAAATGCCCAAAATAGGTGTTCTCGTATAGAGAATACTACACCTTACCAGTTGATGATAAATTAAATATACAATATAATTCTATAGTCCTGTTCGCAACTAGAGGTAAGGATCACCGTGCTAGACATGCTTACGAGGCTGTACGCAATCTTAGCGATTGGGCACATCCTAGTACAGATCGTACTAGGCCACATCGAATTCAGAAGGCAGGTGAAACACTATTCGCAGGCGACATCTGAACCCGACGGTAAGGTCTCTGCAATTGTGCCCGTGTACGACGAAGATCCCCAGATCTTTGGGGACTGCGTCCGGTCATTGCTCAATCAAGAGGGGGTTGATCTCGAGGTCATCGTTGTTGAAGATGGTTCACCGAACGCGGCATCTCATCGGAGTATGCTTGCGGGTCTAGCGTGTGATCGTCTCCGCGTCATCGAGCTTCCGACCAACATCGGTTAGCGCGGTGCGATGAAGGTTGGCTTCGATGCAGCGGATGGTGACTATATCCTCGGTGTCGATTCAGACACAATCATTTGGGATACATCTGCGGTTCGAACTCTTCTGGGCACATTTGGCACTGACGAGCGAATCGGTGCCGTAACCGGTGAAGTGTCCGTCGAAAACAATCACCACAATCTGCTGACTCGACTCATCGGACTCCGCTATTGGATGGCTTTCAACCAAGAGCGAGCTCCCCAAAGCCTATTTGGTGTCGTGAGCTGCTGTTCTGGTCCGTTCTCGATGTATAAGGCTGAAGTAATTCGCCGTGTTGAGGATGATTTCGTCAGCCAACGATTTCTCGGCAAGCCGTGTACCTTCGGAGACGATCGACACCTCACAAACCTCGTCCTGGCAGCGGGCTATGATGTGAGATACAACAGCTTTGCTGTTGCCGATACGTTCGTTCCAACGACGATCAAGAGCTACTTGAAGCAACAGCTGCGGTGGAGTAAGAGTTTCTACCGTGAGCTATTGTGGACGAGTAAGTTCATGTTCCGCCGTAACGCCTACCTGTCAATCGACTTGTTGCTACAAGCAGTACTGCCGCTGATGCTGATGGTAACGATAACAGCAACAGTGGTAAGGCTGGTAGACGGGGACTTCGAGGCTGGTCTCCGTTACGCGCTTGTCGTTGCATTGATCGGGCTTCTCAGGTCTGCGTACGGGTTGTATCGTACGCGTGACAAGGGGTTCATCTACTTCGCTGCATACGGTTTCTTTCATGTAGGCCTGCTGATTCCGGTGAGGTTATGGGCTATCCTCACCATTAGGCGCACAGGGTGGGGTACGCGCGGACGAAACTTCCAAGGTGAAGTGACCGATTAGGAAAGTTTTCGGTCAACACCGAAGACACTCAGTACTCATGCTTCAAATGAGATTGGTACGCCGAGTCCCAATAATAAAACGACTCGGCACAATTCCACTCAACTTTATTAATCATAGAGCTAAGTGAAATTGCAGATGTAAAACTTTAACGAATTTGGTCAGCGTGCTATGTTTTGCTGTGTGATAAGTTACTTTGTGCGCGTCGCCGAGCGATTGTACCACTAACTCGAGCTGAGTTGAGAGCTGCTGCTGTTCCAATCCCTCCAGCTGCAGAAAATAGCGTTGCCGCCATTAGTGTACTTTCCAAAAAATCTGTATTATGTGCTACTGCAATAGTAGGATCAACATGTGTTCTCGCTTCGCTTATGCCTATATATCCAGCTATACCAAATACCGCTGCTGCGGCAAATGTACCGAGTATTTGCGGGACTAAAGTAAGTTTGTTTTGTTTTTCCTTGATTCGATCACACAGTTGAATCAGCACATCATGAGCTTCTTTTTGTGGCTGGGCGGCCTCAAGCCCTCTCGACGCTGACTGGTGTCTTGACGCGTTCGTCTCCATATGACGATAGTCATTCATGAATGAAACATTATCATTGCGAAAACGTATCATTGCATCTGCTAATACTTTAGGGTCACAAGACGCTATGATGCGTACAACGTCGTTATCACTTGAACCCTCAGTAAAGATGGCCACAATATCATTAAAGCTGGGCTCTAGGGGAGTATAGTTAGATATTCTATCTGGGTAGGGGGGGAGATTTGACATTCTTAAATAGTATACAACTATAGTGATACAATGTCAATGTCAACATGATCACTTTATGTACAGATTTACGGACTATAAATGGTTTTGATCGGATGGAATAAATTAGTTGTACTAGGTGAAAATGTTGCGACTGGTCGCGTTCGCTCTTTGTCTCGTTCATTCATTTCCACGAGTACATCTCTCATCTGCAATATAGCTTTTTGCACTTTACGGCGCTGAATCCACGAAACTATCCATAGGACGAAGCAGAGGAGAGTGATCACTATAGAAAAAATAGTCACGAACGTAATAACCGTATTTAGTTTATCGTTGAGCCCGGCAACGGGATTGGTAGGGTTGGTGAATTGTTCGAGTAGTGATGAATCCATGTTATTAGCATATACCACGAGTGTGATGTGAAGAAAGAATAAACTATCCGCGGAAAGTAATATACATAGAAATAACCTAATACTACAACGCACGATATCTAGTAAAGTTATTTTTGCAAATGCTATAATAAAATTCCATGGTAGATACGAAAAATCATGGCAAATCTCAGAAATATATCTTTGTTACTGGCGGTGTGCTCTCAGGGGTAGGTAAAGGCATTACAGCAGCGAGCATCGGTGCAGTCTTACAGGCAAAAGGCATGGATGTCTCCATCCAAAAATGTGATCCGTATCTCAATGTTGATGCGGGTCTTTTAAACCCAAAGGAACATGGCGAATGTTATGTAACGCGTGATGGAGCTGAAACCGATCTTGATCTCGGGCATTATGAGCGATTTTTAGATATCGAACTCGAACAAAAAAATGCCACACTTGCAGGGAAGTTATTATCACAACTGATCGCTGATGAACGTGCTGGCAAGTACGGTGGGCAAACCATACAGCTAGTACCACATCTGACACGTGCCATCCAAAAAGCAATTTTGACCGCTGGAGATGGGCACGATGTACATATTGTTGAAATCGGCGGAACGGTTGGTGACTACGAGGGGCTCAGCTTCGTCGAAGCTATCCGTGAGTTTGCCATGAAGGTTGGCCGCCAAAATTGTATGTATGTGCATGTCGTCTACGTGCCATTTATTGGGACAAGTAAAGAATTTAAAAGTAAACCAGCACAAAACGCACTTAATGATTTACGAGGCTTTGGGATTGTCCCGGATGCGGTGATTGTGCGCACCGATGATCCAGCACCTGCTTCGATAGCGAGTAAAATCGCGCTTTTTGGTGGCGTCAGTGAAGACGCTGTTTTGATGATGCCAAATTTCGATAGTGTATTTCGTATACCCGAAATTATCACCAAAAGTGCACTGCTGGCACATCTCGATGCATTTACTGGCGTGCTTACAAAACCTGACCTTTCGAAGTGGCATGATCTAGTAGAGAGACAATTATCTAAAAAATCTCGTTGCATCAGTGTAGGCATCGTTGCAAAGTACATGGACAACGAAGACACGTATATATCAGTAACTGAAGCCATCAAAGCTGCAGGGTGGAGCGAAGGAGTTGATGTAGAGATGAAATGGATCAATGCCGAAAAAATCACCCACGCGCAGCTTGATGCAGTCGATGCAATCATCGTACCTGGTGGGTTTGGTGTTCGAGGCGTCGAAGGCAAAATCGCTGCAGCAAATTATGCACTTGAACACAAAAAACCTTACTTGGGGTTGTGTCTTGGTTTGCAAGTTGCCGTTATAGCAGCAGCCAGGCGTGGCGGCTTGAAGCATGCAAATAGCAGTGAGTTTTCTCTTACAACGGCTGAGGATGTAGTCTATATAATGGCTGACCAAAAAGGGAAGGAATCGACTGGAGGAACACTGCGGCTTGGTGATTATCCCGCTACCCTTACCGCGGGATCAGTGGCCGAAAAAACCTATGGGAAGCAATCGATAGTTGAGCGACACCGACATCGTTATGAGGTGAATCAGAAATTTGTTCACGAGATCAAAGCGGGCGGCCTTATTATTTCTGGCACCTCACCAGATGGAAAGCTCGTTGAATTTGTCGAAGCTCCGAACCATCCGTATTTTGTCGCGACACAGGCTCATCCAGAATTTAGAAGTCGACCGTTCGCTGCGCATCCACTATTCGTTGGGTTGTTACGCTCCGCAACGGGCTAACCACTACTGCCGCCCTTGATTGACAAAATCACTTCAAAGTGCTAATGTTATAAGTACAAAATAAAGGAACACAAACATGGCAGAAGAAACACACGAAAACGATACAGAACTATTTGGCACCGACGATATGAGCGCAATGCGTGTCGTGCTGCGCAGCGTTAAAGGGGTCAGCCCGATCTCGCTTGCGCCGGTGATCGACGAAGTGATGATGGACAGCCGTCAATACTCCGAACAGTACCAATTTGAGTAGATCATCACACCTCTGTTATACTCGTTGTAATGGAAGATGTACTGCAAGCATGTGTCAAACAACTATTCGGTGTTGATCACGCTGTTGTTCTAACGCGTCCTGATGCGCAATTTGGTGATTATGCGACAAATATCGCGCTCCAGCTCGCGAAGCCCTTGGGGCAAAATCCGCGCATGATAGCGGAACAATTGGTTGAAAAGCTTGCTGAAACCGGTGAGTACGAATCAGTCGAAGTTGCCGGTCCAGGATTTATCAATATTCGTCTCAAGCCAGCTGCTTTACTCGCACTGAAAAAAGCAGAACCAGCAAAGCCTCGTAGTGGGCAAACTATTGTCATTGAAACTAACAATCCTAATCCGTTTAAAGCCATGCATATCGGGCATGCCTTTAACGCCGTGCTCGGTGACACGATCGCTAATCTTTTGGCAGTGAGTGGTGCTAACGTTCGCCGCGTCAGTTACCATGGGGATGTTGGGCTACATGTCGGCAAAAGTATGTATAGTCTTTTGCACTACGCTCAAGATGACATCGTTCGTATTGAATCGATCGCTGAAAAAGAGCGAAATACATTTATGAGTAAGATGTACGCCGAAGGCTCTGCGGCCTACAAAACTGATGAGAATGCTAAAGCTGAAATCGATGAGTTGTCGCGTCAATCATTCGCACCAGAAACTGAACTCTACA
This sequence comes from uncultured Candidatus Saccharibacteria bacterium, assembly GCA_964384345.1. Lineage (GTDB taxonomy): Bacteria > Patescibacteriota > Saccharimonadia > Saccharimonadales > Saccharimonadaceae > JASLCR01. Next base: position 150,482 of record CAYLKD010000001.1, on the reverse strand, counting down.
AACAAATCTATGATCTGTGCACGACATGGAGTTTTCAAGAGATTGATCGCATAGTGGCGAGGCTTGGCAATGTGCCAATCGAACAGCGATTCCTCGAGAGCGTCGCTGATGCACGTGGTGTAAAGACGGTACACGAGCATGTTCCCGATGTGTTTGAAGAATCAAACGGTGCATTGATTTTTAAAGGAAGTGAGCATGGCTCATTTGATAATGCTTTTGTAGCATCAAACGGTCGTGGCTTGTACGCAGCTCGCGACCTCGGATTGATGCTACTTAAAAACGAACAATACCAGCCTGATCACAGCTACATCGTCACTGCTGAAGAACAGCGAGATTATTTTAAGGGTGTCATTGCAGCGGCGGAACTTATTTGGCCTGAAGACAAAGGTGTGACAGTAAATATTTCGACAGGAACAGTGAAGCTTGCTACTGGCAAAATGAGCAGTCGAGATGGTGATGTGATCGAAATAGGCTGGTTATTTGATGAGTTCAAGAAAGCCGTTGAAGCTCGTGAAGGCTCACCAGATGACGCAATCGTGGCTGGCGCATTACGGTATCAATTTCTAAAAGTAAAAGTCGGTAGCGATGTCGTGTTTGATGTGGCTGAAGCGGTAAGTTTGACGGGAAATACTGGCAGTTACTTGCAGTATGCTCACGCCAGGGCACGACGTATTCTTGAGAAGAGCACTGTCGATATAGGTACAGTCAGCGATGTGCGACCCGAAGATCGAGCGCTCGTGCGCAAAATTGGTGAATATGCTGATGTGGTCAACGTCGCAACACAAAGCCTAGAGCCGCATCATATATGTACGTATTTGTTTGAACTCGCTCAGGAATTTAATCGCTACTATGAGAAAAACCAAGTGGTTGGCAGCGACTACGAAATGCATCGTTGTGCTATCGTGGCCCTCTATGCAGACACGCTTCGAGCTGGGCTAGAAATACTTGGTATTCAGGCGCCTGACTCGATGTAGGACAGAATATATCTATAATATAATCTCGTTAGAACGAAATAAAGGAGTGTAAAACACATTATGGCGATCAAAAAACCATCAGCAACTATCTCGGCTGCAAAAGCTGAAATAGCGAGCGCCAAGGCTCTCGAAGCAAGCGCAAAGGCACAAGCTGCAAGCGCTCGCGCTGCACGATTTGGGACAGGGCAGGCTGCTGGGTTTATTAATTTTATTCGTGAACAAGGTGTTATAGGACTCGCAGTGGGACTCGCAGTGGGAACTGCTGCTGGTGCATCCGTCAAAGCGCTGGTGGATAATTTCATCAATCCAATCGTTGGATTCATTCTTGGTGGGGCAGATCTTTCGAAGATGATGTGGAAAACGGGACTGGTTAACGGTGACAAAGAGCTTATTTTCGGCTGGGGTGCAATCATTAGCTCGCTCATTACGTTGCTTGCGACAGCGCTCGTCGTATATCTGATAATCCACGGAGCAAAACTAGACCGCCTCGATAAGAAAAAAGGTTAATTGTCCGTTACTAAAAATACAATGTAAAGGAAGCAATTCATGCAAAAATCAGATCAAGAGTGGAAAGAGTCTTTAACACTTGAACAATATCATGTGCTGAGAGAAAAGGGTACTGACGCGCCATTTGCGGGTGAATACGATAGCGTGTTTGATCCTGGCACATATACATGCAGTGCGTGTGGTGCTGAACTATTTGAAAGTGATGCGAAGTTTGAAGCACATTGTGGTTGGCCAAGTTTCTATGACGCAAAACCTGGCGCAGTTACTATGACCACTGACGATTCACTTGGTATGGCGCGCACAGAAGTTACCTGTACTAATTGCGGTGGCCATTTGGGCCATGTATTTGAAGGCGAAGGTTTCGATACGCCAACCGACAAACGATTTTGTATTAATTCAACAAGTTTGCAGCTGCATAAAAAATAATTTCAGAATAATAGTGTCTCGCCCGGAGGCGAGACGAGTTTTCCGTAGAGCGTAGTCCTGTGCGGTGCTCATCGTACTCTGCTCGCCTCGCCTCGGGAACGGCTAGGCAGTGCTAATCGAAGTTCCTGGGGCTACCCCGCGACGATTCGATTGTGATCTGACCCTGCCGTGGAAACTCCTGTCGTCTTGCTTCACTCGCCTTGCGGCTCGGCGCTGGCCGCGTGCTTCATCGGTCACGCTCTGAATGATTTGCCACACCCCACACCGCTCTTCGAAGTAAACTTCGTAGTGAGGAGCAGAGCACATCACATTCAGCTGCAGCAATATCACCTGGTATTCCAGCTGCTTGATGAGCGCGTCCAGCTGCTTGGGAGGAATGATGCAGTTGAGTGCAAGCATCTCTCTCGAAATGAACGACCCACGAGATTTGAAGGTGATATACCTCGCGAGTTCGCTTTGTCTCGAAGAGACACCGTGGATGTAGTTGTCGGTACCACGAATTTTTCCGCGGTATAATTCAGACTCACGCATGAACACGCGAGCGATACGGCCCTTAGCGACGTTCATAAGATCGATGATCTCTTCATCTGTGAAGAGATCTCTCACGTTGTAACGATGTAAGACGATCTTGGTGATCGCGTCGCTGCGACGTTGGTGCCTGTCTCTCGACATAGGTACCTCTAACCGTGATGTAATCCATTTCGTTCCGACCCTCACGTCGGTGTATCCCATGGCACTCGTATAATAATAACCAACATAGTCAATGTCAAGAGGTCAGCATGATACAATATTGGTACTATGATAAAAGCAAAACTTCTCTGGATTGATTTGGAAATGACCGGGCTTGATCCTATGGCTGATCGCATTCTTGAAATTGGCGCTATAGCAACCGATTGGAATTTTACCGAAATCGCGACCTACGAAGCAGTCGTAAAAATTGATGCCAGCGTCCTCAAGGAACGAATGGTTGGCGAGTTTTGGGACAAGTTTCCTGATGTACGAGCTGCATTGCAGACGCAAAATGATACCGGCAAAGACAAGAATATCGTTGAAGCGGAACTTCTACATTTCATTCAGGAGCATTTTGACGAAGATAAGCCAGTGCTCCTCGCCGGCAATTCAATTCATCAAGACCGTAAGTTCATCGATAACGAATGGGTAGAGTTTAGCAAAAAACTTCATTACCGAATGCTTGATGTCAGTGCGTGGAAAATCGTCTTTGAAGGCAAATACAAAAAGAAATTTGCCAAACCAGAGGCTCACCGCGCAATGGACGACATCCGCGGGAGCATTGAAGAGTTACAATACTATCTCGCGAAGGTAAAGACATGACCCACAAAGAACTTGAAGACTATTTATTAACGTACGCAAATACCTGGCTCGATTTTCCATTTGGAGAGGATACCAGCGTCTATAAAGTTGGTGACAAAGAGTCAGGTGAGGGCAAGATGTTTGCGCTGATTGCTAATGATTCGAAGCCACTCAGGATCAGTCTCAAATGCGATCCGATTTTAGCTCAAACGCTTCGTGAGAAATACGAATGTATCCAAGCGGGCTATCATCTCAGTAAAAAGCACTGGAATACTATTTTGTGCACCGGTCAGCTACCCGAAGATGAGTTACATGATTTGATTCGCCATAGTTATAACCTTGTTGTCGGGATGACGCACGACTCGGAAGCAGACGACTAGCCCTGGGAATTGTTGTAATCACTGTACTGTGTAACATACGGTTCGATGTTTGTTTTGGCAGTTTCGAGTGATGCTTTGACATTTTTGCTACTGCTAGCTTTTTCAATCGCATTGATCTGCGCTAGTAGTGTGGCCATTTGGTAGGCCATCTCGCGGGCGTAGACCTGGTCGAAATTATTATTGAGATCCGCATTCTCAAGCTTGGAGGATAGCACAGAAAACTCTTTAACGATGGGTGCGTCTTTGGCTGGTTCTTTGGCTTTTTTGAGACCAAAAGAGGACAAATGGTCGTTGCTCTCTGCCAGTGCACCGACGAGAATACTATTCATGCTGCCGCTAAGCGCTCGAAGCTCTGAGTTTTTGATTAAATTAGCATCAGTTTTGGCAATAGACGAAACTTGTGCAAGGCGGTATTGATACAAAATAAATTTGTCAGTAGGCGAAGCGCCTTTGGAGGCATTTACGAATATAAAAAAAATAATGACGATAGCGATCAGCACGCCTCCAATGATCGACCATAGCTTCACAGGGCTTATCATGGCACTACGCTGCGGCGTTGCAATCGAATTAAGGTAGTCAAGTGACACCGTTGGAGCAGCTTGCTGCAATGGCTGGAGCGGACGTGGCGCTTCAGGGCGAGGCAGTTGAGAATTTGGATCCATACAACGATTTAAGCATAAATAGTAACAGAGGTAAACAGTGCTACAATAAAACTATGCAGGACGCAAAAGAAGAAGTACGGGCCAGGCTCAATATTGAGGATGTGGTGGGTGAATATGTGCAGCTCAAACGAGCCGGACGTAACTTCAAAGGTCTTAGTCCATTTACGAGTGAACGCACGCCAAGTTTTACGGTCAGTCCTGAAAAACATATCTGGCATGACTTCTCGAGTGGCAAAGGCGGTGATGTCTTTAGCTTTATTATGGAAGTCGAAGGACTCGATTTTCGGGCTACACTTGAGCTGTTGGCACGTAAAGCTGGCGTCGATCTCAGTCAATACGACAGCAAGCAAGCCGGTGACATCGCTAAGAAAAAAGGACGACTACTCGAGGCCAACGAGCTGGCTGCGCGGTATTACCAGCAGGTGTTACTGAGAAATCAGCACGCCCTCGAGTATGTCTTTCGCACCAGGTCTCTGAGTAAAGAAATAGTACAAGAATTTCGTATCGGTTATGCACCCGATGATGGGGAAGCATTGATTCGAGCGCTTGATAAAAAAGGTTTTTCCAAAAAAGAGCTAGCCGATAGTGGCCTGACAAATCGCTACGGCGGCGATATTTTTCGGGGACGAATGAGCGTCCCATTGATGGACCAAGCCGGGCAAGTGATTGGCTTTACTGGACGTATCATCGCCGATGCAGATAGTAAAGCACCAAAATACCTTAATACACCGGCAACACTTATCTATGACAAATCACGGCACGTCTTTGGCCTCAGCCAGGCCAAAGAATCGATACGTAAAAATGATGCTGCGGTCGTTGTAGAGGGCAATCTGGATGTGGTCAGTAGTCACCAAGCCGGCGTAAAAAATGTTGTTGCAACGGCAGGTACGGCGATGACCGAATGGCACCTGAAAACGCTCAGTCGCTTAACGCACAACATAAAATTGGCATTTGATGGTGACAAAGCTGGGCTTGCAGCTACCGAACGAGCAATTGGTATTGCCCAAGCCGTTGGCGTCAACTTAACTATTGTCAGTCTTCCAGGTGAAGCAAAAGATCCCGATGAATTAATTCAACAATCGGTTGATTTATGGCAGCAAGCAATCAATAATGCACAACCGGTACTCGACTGGATCATTGATCAATATTCTCAGCGAGAAGATCTTACGACAGCAGCCGGCAAGCGCGGCTTCACGACCGCCAGCCTCGCTATACTGCGTACATTAAATGACAGTGTAGAGCGTGAACATTATCTGCGTCGAATTGCTAAGATGACTAATACGTCACTCGCTGCAATTCTTCAAAAATTTGATCAACCCAGTTCGTTTGATACAGCACCAAAACCGCTCAAGGTAATCCAAGCCGACCCGTCATATTCAAGTGATACGTATGACTCGTATCAAGATAATTTGTTGGCTGTGCTGCTGATGGAGCCGCAAACACGAGCACAGCTACAGTCATTTGATATAAATCTATTTGACGGTGAATATCGACAAACTCTTGGAGGGTACCTTAAATCTCATGCGGAACCTCTGATCTCGACGCCACCAGAGTTGAAAAATATAGAGAACTATGTAAAAATAGTAGAACTAAAGGCCGAGTCACGATATGTGGATTGGACCGAAAGTGATCTATCGCTTGAGGCCGCCCGACTGCTCCGCCAGACAGAAGTCGAACACAGAAAACAAACAACTGAACAGCTCTTGCAAGAGCTCCGTATTGCAGAAGCCGAAGAAAATGACGACAAAGCAAACGAGCTGAGAGCGAAATTACACGAATTAATCAAGGAGACAAACCGTGGCTAATGATGACACAAACCTAGATGACTCACTACAAAACGATGAGCTCGTCGATATCTCGACACTAGACATTGTCGAAGAACCTGATGCAAAAGAACTCGATGATGAAATCGAGGACGATGAAGATACCCTCAATAGTAATCAGTACTTTGACGATGTATCCGACGACTCCGTTCGTCTGTACTTGCGAGAAATCGGTAAGATTCCGCTCCTGAATGCCGAAGAAGAGCTAGCACTCGCCCAACGCGTCGTCGCTGGAGAGAAAAAAGCTAAAGACAAAATGGCTGAAGCAAATATGCGACTTGTCGTATCAATTGCCAAGCGCTACTCAGGTCGTGGACTTGATTTTCTTGATCTAATTCAAGAAGGTAACACCGGCTTGCTCCGTGCCGTTGAAAAATTTGATCCAGATAAAGGATTCAAATTTTCGACCTATGCTACCTGGTGGATTCGCCAGGCGATCACTCGTGCGATCGCTGACCAAGCACGTACCATTCGTATCCCAGTACATATGGTTGAAACGATCAACAAACTACTTCGTACCCAACGTCGCATGACGCAGGAGCTCAACCGCGAGCCATCTATCGAAGAGCTTGCAAAAGAGCTTGAGATGGAGCCAGAAAAAGTCGAATACGTCATCAAAATTAAACAAGACATACAGAGTCTTGATGCTGGTGTCGGTCGTGATGGTGAAGACGATGGCGAGAGCACGCTAAGTGAGTTCATTGAAGATGAAGAATCCGACACACCTGAACAATCAGCCACCAACCAACTTTTAAAGGAACAAGTGCAACAAGTACTTTCAAGCTTATCGGACCGTGAACAAAAAATTGTACGCATGCGATTTGGTCTAGATAACGGTAAGTCTCATACCCTCGAAGAAGTTGGTCAAGAATTTGCTGTTACTCGTGAACGTATTCGACAGATCGAAGCTAAGGCACTTGCCAAGCTTCGTAAGCATAAAGATGCGAAGAAGCTGCACGAATACTTGAAATAAGTCTCTAAATGTGATATGATATATTTATTCTAACCAGTATACATATTTCATGAAAAAACACTCAGAATTAGCAATCGTCATAAATCCTAACAGTACTCGGTCGCGGCAGGTTGGGCCTCGGTTACTTGATCCGCTCATATCAGCCGGTATACAACTCGACATAGTCAGAACTAACAGTCCCAAATACGACGAAAATGTCAAAAGTATTCAAGAACATTTAGAGCATACAGGTGCAACCCGCGTTATCGTAGCAAGCGGCGACGGCGTGTCGTCTCAAACATATAATTCGGTTTTACAGGCAAATCGTGAGATGGAATTAGGATTTTGGGCTGCTGGAGGATTATGTGATCTTGCAACAGCTAGCAATGGCGCTGGACAAATTGATCCACTTTTACTAGCTCAAGATGGTGCTCCTATCCATCATTTATCTCCACTCGAAGTGAGTACCGACACGGGCCATGTTCGTTTTGCACCGGGCTATGTTTCTGCCGGGTGGACAGCAGCTGCGGTTAAGCATTTTGATGATAAATCCTTCGCGCAAAATCACTGTGAACTTCCACAAGCTAGAACCATGCAGATTGCTCTCAGTCTAGGAAAGGCTTGCATGGAGTATCTTCGCTATCTTCCAGATCCGAGCCGACTGTATTTACCATCATTTCGAATTGATCATGACAAGGGATCCATTAAGTACGATCAAGTTACTGATTTTTTCGCAATAAATATAGCTAACATGGCAAGAATTGTTAAAAATCCTGATTGGGATAGTACTCCAGATAGATTTAATACCACGTTACTCAGTACACTCAACCCGATGAGTATGAGCCAGTTTGCGCTCTGTGCGTTGATGGGCCGTGCAAGTGAAAGTGTTACGCAGCGCACACTCCATTTTGCTGATCCGTCAGATATTCGTGTCCAGACGGAAGGTGAGCATCTAGATCTTACAAACGTGCATTCATTAACGGTCGCAAAACGTCCAGATGTTTCTGTACCAATCGTGATGCCTAAAGCTGCGTAGCAACTGATTGTTGTTTACTGCTGGATTGCGGTATGCTTTTTACTATATACCGAGCTGACAAGCCGCCGCCGACTACGACAAATAATAAAATCGTTATGAGTAGTGCGAATCGCCCGATCCGACTAGCTGAGTAAGTTGCTTTATGCTGTCGACTAGTCGCGGGGGAGAATAGTTGTTTGTGGTGTGTGGTGGTGGTCATCTTTATCAACTGTTAAAAATTTATATGCTGTAGAATTGCTTCGATTTGTTCGTCAAGCGCTTTCTGGTCTTTATCATTGTGTATGAAATAATCCGCAATGGCAATAGGGCCACCTTTTTCGATGTTTTCGATCTCTGACCAGTCTCGTTCATCGACTTCTTGGGATGACATTGGTCGCTCTGGACGCTTCGCCATACGCTGCTTTCGCAAATGTTTTGGCGTCACGATGGCGACAACTGTCATTTCACCAGGAAATTCGTGTTTTAGCACTTTAAATTCGCTCCATGAATACAGACCGTCTAGGACGATACGATGCTGACCTGATTGGACAAGATCATGAATTTCTTTGACCGCACGCAGGGCAATAAAGCCTTTGCCTTCTTTCTGGCGCAGTTCTTCGCGAAAGCGACGTTCTGGCTCCCAGTCGCCAGGTCGGATACCAGCAGCTTCCATGGCTTTGTACATGATGCCACCAAAGTAAATTTTTGGGATGCCTTTTTTTGTCATGTATTCGACGGCAGAGCTTTTACCGCTGCCAGCAAGGCCAACAAAGGCTAAGAGGTGAACATTTTCATGTGTAGTCATTGAATATAGTGTACCAGATTGCAAATACGAGTGTAATTACTAAACAATTAAATAGGATTTGAAGAATGGCAGCTAGCTAACCCTTTCAAGCCGGGTAGCGTATACTAATAGCATGTCGAAACGACTCGTATTAATTGATGGCATGAGCGTATTTTACCGCGGCTACTACGCGATGCCAGGGCTAAGCTTGCCGGATGGCACGCCGACGGGCGGTGTATTTGGCTTTGCCAGTATCGCAATCGAGGTGATCAAAAAACTCGAACCTGATTATGTGGCTGTAGCGTGGGATAAGAGTAAGACTGCAACCAGCAAGCGTAAAGCAATTTTTCCGGAGTATAAAGCTGGGCGCACGAGGCCACCAGATGATTTTTTTGCTCAGATTCCACTTCTTCATGAGCTACTCGAAAGTTTTGGCTGGCCAGTCATCGAGCTCGATCACTACGAGGCAGATGACATCATAGGCACTATTTCGGTGCAAGCTGCTGATAAAGACATCGATACACTCATTATAAGTGGCGACTATGACATGATGCAGTTACTTAGCTCGCACACCAGTGTCTACATCAACAAAAAGGGTAGCGATATGATGCGCTTTAGTGAGGCAGAGTTTGAAGAAAAATACGGCGTGAAGCTCGAGCAATTTGTCGACTACAAAGCACTCGTTGGTGATTCGTCGGATAACATTCCTGGTGTGCGCGGCATCGGTCCTAAAGCAGCGCAGACACTCTTAGGTGAATACAAAACGCTTGATGGCATTTATGAGCATCTCGACGAGCTGAAGGGTGCGCAGAAAACCAAGCTCGAAGACGGCAAAGAAAATGCATTGATGAGTAGGGAGCTCGCCAAGATTTACTGCGATGCGCCGATTGAGCTTGATTGGAAAGAAGCCGATATCAACAATACCGACTTGCCAGCAATTGCAAAAAAACTTAAAGATTTTGAATTTCATTCGCTGATAAAACGTCTGCCAAAACACATGCAGGAAGCTGCAGACACTTCGCTCTATTTTCATGAAGCCGACGAAATTTCTCTCGCGCAAGTCGATTGGCCGCGCCAGCCGATGATCGAAGGTCCAATCGTTTTGCACGCCGATGGGGACGATTTGTGGGCATCATTTACACAGGCAACGGTTTCTAAAGCACCGATAGCTTCTATTGCGGATAGCTTTTGGCGAGCAATAGAATTTGGTATTGTGATCAGCTACGACATCAAGCAACTCTACCACACGTTAGCTGCCAGCGATGTCTCAGTACAGTTTAGCGAAGTACACGATGTACGTCAGGCCGCATTTTTGCTGGATCCGTTGCGTCGTGATCGAAGCCTTACCGGATTACTTGGCGGTGAACTTGCAACACCACAAGAAGTTGTCGCTGCAACGTGGCAAGTATACGGCTGGCAAGTTAAAGCATTGGAGGAAAAACCAAAAATCCTCGATATTGCCCGACGCTTTGATTTTCCACTGATTTATCATTTGTTCCGGATCGAGCATCTTGGTATCAAGCTTGATCCAAATCTGCTCAAAACTATGAGTAAGGAGCTGGGTGACAAACATGCTGAACTCGAACAACAAATGTATACAATGGCAGGTAATGAATTTAACATTGGAAGCCCTAGTCAGCTTTCTGAGGTATTGTTTACAAACTTGCAGCTACCAACTGCTGGTATCAAGAAAGGCAAGACGGGCTTTAGTACTGGCCAAAAAGAACTTGATAAACTTCGTGGCCAACATCCGATCATCGAGCTCATCGAGCAAACGCGTGAACTTGCCAAGCTTAAAAATACGTATGTCGATCCGCTCCCTGAACAAGCCGATGCACACCATCGGTTGCACACGACGTTTAACCAAGATGTGGCTGCGACAGGACGTCTGAGTAGTACGAACCCAAATCTGCAAAACATCCCAATTCGTTCTGAGCTCGGACGAAAAATCCGCGAAGCGTTTGTGCCCGAAAAGGGCAATGTCTTTGTGTCGGCTGATTATTCACAGTTTGAGCTACGACTCGCTGCCGTACTCGCTGGTGATCAGCAGATGATCGACGATTTCAACTCAGATATTGATATTCATACCAAGACTGCCAGTGACGTTTACGGAATCCCGCTCGAAGAGGTGACAAAAAACCAGCGCCGCGATGCGAAAGTGATCAACTTTGGTGTGCTCTACGGCATGGGGCCCCACGCACTCGCTCAAAACACCGGGATGAGCTTTACAGATGCAAAGCAATTTATTGATCAATATTTTGAGCTGCGTAAGCCAATCCGAAAGTTTATTGACGATACTCTTGAGCAAGCCAAGAATGAAGGCTACGTCGAGACATTTCATGGCCGTCGCCGGCCAACACCGGATGTTAATTCGAGCAACTTCATGGTTCGTGAAGCAGGCAAACGAGCGGCTGCTAACATGCCAATTCAGGGTACCGAAGCTGATCTGATGAAGCTTGCAATGATAAAAATCGACGAAGCATTAAGCATTGTTTCGAGTGAAGCAGGTGCACGCTCGGCTTTGCCGCTCGGACAGCAAATTTTGCAGATCCATGACAGTATTCTCATCGAATGCCCCGAGCATAATGCTGACTCGGTCAGTAAATTACTGAAAGAGACAATGGAGTCCATTGCCCCAGACCTCGGTATAAAACTAAAAGTTGATGTTAGCGTGGGAAAGAACTGGGGGGAAGTATGATGAAAGTTGAACCGAGAGAGAAAACAGCTACACGGAATATATTGTGAGAAAGCCATGAACGAAGAAGTAATTGCGTCAGGAAAATTATTTGAACTCATACAAATGCCCCAGCAGGATGGTCGCGTGTTTGAAAAAGCGCGACGAGCGCCAGGTGTGCGACTAATCATTGCCGATTATGACAAAAAGACGGTGCTTCTAACGAGAGAATTCCGCCAAGAACTCGGCGACTGGGATTATCGATTGCCAGGTGGCAAAGTCTTTGATAGCTTGGAAGATTTTGCACGTCATAGAGCGAATAGTGACGACCTCGTCGAAGCGGCTAAGCGTCAAGCCATCGCCGAAGCGCAGCAAGAAGCTGGCGTTGATGTTGAAGAGCTTGAGCTATTTCGCAAATCAACGCTTGGAGCCACGGTAGAATGGGATTTGTACGTCTTTGTAGCGACACAGTGGCAGATCAGCTTGCACGGTCAAGAGCTTGAAAAAGGTGAGATGATCGAAACTGACAACTGGGTTGGATTTGATAAAGCAAAGCAGATGATTCTAGATGGTCAAATGCAAGAAGAACGCATAGCGCTACTTTTGCTGCAGTGGCTTGAGCAGCAATAATGTCAGAACCTATGAATATATCTATTACTATACTCAGAGAGCACGCTACATTACCTTCCTATGCGACCGAGCATGCCGCCGGTATGGATCTGGCTGCATGCATCGATGATCCGATGACTATAGCGCCGCACCAGCGTGTCATAGTACCGACTGGTCTGGCGGTTGCTGTGCCAGCTGGTCATGAGGCACAGATACGAGCTCGTAGCGGACTCGCAAGTAAATTTGGTATTACTCTTGCCAATGGGGTAGGGACGATCGATGCTGATTATAGGGGTGAGGTAGGCGTTATTTTATTGAATACGTCCGATGAAGCTTTTGTTGTTGAGCCTGGTATGCGTGTCGCACAGATGGTTGTCGCTCGCTACGAAAAAGTCGAATGGAACGTAACCGAAGTACTCGATAGTACCGAACGTGGCATTGGCGGTTATGGGAGCACAGGAAAATAGTGTAGGATAGAATTACCAATTAATTTAATAAACAAAAACCAATGAAAAAACTATTATCCCAATCACAACTTTCACTCGCGAAACTTCGAGTTCAGCCACAGTCGTTACGCGGACACTGGCGTCGATTCATGCCGCTTAGGAGTAAAGTTATTCAGACACCAGTCTCGAGTGACATTTTTGAGGCTGCTCATGCGATTATTGCTACGGTACACCAACAAGATTTTGCAGCACTTGATGATTCAATTGCGGCGTACCGAACAACCATTGACGAGAAAAATGCTATCGAATGGCTTGCTCTACTCATCATGCAGGCACCGCGAGCAGCACATGCTCAGGCCATGATGGATGAATATCCGCACGGTTATCATGATCGCCAGCAGCGACTATTTGAACTCATTGATTTTAACGATACGTTGGTGGCAACAGTACTGCTGTTACCTGATACGATGCTGGGCACTTTTTCGGCACGGCTCAAACCAGAACTTGATAGTTTTTGTGAGCGCATGTACTCCAAAAAATTTAGTGAAGAACAATTTGAAGCAATTACCCATGGCCTCAGTCGTGAGATAGCTGTATTTAAGGCAGCTGAAAATGCTGGACTCGGTGCACTAATGGGTTCACGCACGGCAGACGCCTTCGGCATTGATATGCAGATCTGCGACATTTCAACTGGCCGGTATATCAATATTGATTGCAAAACAAGCTCAAGTTTCCACTTTCGTCTCAAAGATTTGATCCATGAGGGTCGCATGGCACCACACGATATGATTGATGCCGAAACTAAGGGTTGGTGGGAAATAGTTAATCGTGGCAATGGCAAGAGGGCGAAAATTATTTTGCTACGCGTCAGTCAGGATGAACTTGGAGAAATCAAAGCATACCGGTTCATCAGTGAACAAGCGATAGTCGACAAAATCCGGCAAATTCTCAAACAGCGCGGGCTGAATGATGGTCAATATGGTAATTTGCGGCTCGAAACATACCATGCCACATGATAGAAATACGTTCCTGTTCATAAAAGTTGCAGCATACAACAACATACGTTATTGTAAATAAAACATAAGGAAAAACACATATGGCTAGATTACCAACAGTAGGGGGCGATGACGAAGCTTGGGGAAGCATTCTCAATGATTTTCTGATGCAGTCACATTCTGCTGACGGTCTTTTAAGAGACAGTAGCATCAGTGAGAGAATGCTTGATACTTCCGTCACGGCAAAGATAAACGCTATGCAAGGTGATCCTGCTGTTATAAGTGTCAATGGGCAAACCGGTGCTGTAACACTTACGAAAAATCATGTAGGACTTTCAAACGTCGACAATACGGCTGATGTTAATAAGCCAGTCAGTACGTTTGTCCAATCTGCACTTAATCTCAAAGCTAATACAATACATTCACATAGTAGTTCAAACATTACTGATTTCACTGAAGCAGCGCAAGATGTTATTGGGTCTAGTTTAGCCGCTGGAACAAATGTTACTATCTCGTACGATGACCCAAGTGGTATTACAACTATAGCTGCGACGCCTGGAGCGGGTGTCACGGATTTGACTACAGCCACATCTGCCACGAGCGTCACTGTAATAAGTAGTACTGGTACTGATGCAGTATTGGGTGCAGCTACGACAACAAAAGCTGGTATATTGACTGCAAGCGATAAGAATAAGCTCGATGCTATAGAGAGCGGGGCTCAAGTCAATATCGTTACATCAGTTGCAGCAAAAACCGGTGCTGTGAATCTTACTAAGACAGACGTTGGCTTATCCAATGTCGACAACACTTCGGATATAAACAAGCCTATAAGTACAGCAGCTCAAGCGGCTATAGATGCAAAAGTCAACACTGCTAGTCTATCTCCTGTGGCAACAACTGGGTCATATGCTGACCTTACAAATAAGCCAGTCATACCATCGGTAACAGATGCATCTACAACTAGTAAAGGTGTCGTACAGCTTGCAGGCGACCTCGGCGGGACTGCTGCGAGTCCTACGGTCCCAGGCCTATCTGCAAAAGAACCGCTTATTACCGCTGGTACGACTACTCAATATTATCGTGGTGATAAAACATTTCAGACACTTGATAAAGCGGCGGTTGGTCTCAGTAATGTAGACAACACATCCGACGCGAATAAGCCTATTTCGACCGCAACACAATCTGTTTTAAACACCAAAGCTCCACTACTTTCTCCAACTTTTAGCGGTTTCGTCACTGTACCTACGCCCTCGAATGCTACAGACGCAACAACTAAATCCTATGTAGACGGTGCAGTAGCAAGCGCAAGCACTTCGGATGCTACACCCACAATCAAGGGTAAACTGAAATTAGCAGGCGATTTAGCGGGCAATGCAGATTTACCGACTGTTCCAGCTCTCGCCACAAAAGAACCGCTTATTACCGCTGGTACGACTACTCAATATTATCGTGGTGATAAAACATTTCAGACACTTGATAAAGCGGCGGTTGGTCTCAGTAATGTAGACAACACATCCGACGCGAATAAGCCTATTTCGACCGCAACACAGACTGCACTCAATACAAAAGCAGATGCAACAGCCGTTGGAGCAAAAATTATGGTGTACAATACCTACGCTGATGCTCCAGCATTGCCAGCCAATACTGTCGTAGTATCTATATCGTGTTCATAACCAAATGGCAGTAGCAATTCGAAGTCAAGGTTCCGTCACTACGGTCAACACATCGGTCACGTCGCTCACAGTCGCTATGCCAGCTTCTATTCAGTCGGGCGATTTCCTTGTGGCTTTTATACATAATCAGTCTTCGACTGCTCCTACAGACGCGACGGCAGCTGGTTGGTCCCGCGTTGGTGCACCATTCATTGCTAATGATACGTCAACCCGGACAACCGGTTTTTTTACAAGAATCGCAACATCATCTGAGCCAACATCGTATACTTTTACATTTAGTAGCGCAGCTGCGGCTCGCAGCGTCGGCGTTATTATGTGTTTTAGTGGTGTTGATACTACTAATCCAGTAGTTGCCAGTAGCGCTTGGAGCGCCACTTCGGTGGCCGGTACTACGTTGCCGGTAGCTGCAATGCCGGCATCAGCGGGCTTTTATACACTCGAAATTGCCTCAAGTAATTTTAGCTCGCCTAACTCATACGCATTAACGTCATATACCGGTACACTTACGTCCCTACAAGATGGCTACGTGCCTAATGGCACCGAAAATACTGGTGTTTCTCGCTCGGCACTGCATGTATGGGGCGGCATTGCTCCAACTGGCGGAGTACCAGCGCATTCTATCCAATCTGCTGGGTCTTCGACTCAAAGTGCGGCTGCATTGATTTCCCTAAACCCGTCCGGTGGGGGAAGCGTCGTCCCGACAGTTACGCCAACTCAAACTGGATATACGACACCTATAAGTAGCGGTACTGGCTCAACAGTTGCTGTTAATCCTGCCATTAATCAAATGGGTACACCAATAGCAGATGGGAACTGGATGATACTCGTGGTTACGAGTGACAATGATGGTACCAACACTGCTAACCCGATACCCACTGGATGGACGCAGCTCCGGGCATTTACGCAGGTTGGATCTGGGACTATGGCAGTAGGAGTTTGGGCTAAATTACGTGTAAGTGGAGAAACTAGCTATGGGTTCAGTCTTAATCCTGGAAGTAATTCATCACGAATACGTCTTATCTGGGGTACTGGTGCACAAGATCCCACTAGCTGGATCATTGGAACGTTCGCAAATCGGTCGAATAATGCAACATCGACCACTACACTTGCACCCTCGATAACTACTACGGTCGCGCATACATTAGCCTTACTTCTTTCATTCGAACGTACCATAGCAACTGAAACAGATGCACAAATTACTACAAGTAATTTTGCTAAAAGATTCACTGAACTAACTGTAGACGTCTCTGAGACTGTCGCCTTAAAGGATATGATCTCTCCGGGAGTAACCGGAACTGCAACTACAACATATCCCAATCCACATCCTGAAAATGGACTTGCTTGTATTGTGGGGATCACGCCTGTTCAGACCGGCAATGTATCTAGTAACGGATTAAGCCTCAAGGTAAGCAATGGTACAAGTTTAGTGAGTGCAAATTTCAAAATAGCGGATGGTAATGGCGGTCTTATTGCACCAGGAGCGTACAAAGTAGTTAGGCCTGGATATAGTTCGGTTACGCAAATGCTCGCACAACCGTTCTTTTATTGTGCGCACCGTGGCGGCTCGTCAGATTATCCGGAAATGAGTCTGTATGCCTATGGTCAATCTGCGCTAGTCGGCTATCCGGCGTTAGAAATATCTTTAGCACGAAGTTCGGATGGTGTATGGTTTGGATTACATGATGCTAGTCTTGATAGGACTTCGCTTGGAAGCGGGGGTGGGTCTGGCACGTCCCTAATTGCAGCATCTATGACGTGGTCTCAAATACAAGCTTATTCTATACTCGGTACAGTTGCGACAAATAATCCTGCGCAGTCAAACCGACCATATATGCGGTGGGAAGAGCTAATTGCAACGTATTACAGCTCCCATGTCTTATTCGTTGATCCGAAAGTGGCTATTTCTTATCGAGCTGAGCTGCTCAATAAGATGGATGCTTTACCAAATTCAACCGCAAAATTTGTCGGTAAGTATTACGGTGTTTCAGGAGGAGTAACGGAAATATCTGGATGGAACTTTGATTGTCATGCACGAGGCTATAAAACATGGGGCTATTTTTATCAATCGGATGCTGCTAACATTGCTACCTATGCACCGCGTTGGGATATTTTGGGGATGGATTATTCTGCTGATCAAGCGACTTGGACTTCAATATTAAGTTATGGGAAACCAGTTATGGGACACATATGCCCCAATACTGCAGCGATAAATACCGCGCGCACATACGGAGCCAAAGGAGTTATGGTATCTGGAGTCTTAGGCAATGTTCCTCCAGCCATTTCTCTCTAGACATTTATCATTAATTGTGATACAATATTAATCATGCAACGTAATAGAGGCCCTAAACTATTTCCACTTATCATCATCGTAATAGTAGTTATACTGCTCATTATTGCGATTGTCTCTATTGGTCGTGCCGTATTTGGAGGGAAAGACACAGCCTCAACAGTTGTAGTTGATCCAGGACGTACCACTCTCCTTGAGACTGGCAGCTCACATAGCGTGTCTTTAACTGTACGGGGTCCAATTACAGCCGATGAATCATTCAAATCGTATACGATTGAAGTATCACCACTGATGCGTTCGATGAATGCTTACAAAGGATACGTGGAGTCTGTTGAAGCGGCAAAAAATTACGACAACAATCAAAAAGCCTACGAAGAATTTGTGTTCGCCCTCGATAAAGCCAATATGATGAAGGGAAAACAACTCTCAGGTGACAAAAATGATTTACGCGGCGTTTGCGCAACGGGATATGTCTATGAATATGCCGTGTTGACAAATGGTCAGGAGATTAAGTCATTATGGACCTCAACGTGTGGCGGGTCAAAAGGATCGCTTGATGCTAGTGTCGGGCAACTAAACAATTTGTTCCAAGGTCAAATTCCTGATTTTAGTACGCTAGTACCATTTCGTCAGTCCGGTCTTCCAACCAAGCTTTAACGACACTCTGCTAGAAAGGGTGCTACAATAACCGTATGATACGTGCGGTTATTTTTGATTGTTTTGGCGTCTTAACTACTGATGGTTGGTTGGCCTTTAAAGAAAAATATTTACCCGTAGGGAGTGATAGTGAAGCAGAGGCAATTTCGCTCAATAAACAAGCAGATTCTGGTTATATTTCTCAAAGTGAGTTTGAACAAAAAATAAGTGTTCTCGCGAATGTGTCGATTGATGAGACTCAGAAAATTGTTGACCAGCATGTGCGTAACGAGGCCTTATTTGAATTTATTCGTGATAATTTGAAAGCCAATTACAAGATTGGCTTACTGAGTAATGTCACAGCGAACTTTATGGATGAGTTATTCTTGCCGTGGCAAATCGAATTGTTTGACGCCATGACATTTTCATTTGAAGTAGGTACGGTAAAGCCGGATGCTCTTATGTATGAGACTATTGCAACAAAACTCGATTGTCTTAGTGAAGAGTGCATCTTTATTGACGATCGTGAAGTATTTGTTGAAGGCGCTCGTCAGGCAGGGATGCAAGGCTTACATTTTACAGGAACGATGCAAACTGTCAATGATTTATCCAGCGTACTCACAAAATAAGAATTGACATAAGCACTATCCTGTGCGAAAATCATCCCAACTAGTCTATAAAAACAAAAGGGGATCCTAATAGACATGAAACAGACATTAATTCAACGAACAGGCGCATTGACTGCTGTTGTAGCAGTCGCTGCTGCCACACTTTCACCCGTCGTAGCCAGTGCCGTCACGGCTAATACAACCATCAATGCTACGATCAGCTCAACTATCAGTATGACGACAAGTTCAACTGTTGCGATTGCTCTAACACCTGGCGCGAGCCCAGTAGTGAGTAGCGCAAGCGACACTGTAAGCGTGAGCACCAATAAGAGCAACGGGTACAATCTTACGGTTGCTGATAGTGATGCAACAACAACGCTTGTTAGCGGTGCTAATTCGATCACAGCACACACCGGAACCTACGCGGCCCCAACAGCGTTAGGGACAAACTCATGGGGATATGCCGTTGCCGGAGGAGCATTCGATGCGACGTATAGTGCTGAATCAAGTAGTACAGCGAGCACATCAAAGTGGGCAGGTATTCCAGCAACTGGATCTCCGCAACTAATCAAAACTACCGCAGCGCCTGCAACAGGTGACACAACGACCGTATGGTATGGGGTCAAGGTTGATGCGACGAAACCAACCGGTACCTATACTGACACCGTTACCTATACTGCTGTAACCAATTAGTGTAAACAAGAATCATATCTGATGAAGACTATTTCAGGTATTGTGCGTTCGGCGCTCATTGCAGCGGTTGCCTTCGCAGTGGTCGTCATACCGACTACTCATGCCATAGAAGGGGAGAGTATAACGCTCTCGCCTACGGACAAGCATTATGCGCTTGATCCGGGAGCGGTTGTCACTGATACTCTG
Source organism: uncultured Candidatus Saccharibacteria bacterium (assembly GCA_964384345.1). Classification (GTDB taxonomy): domain Bacteria; phylum Patescibacteriota; class Saccharimonadia; order Saccharimonadales; family Saccharimonadaceae; genus JASLCR01. The sequence continues at coordinate 130,841 of CAYLKD010000001.1, read as the reverse complement.
ACAATTATTAATGACGGGAGTGTGCCGTATACGTTCGTATTGTACGCTCGTCCGTATGCTGTAAAAAACAGTGACTATGAACCGTCTTGGGATGTCATCAACAAACAGACCGACGTATATTCGTGGGTAAAATTTGATAAATCGAGTTACGAAATTGATGCTGGTAAGACGTTGAAAGTGCCCTACACTATTTCTGTTCCAAAAAATGCCAGTTCCGGCGGCCGTTACGGTGTTATATTTGCACAAACCCAGCCAAAAGCGGGCGACCCGCAATCTGTGATCAGGCAAAAGCGTGTTGGGAGTATTCTCTACATGACAGTGAACGGCAACAACCAACTTGCTGGGGAATTGCTCGGTACACAAGCTCTGCCCTTACAAACAGCAGTCCCACTCAAAACAAGCTCGCAGGTAAAAAATACAGGCAATGTCGATTTTACTGATTCGACAACATTGACCGTACGCGATATGTTTGGCAATCAAAAATATTTTGTACAACGTGATATTAGTGTGCTACCGGGAACAACACGAAATATGCATTTTGACTGGCCGAACAGTAATTCTTTTGGGTTATACAAGGTTACTATTGAGCACGCATTTATTGGAAAGAAATCGAGTACAACTCATGTTGTTCTGATGATACCACTGTGGCTCATGGCTTTACTTGTGTTAATCGTTCTTCTTGGCGTAGGATACAATTTGACGCAGCGTAGACGAAGACGAAAGAAGTCACAGCGGTCTCATGCTAACAGCAAAACGTGATCTACCATTCAAGCTAGCGCTTGTACTTCTTGGGGCCATGGTGCTAGTAGCCCAACGTGGGCCTGATGTTGCTGCTGATACGGCTGTTAACGCGACTATCTGTGGTCCAGAGTCACAGCCAACTATTGTTATCGATTCACCAAATGAAAGTACACAAGTAGTAGCAAGCCCGTTACAAATTGTTGGGAGTGTGCATGATGTTAATCAAGTCGATATCCGACTCGATGACGTGTATAACCAGACCGTTGCCATCGGAACGGGACAAGATTATTTTAGTGCACCTGTTGAGGTGAGTAATGGCACGCATACCATCGAAGTCAAAGGCATTAATGGGGCCTGCAGCGTGAGTAAGCGTGTGGTTGTAACCGTAGCGCTGCAGGGAAGTACCGCCGTTCCTGATACCAGCGTGCCGGCTGCTTCGGGTAATACAATTGCTGAAATGAATTCGTTTGGAAAAGCTGGTGTTGTTATTCAGACGCCAGATGACACCACGAAACGAATTAATCCAACACCTTCAGTAGCCAACGCAAAGCCAAGTGACGCATCGAGGTTTGCGCTGATCGATGTCTTCGGAGGACGCAGCCGTTCTGAATATGTTAGTTTGATACTACGAACATTTTGGATACTACTATTTTTGTTAGCAACGGTTGTGCTTGTTTTTGCGCAAACTATCACTAATTACTGGATATTTAAGAAACTTCGCCCGCTGCGCAATTGGCTGCCGTATATTGCGCTAGTACTCATGCTGCTGGCGGTCGTCGCATCGACCTAGTGATATATTCGCCAGTAACTGATCAACACGAGTGCTATAATAAAACTACTTATGATAAAAGTGTGGCGAAGCGTACTGCTCCAAGGCATATCAGTCACTGCTGGGCTCGTTTTTCTGATTAGTTTTTCTGCATCTGCTGAGCGCTATACAAGTACCAACTATACAGTAGATGCAAGTGTCACGAATAGTTTCGGTGGACAAAGCTCTTCTACCAGCTACGGCCTCGTATCTAGTGGAGGAGAAAGCATAATTGGGAATGGAAGTGGCGGCAGCTATAAACTTGGTGCGGGGTATGTTGCCCAGCTTGAGCCCTTAGCGCCTTCTATCCAGTTAACCGTGCAACCATCTGGTCTTAAAGCCTATTATCCATTGGACGAAAATACTGGAACGACTACTGCAGATGGGAGCACCTACCAGCACGATGGTATGTTACAATCCGATGCACTTTGGTACACTCCTGGCAAGATTGGCTCTGCAGTCGATATGAATGTAAGTGGTAGCGTACGTATCGCTGACAATGCCGACCTGCCTTCGGGAAATGCAATGACAGTTGAGGCATGGGTGAAAGAACCTGGTTGGTCAAGTAGTGTTGCTATCGCGACTCACTGGAACTATTCATCATCTGGTTCATGGGCATTACAAACTGGTACCAACAATAACTTACGCGTGTTTTTGGCCACTTCGCAAACAGATCCTGGTAATAACTACGTTGATACCGTCGCAAATTCCTGGAACACATTTGGTACATGGCGTCATGTTGTCATGACGTATGATGGCACTCAGCCGCAAGCTTCTATGGTAAAAATCTATATAGACGGTGTAGCTACCGCCAGCACTGTTACAGGAACATTGCCGAGCACGTTACAAAATTCTACAGGATCATTTTCAATCGGTTCATTTCCAGGTCTTGGTAGGACATTCAATGGGGCAATCGACCAGGTCAAGCTTTTTTCCCGTGCACTGACAGCATCAGAAGTTGCCGCAGAATATAACGCGCAGAATGCTGGCATTCCGTCTGGCATGAGTTTGGGCACGGTTGTACCGAATATATCGATGACGAGTGATTCGGATGCCATTGTGCGGACAACTGCAAGCGGCTATGGATTGACAATTACACAGGATCATAACCTACAAAGCGGTGCTAACTCTATCCCAGCTATCAGTGGTACTATTGCTAGCCCATTGACATGGTCGGAAGGCACTACTAAGGGCATAGGGTTCACGCTGACTGGTTCGACTGTTGCCGGATCAATTCCTGCAAAGTGGAATAGCGGCAACTCCTACGCAGCTTTTCCGACTTCCGCCACCAGTTTTTATACTCGAACTGGTGCAACTGGTGTAGCCAACGACGTAGTATCAATGCGCATTCGTGCAGACGTGGGGGCGGCTCAAGCTCCTGGTAATTATACAAATACGATCACCTATACAGCGACCACTACCCCATGATTACATTCCGAACGTACCTCTTAGGTTTTTTTATAATTAGCATGGTTGGTGCGAGCATAATATCGATGCCAGCGGGTGCTATTTCACTGAAAATGCAGCCGTTACTCTATACGGATACACTTAAGAAAAATGAACGTAAAAATGGCTATATCGACATCAGTAATCCAACGCCCGAAATGCTGACACTAGAAACATCTGTGCAAGCGTTTAAACAAGTAGATTCAAAAGGTAATCTTGCGTTTTATGATGACCCAGCTATTTCTGCGGGGCTTCGCCCTGATCTAAAGGAATTCTCCCTGAAACCAGGTGAAGCGATCCACTTAGCATTCCAGCTTGATGGTACAATGCTACCAAATGGAGACGTGTTTGCGGCATTGTTTGTTTCTGCAAAAGAACCATCAGCCGAAGTCCCTCGTGAAGTTATTCGGCTTGGCACCCTTTTTACCATTGTGAACAACACACCTGGTGAGCGAAAGGCTGCGATCACCGCATTGCATGTGCCGTTGATAACGTACGGTAGTGCACTAACGGCGGTGTACGAAGTGAAAAATACTGCAGCTGTAAACGTATCTTCTGGCTTTTATCCTGAAGTGAAAACAGCTCTGCAACTATTTGGTGGTCAGCAGACTATTATCTCTCCACTTGTCTTTGCGGGTAATAGCCGCTCAGTGCGCTTTGTGTATGAAGGTAATCGGCTCGGAATCTACCGGCTGAGCGTGAGCACGGGAAGTAGTGTCATCAAAAAATGGGTGATTGTTGTGACTGGTATTTGGACTTGGCTTTTGCCATGCATTCTTTTTGCATTGGCGATACTATTACTTGTCTTGCGACGTCATTTAAGGGCACATAAACATGCGTAGACTAAACCGGTAAAATTAATTTAAAGTTACTTAGCATACACCTCGTTCCGTTTGTGTTTATTCTCTGTTGACCGTATAATTCATGTAGTACTTCACTGACGTACTGCGAGCGGTATCATAACGACAGATAGTGAGGATTTTGGTGAGCAACAAGCCCTGGGGTGAGTTGTCGTTTTTCAGCTTCATCTCCGATATAAAGACTCTGGCATATGCCACTGTTTTTGCTGTGGTTTCAGTGGCTACCCTGCTTATTACACCTGTACACGCCGTTCAAACAGTGCCATATAAAATGAATTTTCAGGGGCGTTTAACCAACTCTAGTGGTGTAGCTATGTCAGACGGCCTCTACAACATGACATTTAGAATTTACGATGCTGCAACTGCCGGAACTTTGCAGTGGAGCGAAGTAAGAGAGGTTGCTAACCGAGTCCAGGTAACAAATGGTCTTTTTTCAACCCAGCTTGGTGATGTGACTAGCTTGCCGCCGAGTATATTTACGAATCAAAATCTTTATTTCGAAATTGAACTCCCGTCTCCAGCTACTGCTACTTGCAGCACTACTGCCTGCGCAAGCTACAGCGAAGGTCCTATGACGGCTCGCAGCAAACTAGCAACAAGCGCGTATGCGTTTAATGCTGATCAACTTGATGGTATCGACAGTAGTGGTTTCGTACAGAGTACAACTACACCACAAAGTGGAAATATAGCCGTCCAAAGTGCATCAGCCGGCAGTAGTGCACTACTCGTCAAAGGTGCGACTAGTCAAACCGCAAATGTGGTAAATATACAAAATGCTAGCGGCACAAATCTCCTTAGTGTTAGTTCGTCGGGGAGTGTACAAATCGGTGATGCAACGAATAATATTATTTTATCTGCTACTGGAATAGTTAGTTCGGGCACTGCGCGGTCTACCAAACAAATTAGTTTGACTGCCGAGTATGAGGGTGCAACATTGGCAGCCGACGGTTCAGGAAATAATGGGACACTGACGGCGAGTTTTTGTTCAGGTGCAGATCGACTCAATATCAACGCATCGGTATGTGGCAATGGCATAACTCGAGGCTATTACGAGTGGTCAAACGCTCAGGCTACCGTGCAAGATTATGATATTTATGTCCGCTATCAAATACCAAGTGATTACTCGTCGGGAAGTCTAGCAAATCTATCAATTTTAGGATGGGGGACAACAACCGCGAGCGAAGTAGTCAGTGCTACGATGTATACAGACACGACTGCAACGGCGTGTAGTTCAACAGGCAATGCGGTCACGGCAAACGCTACCTGGTCGTCTGCGACGGTTGCGACGGCACTCGGAAGTTGTACAGTTTCAGCTGGAGACACTGTCACGTTTAAGGTGCGTGTTGCAGCCGGACAAAACAATTTAGCACGCGCTAGCACAATAAGCTTTAGTTATCGGAGTAGGTTCTAAAATAATCCGGATGCTATAATGACAACAATAGTAGAGAAAGGGGCATAGTGATCGCATGAATAAACAACCGGTACGACCGAATCCTCCCGCACGATCCGTTGATGGCATTCAGCGCGTCACGCAGCCACTTCCCAAAGATGCATCAAAGCGTATGAGCACACGCCCGAGACGAACCGTAGGCATACTCGCGGGCGCTTTTGTGGTCGTAGCAATTGGATTGCTTGTTGCATGGCATTTCGGCTTCATCGGTAGTTTCGTCAAAAAGAACCAATACCAAGCAGTTTTTTTGACGAATGGCCAAGTGTACTACGGTAAACTACACGGCGATAATGGCACGTACGTCCGCTTGAGTGATGTGTATTATCTTAAGGGTGAATCTTCAGCTACTGCTTCGCCTACCACGCAACAACTGGTCAAATTAGGTACAGAAATTCATGGTCCAGATGCCGAAATGATGATTCGCAACAACCAAGTATTATTTTTTGAAAATCTACGAGCTGACAGCTCAATTGTTAAAGCAATTGAAGGTACTGCTACAGCGAAATAACAATTCTTTGTGCAGTAAGCACAAGCATTGCGCAGAGTCCGTCTCTTGAGGTAGTATAGTGGTAGCAAAACACCGAATTTTAGAGAGGTGAGTGTGGGTACAAAAGGTAGACGACACTGGTGTAATGCTAGAGTAATCTGATTAATGAATGTCAAAGTTTCATATTGTGATGCCAAAAATACAACGATTAATTCATAACTATGACTCTGCGATACGTCGCAGACTGTATAGTATTCTAAAGAACCATCCACGACTGGCACGGGCCTATTTATTGCAACGTCGATCAATCCACCGTATCAAAGCGTGGTGGCAACGCAACGACAATCGTTATGGTCTAAGGTGGAGACTGGCAAATGGTGCCGTGGCTGCGGTAATAATTATTGCAGCCATCGCGCCTACGGTTAACGAAATTCTAACTGCTCGAGCCTACGCTTTGAGTGGCGATACGCAAAAACTCATAGGTAAGAACGATGCTCGGTTAACAAAGCAATTAACGTATGACGCGCAGACGGCAACGTATCAGTTCAATAAAGACGCAGTGAAATCATCTGACACAAATCCAGCCGCACAACTCAAGTCACAAGTCGGTTCAGCTACTGGCGATGATAAAAATAAAAGTCTATATGCGCTTGATGTGCCAACTGATGCAAGCAAGGGTGTCACCTATCACGATATCAACTCTGGTCTGAGTTTTGGGATGAGTCCTAAGTTTACGTCTCAAAATGGTCGAAACGTTGACGGCCATATTGTATTTCCGCTCTCCGGCGGCAATCAAGCAATTTATACATTGAAGAATAACGGACTCAAAGAAGATATTGTTGTTCCAAAAGTTACTTCAGACACCATGACGTTTCAGTACAAGGTAAATTTGCCAAAAACATTAGCAATGAAAATAATTCCCGATAGTGACGGAGCAATTGGTGTTTATGCCGGTGATCCAAATTTGTTCGGCGACATGCAATATGGCAGTGATAAAGATCGTAAGATGGTTGAGACGGCACGAGAGAATGCTGAAAAAAACTACCTTGTTTTTGGTCTCCCAGCCCCTATAGTCAAAAACGTTGCGGGAAATATCATAGGATCGAGCAAATTTCAATTTGATGGTGCGACACTGAGTGTTGTTGCGAGTGGTTTAGATGGCCAAACTGGGCCTATCACAGTTGATCCAAGTGTCATCATTACCAGTTCGACCGATTTTCGTACTGGTAATGATGAGGGGAATATCGATTTCAGCAATGCTGGACAGATTACGCAAGGCAGTTTAACTGGAGGTAGTACAAACTCAGGTTGGGTAAGCGCAACGAATACGTTTACGACTGCTCGATATGCTACAAATAGTATTGCTTATAACGGCTATTTATACGTAGTAGGTGGACAGGATAGTTCAAGTTCTAATCTTAATGATATACAGTATGCTGCAATAAATACTACTAATGGAAGTCTAGGAATCTGGCAGACCAATGCAACTAACCTACCTGCTTCATACTCGCGTTTTGGGCTGATTGCATACAACAGCTACATGTATATTGTTGGTGGAAACACAGTCGGTGGAACAACCAATGCTGTGTTATTCGCGCGCATAAACAACAATGGTAGCATCGGTGGAAACTGGACATCTACCAGTACTTTTAATATCGCTAGGCAAAGTATTGGTGCTGTGGCATCCAACGGTTATATCTATATTTCTGGAGGCCTCGGAAGCGGCGGTACCACGTATGGGGATTTGCAGTATGCAATGATAAATGCTGACGGTACTCTTGGGAGTTGGACAACATCAAGTAATGTTTTTTCAGGGACAAGGTATGGACATGGATTTATTTCATACAATGGTTACTTATATGTTTTAGGTGGTAGGGCAACAGGTACAAACTTTAGCGATGTACAGTATGCACATATCACAGCGACGGTTCGACTGGTTCATGGATGGCAACAGCAAGCTTTACCAATAGTCGGGCGTATCTGGGTGTCATGGTATACAATGGCTACTTGTATATTACAGGAGGTAACAGGGCTACTAATGATTGGTCTGACACGCAGTATGCCCAGATCAATGCCAATGGCTCACTTGGGACATGGATTGCGACTGCATCTCTCTCAGCTGGAAGGTTTGATATGGGTTCCGTCGCCTACAATGGCTATTTGTACATTATGGGCGGTCAGACGTCGACTCCAACATATTACGGTGATGTACAATACGCTAAAATTGATCCAGCTGGCACTACATCGACATGGAATACTACAACTAACCCGCCCGGTACCGTAAGCTCGACATTCCCGAGGAGAACAACAAACGCTGGTAGTGTCGCCTATAACGGATATATTTATCAAATTGGTGGCTTTACTCAGACGGCAGGTGATTACGATAACAAAGTGATCTACGCTCCTATCAACGCTGATGGGACACTAGGATCATGGGCAGCCACAACCTCATTGTTTGCAGCAACTGGAGGGTTCGGACTAGTTTTGTACAATAACGTGATATACGTCTTGGGTGGGTATCCGGCTGCATCATCTGGTGCTCAAACCACAGTTCAGTACACTACCATCAATAGTAACGGTACGCTCAACACGTGGCAGACAACGACTGCACTGCCAAATCAAATAGGCAATCAGTCGGCTACTCGCTACAACGGATATATTTATATGGTCGGTAACGGAGGGGCAGCATCAGCAACAATTCAATATGCTCCAATAAACAGTGACTATACACTCGGTAGTTGGACGGTTATTACGACTGCTCTGCAGACAGCCCGAACGTACACTCAACTCATAGCCGTAAACGGTTATATTTATGCAATTGGTGGCGCTGATGGATCTTCTGTACCACTTACGACGGTTGAATATGCACGTATTAACGCAAATGCATCGTTAGGATCATTTGCGTATACTTCTAGCCTTGCTACTGGGCGTGCTCGTTCGACGACTGTCTATCAGAATGGCTATATGTTCGCCATAGGTGGTAACACAAATAGTGCTAATACCACTGACACAAATACAGTAGAGTATACAAAGTTAAACACGAATGGCACGATGGCAGCGTGGCAATACAATACAAGTCTACCCGAAACTTTAAAAAACCAAGCCGTAACGACCTATAACGGGTATATTTATAGCCTCGGTGGTACTGCCTCAGGTGTACGTTCGATCACATCTTATTATACAGCGATTAACAACGGAGGTAGTGGTGCTCCAGGAGCGTGGCAAGCAGGGTCTAGTTTTACTACTGCACGCGCTAATCATGGAGCAGTTGCAGCAAATGGCTATCTGTATGTTTTTGGAGGTAATGATAAAAATAGCACTGTAGTCTATGGTGATGTGCAGTACGCAAAAATTAATGATGATGGCTCAGTTGGCACATGGGCATCAACTACGTCGTTAAGTTTTGTAAATGCTCAGTTTGCAGCTACCGCATACAATGGGTATCTATACATGCTCGGTGGGTATGATAATGTTGGCGGTGGCGGTGTTCGTAACACTGTTCAATATGCCAAAATGAACGTAGATGGCACTTTGGGACCTTGGGCGGCAACAACTAACTTGCCTAAAGCAAATTTTAAAGAAAGCGCAGTTGCTTACAATAACTATATGTATATACTTGGCGGAAATAACAGTGGTTATTTAGCTGATGTGTATTTTGCGCCGATTAATAGCGACGGAACGCTCGGCTCGTGGACTCCAACAACATCAATAACGATAGCTCGAAGCAACGGTGCGGCGTTTGCCTCCGGCGGCTACTTGTACATCCTCGGCGGCATAGGAACGGGCACGAATAACTATCTTAACGATACACAGTATGCACCTATAAATAGTGATGGTACTGTCGGTACATGGAAGTCCTCGCAAAACTTTGTTGGTCCTCGATCTGGGTTAAGCCTAAGTATCTCTAATGGATATGTTTATATTGTAGGTGGATTTAATGGAACATTTTATAACGATGTTCAGTATGCCCCACTTTTGAGCGGTGGGGGAATAGGAGGCTGGCAGCAAACGGCGGATGTCGGTGGGACGGTGAAACGCTTTAACGCAGCAACGGTAATTGCAAACGGATATATATACGTGACAGGTGGTGCTGGCGCTACAAGTGTTACTAATAATACTCAATATGCACTACTGAATGTGATATCGCGAGTTAGCCACTATAGCAAGCTCATTGATCTTGGTACCGCAAGTAATGTAACTCAGCTCACGTTTAATGGCCTATTGAACCAGCCAGTTGCCGATTTCATGTATCGAGCAGCAGGTTCAAATGGCATCTTCGGACCACTTAACCCAGGTATACAAGTCAGTGGATCAGGAGGGTGTGCTGGTAACGTGACTAATACGCAGTTTATTTGGCTATATGTTACGCTTGATGGTTCCACAGACGGTTCATTTCCAGACATAAGTGATAATGTTAAACAAGTGCAAGATATCACAGTTAGCTATAGCGCTGCGCATCCGGCTCCCAATATACGATTGAGGGGCGGACAGACCCTTCAGCAAGGAAATCTTAGTGCATTAGATACCTGTAGACCTTAGTAAAATGATATATTTCATAGATACGAAACACACCACTCTTAACTTTATAGCTTATAATTAAACATAATGAGTATCGCAGCTCGAAAATTAGCTAGAGCAGCAAGAGTTGGACTAGGTATTAACTTAGATTCTTTAGATTTTTCATTTGTTGCATCATCTGCATGGGCGGGTGGATTTAGTAACTGTGCTGATACAGCTTGGGACAAACCGGCGCAAACGGACAAGACCGCTGTAATAACTGGTGGTGATGTATTTGGATGGAACGTGTCGGACGCTAGTATTGGTGGAATAGCTGGCGACGTATGGGAGCCATCTAACGGTGGACTGACCACTCAGATACATGGCATTGGTGTAGCATACTCACCAAGCGTAGATAAACGGCTTTATATGCAGTTTGGCATTGGTTCTAATCCTAGCGGTGTCACAGGTGGATTATGTCTCTCACAAGACGGTGGTCATAATTGGAAACAAGCGATGGTGAATGGGTCAATATTTGGAAACGTTACCGGCAACCACCCTCGTGCAGTAGGTAATACTATTCACGCAGTGAATGTTAGCTCATCGGAAATTATTCGTGTCGGATCGGCGAACGGTGTAACAGCCTTACTCGACAATGGCGCGCTCAGTGCTCCTACAGTAGGAGCATCGGTATTACCAAATTGTGTTTGTTCTTCGATTGCTGCTGACCCACAAGACCCATTAGTGACATATATTGCGGTTCGAGAAACTTGGAATGGGGTGCCAACCCTTCCTGGGCTATATAAAGTTACGTGGGGAGCTGATGGTTATTCATCAATTACTAATTTAAAAAGGATTGATAATTCAACGAATACAAGCCGCATTACGCCAGGTCGAGTTGATCGTATTGTAGCAACAGTTGAGGATGGAATAACCGTTGTATACGCAGGTACCGAAAATGGTATTTTACGCTATCCAGCTAACCGGCCACTGACAGCTGGATGCGATGACTGGAATGGGGACGGGACTGGGGGTACATTTCCTAATACATCATTGGTAGGCGGAATATGTGTAAAAAAGATGGCTAGTGGCCCTGCGGTAGTCTATGCGGGTTTATCTCCAGCAGCTGACGTGTCAATGGCAAATCATATGTACCGTACTATAGATGGCGGTAAGACTTGGCAAGCTATTGATACAGGCTTTTTGATGAATGTGGTAGGTGATAATTCAGGCGACATTCATTATGCTCTGCAAGTAAACCCTCAATTTCGTCCAAACGGTGCTACATTTGATATCGGCACATTTATGTATATACCCAACATTGCACCGAATACCGACCGGTTCTTGTGCTTTGGGCGTACGTGCATTTGGGGCGCAGATATCAATACGACAAGTTCTTCGAAAGGAACTGTTGGGCAATTACGCATTTTCAGTTTTGGAATAAATGGTAGTCAAGGCCACTCAATCGGTAAAGATCCTGTGCGAAATGTACTATATGGCGGAGATACCGACTGGGATGTGTTGTGGTGGCGACGACAAAATTCAACTGATGACTACATGTATAATCGTATGCCAAAACAAGTTTCTGTTGCTGGTGCGCATGGTATTTTTGCCATGCAAGGTGAGCGCGACCACGGTGTGATGATGCTTGGATGTGGTAATAATATCCTAGCCGATAGCAGTGGCTCGCTAGGGTATGCAACGTATACTGACCCGAGTGGCACTAACCCTTGGCACATGTTTCCGTCCAGTGGTGCGTCGGGACAGCCACCTGGCGGAAGTGGGCGCGTAGTGGGGGTTACAGGTTTTTTCCTACCCGCAAATTATATATCTGGTCCGTGGGCAGCGGCAAACGCTAATGATTTTGTCATGCTATATTCTCGCAGCCAGCAATATAACAGTGGCGGTGCAACTATTGCGCCCGGTGGCCTCTTCATAGGAGTAGGAAGATTCCCAAATGTACCAAACGGACTATTTACAGCTGATACATCATTAAATAACAATCTTGTTGTTGATTGGACTGCATGTAATGGAGTTACGGGTTTCAATCAACAATCTCGAGTTCGATTTGTTGTTGGATCGCTCGGGGTTAATGCAACCGGAGGACCTGATGGGCGAAAAGGGTGGATTTATGCAACTACACCCGGGGGTGCTATCATGCGATCATCTGACTATGGAGTTACGTGGTCGACTATCCCTGGAGCGCCAACAGTATTCACACCGCCTATTAATCCGTATGCCAGCTCTATTGTCGATGCGGCATCATCCCTTATCCAAGACTCGACAAATCTCGATAGACTAATATATCAAAGTGATAATGGTCCCGTTCGAATTAACGACGCTAAATCTGCATCTCCGGTAATTGAATTACTCTATACCTCAAAAGATGGTAATGGTAACGCCATAAATTGGGGAAGTGCACCTGGTCCTGCTGCAAGTCAAAATTATAGTAACGGCTCACAAGCTGATGCGGTCATGATTATGCGTAATGCTTTGTCTGGCGTTACAGCTGGTGTTTGGTGGTCAACGAATGCCTTCTCTAGTCCAGCGTCTTCTGTAGTCTGGCATGAACAGACTGATCCGAACTTAAAGAGTGTTATTACTGCAGCAAATGACTTACAGCTAACCATAGATCAATTCGGCCGACCTCGTGCATTGATATCATGCGATTCGGGTGGTTATAGAGTTGCACTTGTTCGCTAGTCTTTAGGCTGATAGAAACGGTATACTAGTACTATGCCTGAACTTCCTGAAGTAGAAACGGTGCGCCGTGGTTTACTGGATCTTATTGTCTCAAAAACGGTAGCATCCGTTCGTTTTGATACGCAAAAAAGTTTCCCCAACGCGCCAAGCGACGTTGACCAATTTTTGATAGGAGCTTCAATCATAGACGTGCGCCGACGTGCAAAAGTTCTGATGATTGATTTATCGAGTAAGTACAGTTTAGTGATTCATCTAAAAATGACAGGCCAAATTGTCTATCGTGGTCAGCAAGTTTTTGGAGCGGGTCATCCAAACGATTCACTCATTGGCGAGCTGCCAGATCGTTCGACGCGGGTAACAATCGAATTTAGTGATACGTCTCATATGTATTTCAACGATCAACGTAAATTTGGCTGGATGAAACTATATCCAACCATAGAAATACCAATGATAGATTTTATGAAGAAGGTGGGGCCCGAACCACTCGAAGATAGCTTTACTGCGACAATCTTCACCGAACGCGTTCGGCGCCGTAACGGCACGACGATAAAAGCAGCAATTCTTGATCAAACAGTACTCGCAGGCATCGGCAATATTTACGCCGATGAAGGGTTGTGGGGAGCGAAAATCCACCCAGCGACGAGAGTACGTGATGTCACTGATGCGCAACTTGCAACTCTTCTTCAAGAACTGAAATACGTATTGACGCTTTCTATCGAAAAAGGCGGCTCTACTGATCGAAATTATGTGAATGCAGAAGGGAAGCGAGGTAGTTATATCGATTTCGCACGAGTCTTCCGCCGAGAAGGATTGACCTGTCCACGTCATGAAGAGGTAGTGATCGAGAAACTACGTGTAGCAGGTCGGGGTACGCATATTTGTCCTGTCTGTCAGGTACAATAGTACGAGATGATACGAGTATTGACGGGCGAGAATGATTTCATGCGCAGCCAAGCTGTGACGACGCTTATCGCGGAATTTGATGGCGATGTGGAACGAGTTGACGGCGATCATCTGGACGCTGCAGGTTTAGCTGATATTCTTAACGGGCAGACCTTATTTGCCAGTCGACGGTTTGTAATCATTCGCCAGTTGTCAGAGAATAAGCCACTCTGGGATACCCTTGCAGACAAAATAGATACTGTATCTGATGATACTACGATAGTATTGATTGAACCGACGCTTGATAAACGCAGTCGCGGCTATAAGGCACTGCGTACAATCGCTACCATCCAGGAATTTACACCGTGGACAACCTATAATATCCGCGAAGCTGTCACATGGGTGAGTGAGTACGCAGCGAGTAAAGGTGTTAGCTTGACCGAGAAACAGTCGGCGCTCGTAGTGCAACGAGTTGGAGTTGATCAGTGGCAGCTGCATCATGCAATCGAAAAATTATCACTTGCTGGTCCCATCGATGAATCAATCATCTCGACTGTTATTGACGCGGCGCCTGACGACAATGTATTTGCACTGTTTGAAACAGCGCTTCGCGGTGATATGACAGCACTTGAGCAGCAGCTGGCGCAGGTGACGAGCTCCCAAGATCCATTTCGCGTTTTTGGGTTACTGAGTTCTCAGCTTTTGCAACTCAGTGCACTCGTAGCGTCAGGCGGAGCCTCGACGCAAAACGTTGCACGTGATATTGCTGCATCGCCGTATGTGCTAGCTAAATTAGAGCCATATGCAGCACGCATGAGTATGTCTCAAATCCGTTCTATGCTACAAGATGCAGCTGCGACAGATGTGCAAATGAAATCAATTGCGATCGATCCATGGCTCATTGTTGCTAGTTTTTTACAAAAAATAGCTCGCCAGTAGGGCGAGCTATCAAAACAATTTGTGTAATTATTTTTTCGCTGCAGGTTTTTTTGCAGCTGGCTTCTTTGCGGTAACCGGTTTTTCAGTAACAACTTTTTTTGCAGCAGGTCCTTTCGCAGCAGTTGCTTTTGGAGCAGCTTTTGCGACTGGTTTTTTGCTCGCCGCGAGCTTGACGCCGGCTTCTTTTGCCATTTTACTAACCGAAGATTTTCGGCGAGCAACGGTGTTTTTCTCGAGCAAATTCTTTTTGAGAGCTTTGTCGAGTTCAGAGTGAACTTTACTGAGCGTTTCGCTAGATGGATTCGCTTGGAATTCTTTCATCGCAAGCTTGATATCGCGCTTGATACCGACATTACGCTCTCGGCGTACGGTAGCTTGTTTAACGCGTTTTATGGCAGATTTGATGATTGGCACTGATATTTCCTTTGTCTCTTAGATTACTTATACAATCAAGGGTGAATTATAGAGGAAAAGGGCGCATCTGTAAAGGGGAGAGAGTAAACCAAATGAATTTCATTGACGCCTGTAAAACACTTATGGTATAGTGTTGTCAAACTCAAGCAAACATCAAAACCCTAGGAAACAACAAAAATATGAACGATGCTACAGGCGCAAAGCAACAAATCGTTGAGCGAATCAAAGACAGCTCAAATATTTTGGTGACTGTCAGTACTAATCCGTCAGTCGACGAATTATCGGCGGCGCTCGGATTGACTATCATGCTTAATAATATCAAAAAGCACGCCACGGCTGTAGTAAGCGGTGACATTCCACCTGCTATTTCATTCCTAGAGCCAACAAAAACGTTCGAACACACCGTCGATTCTTTGCGGGACTTTATAATAGCGCTCGACAAAGAAAAAGCCGATCATCTTCGCTACAAAGTTGAAGGTGATGTTGTCAAAATTTTCATTACACCATACCGTACTACGATTTCCCAAAATGATCTTGATTTTTCACAAGGAGATTACAACGTCGAGCTTGTGCTGGCACTTGGTGTACGCGATGAAGCAAACCTCGATACCGCGCTCGAAGCTCACGGTCGTATTTTGCATGATGCCACGGTCGCAACATTTAGTTGCGGCGAGCAAGTCAGTAAGCTTGGCTCAATTGACTGGAGTGAGCCTTCCGCTAGCAGTATTAGCGAAATGTTAGTGAGTCTGTCGGAGGCTATTAAAACTGATAAGCCACTACTCGATGAGCAAGTCTCAACCGCACTCTTAACCGGCATCGTTGCTGCTACCGATCGTTTTAGCAATAACCACACGACAAGCAAAGTTATGACTATGGCTGCACAACTAATGGCTGCGGGCGCAAATCAGCAACTGATTGCAGCGAAACTGCAAGAAGAAAACGCGATAAGTGGTGGTACCGTATCGGACAATGACGCGATAAGTGATAGCTCAGAACACAGAGACGGTACGAAGGACCTTGCAGAAGGTGCCTCAACAAAACTTGACCGTACTAATACAGCGACGAAAAATGCTGATGAAGAATCTTCTCAAGACACGCCAGCAGAGAACCCAAATGATGGATCACTAGCTATCTCTCACGAATTTAGCGGTGATCTTGACCAAGTATCGGAACAAGTCGAACAGCAAAATGCTGAGGAAGCGACCGAAGAAGCCGAAGATGCGCTTGCTGAGCAACTTGATTCCGTGGCTCCGGCTACTGTGGTCAATACGCCCTCAGTTGCAGACCTTCAAAACGACCTTGCCGCTGCAAGTGCCGATGTTGAACAAGCGGCTGAGCAGGCTGGAGAACCGGTAGAAGCCATTATGCCAACGCCAGTCACACTGCCGAGCAATGAGATCCCAATGCCAAGTTATGAGCCTACAATGGGCGGAACACTGAGTGCAACCGCTCAAGAAGCCGAAGAAGAAAAGCGACGAGAAGAAATGAGCTCTCAAAACCATACGATCTTGCATCATGGATCAGAACAAGTTTCAGAGCCACCGACGTTTGGTGATCCAGCGTTTGGGGCTTCCACGACAAATCAATCGGCGCCAACCGCAATGGACTTTTCGAGTTTACCACCGCTTCCGACGATGAACGCCGGTACGATCAACCCCCCGTCGCATGCGCAGACATTAGCTGAGCTCGATGCTGCAACGCGCCAGCCACACGAAGAAGCTCGTGACGCTGTTGCCGCGGCGTTTGAAGCTGTGCCGAGTGAGCCAACGATCACTCCTCTCGGAAGCGCCTCGAGTTTCCAAGTGCCAAGTGTCTTTACGGCAGCGGAAGATTCGTCGCCTGCAGCACCAGCAATCAATTCTTTCCAAGACAATGAATCATCGTTGCCGCCTTTGCCTGATTTTACGACGCTGCCGCCACCTCCACCGCCAGCAAATCCTATTGAGCACGCTGCCGTTTTCCCACCGCAGCATCCAGACCAGTTAGGTGATATTTTACCTGAGATACCTGCTCCAACTGCACCAGTCTCCAATGACCCGGGTCAGTTCAAGATTCCCGGTCAGCACTAAGATTTCACGATGAAATAATTCAACCCAATTTGCTCTCCTCTGGTATTCAGGTGATATTCCAGATCTGAGCGTTGAGAATCATGGCAGCGCATTATCTCAATAATTTTTTCGCGGTGCTCACGTGCATCGACTATCTCGTCTATTTCATCGGTAGTTCGTCCTGCTTCCATAAACAGCCACTCGGTGTTCACGTCAGGAAATTGTTGTTTTGGCACGCAGGCAAATCTAATACGCGTAATACGATTGTCATGTTGCTTCAGACGATAAAACGCTAAACAGGCAGCTCGTCCAGCAACAATATGGTCAATATGGCCAGTGATACCGTTGAGGTCATTTGTCATAAATTCTATTTCAATAGCAGAGGAATTTTTCGTCTGCGTTGTCACTATGTTTTGAATTTTTTCAGCTGCATCAATCATCTTCATATTACATAAACAGCCGTCGTCGTACCCGAGCTCATGCATCGATTTTGCGCCAATTAGTTTGCCAGCTGCATGCCACTCTCGACGTCTCAAACTCGCAAGATCACCAACGTTGTCGGGATTCATGCCGGCTTGCCCTAGAGTCAGGGTAATGAGATGAACCTCATTTCCATTTAAAACCTCACTTAACAACGTAGGGCTAGGACCAAAGGCTTCGTCATCGGGATGCGCAAAAATAGCAAAAATTACTTTCTTCATGGGCTCAAGTATAATACACCTAATGGATCTTATGAAAACTATACTGCTTGTCGACAAACCAGCTGGCTGGACAAGCTTCGATGTGGTTGCGAAACTTCGCGGCCAATTAAAAGCTACCTACCGCGCTCAGGGAATAACGCCGACTAAACGACAACTCAAAGTTGGTCATGCTGGCACGCTCGATCCATTTGCAACAGGGTTACTTGTCCTCCTATTTGGTGAAGGCACAAGACAAGCCGAAACTTTTTTGAAGCTTGATAAAACATACGAAGCGACCGTACTGCTTGGCAGCGTCAGCACAACTGGAGATCCAGAAGGTGACGTTTCGCCATATGTAAAGAGCGATTCATTGCCGGGCTCTATACCGACTGAGCAGCAAATCAGAGAAACATTGTTGCAATTTGAAGGAACGATTACCCAAACACCACCGGCGTATTCAGCTATCAAAATCGACGGGAAGCGCGCCTATGATTTAGCACGTGCTGGTAAGGAAGTAGTTATTCCAGCGCGCACTGTTACGATTTATTCGATTGAACTGCTTTCGTATGAATACCCGGAGCTGCGAATTCGCACGCACGTGTCGAGCGGTACCTATATACGCACACTTGCCGAGGATATCGGACAAGCACTCGGTGTTGGTGCGTACTGCCGCGATCTGCGCCGGCTGACGATCGGCGAGTGGCATATCGAGGATGCACGCACAGTTGTCGACATTATTAGTTCACCAAAAATAGGAGGATAAACCATGAGGGAGCGAATAGTAGATAACGATCCACAACCACGACTTCCTGAGCTAGTCGTTGCTGACGAGGGCGCTTGGGTAACAGAGCTCGAAGATGCGGATGGAAGGCCGATATTGTTTGGCAAACGGGCCATCAATGGCAAGAATAGAGGTGGCATGCACGTGTGTCTACCAAATTTTGGACCTGACGCGGCTGGCGAATTCAAGCAACATGGCTTTGGCCGTAATCTGCCGTGGAAGCGCACGATTAACGACGGTGCGCAGGTTTTTACGCTCGATCATCCGACCCGGCTCGATGAAGCATTCGAAGAGTATGCTGATATGTGCGCGCAGCTTCATTACCTCGTCGGTGAAACGAGTCTCACGACAACATTGACTGTCAGAAATGATTCTTCAGATGCGCTGCCGCTGAGCCCAGGGTTTCATCCGTATTTCGCAGTGGGTGAAAATGAAACAGTTCGTATCAATGGGCAAATGATTGAGTTAACTGCATTTTCGAACGCACAGTTTGTTACCGCTGATAACATGAGCGTCAGTATAGGTGATCGAGAGCTAATGCTCAGCGCTGGAAACATGACGAAGTGGGCGGTATGGACAGAGGGTGATCACTTTATCTGCATCGAACCAACGCTCGATGGCGGTGATTTTGATAGTTCTCGTCCAGCACATGTTCTTATTCCAGGCGAGACGCAAACATTTTCATTTGTCATATCGTGGGCTAGTTGACCAATAGAGGTACCTCTGGTACAATTACAAACTATGATTACTAAAGATAACAAAGCTAAGGCAATTGCTTTGACTCAGGTTGCGAAGAATGACGTTGGGAGCCCACAAGCTCAGGCGTCTGTTCTCACGACTCGTATCAAAGAGGTGACTGAACATCTCAAGACCAACAAGCACGACCACATGGCTCGTCGCGGTCTAATTCAGATGGTAGGACGGCGAAAACGCCTCCTCAAGTATCTTGAGAACAAAGACTTTGAAGCATACAAAGCAACTGTCGCAAAACTAGGCCTCCGCAAATAGCGGAGGTTTTTTTGTTTCATTTGAAATAATTACAGTATTTGTACGTACAATTAGCATGATGGATGAACAAATATACATACAACGCGTACTTGCAGGCGACAAGCAGGGTTTTCAGCCCTTGGTAGAGCGGTATCATCGTGGCCTGGTGATCCACTGCGATCAATTGCTGCATGATTATCAAGAAGCAGAGGATACCGCACAAGACGCATTTTGTCAGGCGTATCTCAAACTTGCGGATTACGAACCAGACAAAGCTCGGTTTTCGACGTGGCTTTATCGAATTGCTACCAATAAAGCGCTTGATAGATTGCGTAAAACTCATCGATACGTGACCGTTGATGAGATAGAGCTCATCGCAGAAAAAACTATGCCATGTGAGATTGAGTATGACGAAAAGGAGTCATTGCATAAGGCCGTCTTGGAATTAACACCACCGGAGTACCGTAAGGTAGTAGAAGCGTATTTTTGGGAAGGTAAATCCTATGCTGCGATTGCCCGTGAACTGAGCGTCCCTCAAGCAACTGTTGGTACGTGGATGCGACGAGCTAAATTACAGCTACGAAAGGAGTTATCATGAAACGACCGACTATCGAGCAATTATTAATAGCTACTATTGATACGACAATGTACGACGAGTATTTTGTTGCCAGGGTTATGCAAGCTCTACCACCCCGTTCTGAAATATTATCGAACAGTTTGCGTATAGAGAGTGATCACCAACAAAAGAAAGGATCATTCATGTCAAAGTTTAGAGCACTACCCGTACCGCTGGCAGTCGTCATTATCGCGGCAGCAATAGCATTCATCGGAGGTACGACGTATGCAGCGTACACGTATCTCTGGAAGCCAGTACACATCAATGTCGGTCAACAAACAGATGGTGCCGATGGACACACAAGAACGATGGTTGCATTACAAAACTGTACAAATGTCCCGCAAGAAAAGATGGTCATTGAGACAAAACTTAATACTAGCCTCAGCCCTGAAGCGATCAAGCGTCACCTCCAGGCACAATGTGAATTTAATGCCATAGAAGCATATATGAGCGGATTACCAAAACTAGATAATCGTAATGAAGGGTATATAGTTGAACCTTGTGTAACGACAATGCCTACTCATATCACTGATACTATTACACCACCAGAATGTACTGGAGTTGTCCCTGCGCATACAGTAGCTATTGATAACAAAACTCTTTACATTAAAGACGGAATTCAAGTAACTGCAAAAGATATAAAAGCAGGCACCACCATCTATGTTGTGTCACATGGTTATACGGGTAAGAGCGGTCTAATTGATAGTTATAAAGCGCAATCAATTATAGCGGTATCGTTACCGATCGAAGACTATACTTCGCTAGGTGCAAGCATTGCGTATCGCAGTGAGTGTCTTAATAACCCATCAGAAACATGCCTCTCACATGTAGCGAGTAATATGGTATTTTACCGAACTGATCTACCTGCATCCGCTAGAGTAGCAGAGTATGAGGGTAGAATCTCATCACTCAACGGCGATACCATTGTATTCTTGACTTCCTCTAATCGTAGTATTGAAGTAACGTTACCTGCTGGTACGGTGGCGAATTATGCTGCTAACTCTGTAAATAATACTGCCTTAGCGGTTGGTGACATGATACAAATTAATGCAATTGTGACAGCTGATAAAAACAAAACATCATTTCAACCAGCAGAGGTGTCAGATGTAAGTCTGGTAATTGATATTGATGAAAAAACAGGCGCAGTCAGTAAATACTAACCACAAACACTAGGAGTACAATAAGAGGCATGAGCAATATGCCTCTTATTATTTCGGTAAAAAACGTCAACAAATATTTTGGTAAACAGCAGGTACTGCACAACGTTTCTTTTTCGGTTTCTGCAGGCGAGATAGTTGGTTTTGTCGGCGCAAATGGGGCGGGCAAGACGACTACCATAGGCACTGTACTTGGTTTTATTGCACCCTCAGCTGGATCCGTGGCGTTGTTTGGTCAACATCTTTCATTAAAGAATGCGCATCAATCACATCGTCGGGTAGGTTATGCGGCAGGAGATATGCAGCTTCCGCCAAAACTAACGGGCAAACAGTATATTAATTTTGTGTTGAGTCAGTCGAGTGAGGATTACCGCGAACGATTTAATATGCTCTGCTCAAAATTCTCGCCACAGCTTGATAAAAAAATCAGCACACTCTCCCGAGGAAATAAGCAAAAAATCGCCTTAATTGCAGCATTTGTCACTAGCCCAGAATTACTCATTTTCGACGAACCGACGAGCGGACTAGATCCCGTGATGCAAGCGGTGTTTCTTGAGATACTACGAGACGAACAAAAAGTAGGCACAACTATTTTTATGTCATCGCACTACCTTGAAGAAGTCGCCGACGTCTGCTCGAGGGTCATTCTGATGCGTGAAGGCACGATTATCGAAGATATTTCAGCACAAACATTACTTAAGCGAAGTGGTAAAACAGTGCGCATTGTGTCACGCAGCGCATCAGTCCTACCACCAAAGGATGCAACGGAGGTCGTTCGCTCCACGGCTGATGGGCTTTTGACAGTATCGTTTGTTTTTACCGGCACAATAGCTGAGTTGCAGCGCTGGCTAGCGGCGCTAAAGTTAGTGGTAGATATTGAGGTGAGCGAATACAATCTTGAAGGAGCATTTCGATCAATGTATGAACCAAAGGAGAACGTAGTATGATTCGCTCTGTCTATAGCAAGGCGTTGTATGATAAACGATGGTTCATGATTGGGTGGACAATTGCATTTGGTGTGTTAGCTGCTTTGCTGACCAGTTTTTATCCAGCAATGCACCAAACAGGTGCCCTTGATAATCTTGTAGCCAGCATGCCAAAAGCATTTAGTGGGCTAATTGGAAATTTACTGTATCTTAAAGATTTTCCATCATACATCGCTTCTCAACTGTTTGATATTCGTATGCCGTTGATAGCTGGTATTATGTCAATTATCTTAGGTCTTGGACTGAGTACTGCAGAAGAAGAATCAGGTGAGCTTCGAACCCTACTCGCCCTTCCAATTAGCCGCACCAAAGTATTTCTACAAAAATGGCTCGCCATGATAACTATTACTTTTGTTGCTACACTTGGCACGGCAATCGGCATATACGCCACCTTACCATTTATCGGTAGCGCTGCTTCACTCAGTAGTGAAGCGAGTTTGCGACTACTCATGATGACATGGCTACTCATGATAACGTATGGATCGATTACTTTTAGCGCTGGAATGATATTCGGTAAACGAAGTATAGCAACCGGCATAGGTATCGTAGTAATTATTGGCAGTTTTGTACTCTCAACATTTGGTCAAGCTGTTGAGTGGCTTGGAAGGTTTGAGAAACTATCATTATTACATTATTTCCCAGCGATTGACGCAGCTCGCGGTACGCTTGCGCTGCATAATGTCGTAGTTCTTGCTGCGATATGTAGTGTGGTCGTTTTAGCGGGCTACATCGAGTTTCGCAGGCGCGATATTGGCTAGATAATCTTAGCTATATCACTGCGCCAACGATACGCTTCTTTAGTTGTCGCGTGATCGTCCATTCCCATACCAACTAGCCACACATCATCGACTTTGAAGCAATGATAGCGCGGTGTGACTGGAAAAAATCGTTCAGTGTCTTTGATAGCTAGTACCGCAATATCAACCGATCTTGCACCATTGGAAAGTAAATAGTCAGTGACAAACTGCGCAGTTATGCCTTTGTCGAGTACGTCGTCGAGTACGATGACGTCGCGGCCAGCTAGTACAGTAGAAGGAGCAAGATCGGTGACAATTTGTGGCTTACCAGCTTGGCGATCGGTTCCGTACGTACTGATCATCATGTAATCAATTTCAGGGTGAAAGTCAGGTGCTTTCTCTGTTAGTGCAAACATCAGCTTACTGGCGAATGGTGCAGCACCGCGCAGCAGCGCCACGAATAACGGCGAAGGATTCAGATAATCCGTTAGAATGCTGTCGGCCATTTGACTGATGCGCTGCTCAACTTCTGAAGAAGAGATGAGTAATTCTATGTTCATTGTATTAACTATACACACTTTATAACGCAAGAGAATATGCTATCGTGGCAGTAACAATCAACCACAAGCGAGAAACCCCATATGGACGAGCCTAAACAAGAGCCGCAATTGACATCAGAATCAACCCAGCCATCTGTCGAAGAAGTAGAATCTATGCCAGCGACTCCAGAAATCACCGAGCAATCAGCTCAAGATCCATTTAGTACACCTAAGCAGCCATCATTTACCGAGCGTCCAGCTGAGGTAATCTCAGCACCAGTTGCAGATGCCTCGCCGCAAACGTCATCCGAGCCAGCAACAGCAAAGCGATTTTTTGCAGCGTATATCACGTCGTTACTATCAGCCGTTGTCCTGTTGTCGTCGGGTGCGTGGCTCGGCTATGTATTACTTGGTGAATGGCTCAGTCCTAAAAAGACTGAAGCCTCACTATTTTCTTTTGATCTGGCTCCGCTCTATATATCATTGATGTCGAGTATGATTGTTTTTGGCGTGCTGTACTTTGTCGCATATCAGTACGTAGCACGGTGTGTTTCACGTGAAACCGTCGATAGACATGATTGGCGGAATTATCACGTTGTATATGGCCTATTTTCAGGCAGCCTACTCGTTACGGCAGCAGGTATTTTAGCGAGTTTTTTGTATATCCCGATCGCACAACTGACATTGGCTGACGAGTTTAAAGGCTATGAAGTAGCAGTACAGCTCCTGGGCGGTTTACACGTCTTATTGTGGATTGGTTTGTTGTTATGGCAGGAAAAGCTTGCAAAGGGCCGAAGTCGATCGTGGCTTCCAGCAGTCATCGTAGTGGTGTTAGCTGTAGTTCTTGTCGTACTAACTGCAATTTTCCCGATTGGTACGAAAACAGACCAGCGCTACGATGCAAAGATTTCAAGTGATTTATCACTTGTGCAAGCTGCTGTTTCGTCGTACAAAGCCAGTCACACAGGCCAACTACCAGCTAAGTTATCCGATGTAACGTTTGATGATCCAACAACAAGTGTCAAAGATCGTCTACAAAACTATACGTATACCGTAAAAAAGACGGATTCATTCGGAAACAACAGTGAGCTTATGAAAGTCCAAACTCAGGTGGGTCAATCAGGGGGGAGTGACCCGTACATGGACTATTATCCTATCTCTACTCCCTTAGCGAGTTATCAACTGTGCGCGACATTCCGCACCGATACATCCACAAACAGCACTGACAGCTCGGTACAGTCACTATTTGGTGGAGCATCAGGTTATTCCGATGGAGTATCATTTACTCAGCACAAATCAGGCAATGTTTGTTTTGACCGGAGCTAAGGTTATTTAGAGCTGCTTAACAGCTGAATAGGACCAGGGATAGCTCGGCCGTTCAAGACGAGGAAGTTTGCGCGGCCGCTGGTATCTGGATGAAGTGCAAAAACACTATCACCATAGCCAGCCGCCGAAGGAGCGGTGAGCTGTGAAAAATTTAGGAATTTTGCTGGATCTTCTAGCAACAACCAGTCATCTGGATTGGCTTTTGACTGAGCACGGAGTAGGTAGATATCATCGGCACCATCGCCATTGAAATCACCCACTGCGACTGCATGAAAGGGTATGCTTTTCGTGGTCGCAGCAACTTGCTGACTGGTGGTGAACGCACCAGTACGGTTGATATAGCTTCGTGCAGATGTGGCTGTGACGCCTATAATATCTTGCCAACCATCATGATTGATATCTGCAAAATGTGCGGCAACCAATAAAGGATCGATTACCATTTGTGCAGTAACGTCAGTAAAGCTACCGTGGGTATTGATGTACAGACGTGTCATTCCGTCACCAACGTACAAAAAATCCTGCCAGCCATCATGATTCACATCCGCAACTTCAATACCCGAAATGCCTGCGTTCATACTACCGAGGTTATAGGTGTCAGACTCATCAACGAGACGTGTCCCTCCGTGGTTAATATATAATTTGTTGAATTTGTTCGTAAAGCCATTTGCGGGATTGTCGCAAGGATCAGTCGGATCAACTCGTGAGGCAGTATTACCGACCATGACATCAGGATAGCCATCGTGATTTGCATCAATGATAGCTGCAGTTTGTGTGCGAGCACAGACGTCGCTGACATTCCAACTATCGGCGACGTTCGTAAACACACCAGGCTTATTTTGCAACCATAGTTCGCTGCCGCGACCGATTTTTGTTGCGTTGTTGGTGCCACGACCAGCTGCGCAGTATGCGTCGACAAAGCCGTTTTTATCAAAGTCTGCTTACGCACATTGGTGACGGTCGACTATTTTTTTATTTGTATTAAAGCGTGTCCAGGTTGCGTTTGCGACTTGCGTATACGTACCGTCGCCATTGTTGCGCATGAGTTTGCTACCTTGATCGTGTTGACCAATGTAGACGTCTTCAAGCCCGTCATTATTGTAGTCAACAGTACTAGCATCACGCGTCTCTGTGGTTCCTGATACGCCGGCCTGTGCTGCAATGTCTTTGATGGTGACCGTGGTTGCAGCAGAAGCAATACCACTTAGTGGAGACACCACAACTAGCACAGCTAGCACTACCAATCCAATTGTTATACGCATACTCATTCTCATTTTTAGTTGTGAGTACGCGCTAAATGTTGTGTTGCTCGCAAAGTATGTGCGAACGATACCATGTAAAGTTACGTACGGCAAGTTTAGTTTTTCTTCCGGGCAAGGTATACTAAGGAGTGTAACCAAGTGGATAGTGATAGAGACGAGAATTTCATACGAAAGTATAGTAATTTTCACCCCTGTTACTTTCCGCTTACAATGAAAGGAGACTCATATAATGAGTACTATCAACCCAAACGGCAAAGAGATAATCTCTGTCAGTACCGATCTATGCGGAAAACAGCTCACACTAGAAGTTAATCGAATTGGTTTTCGCACCACGGCAAGCGTGCTCGTAAAGTACGGTGACACTGTCGTGCTTGGTACCACTCAGATTGGTACAAGACCAGTAAAATTAGACTATTTTCCACTATCAGTTGACTATGAAGAAAAAATGTATGCAGCTGGAAAAATTAGCGGTAGTCGTTTTATCAAACGTGAAGGTCGTCCAAGTGACGAAGCTATTTTAATTGGACGCATCATTGATCGCCCAATTCGTCCGCTATTTCCAAAAGGCTTCCGTGCTGAAGTCCAAGTAGTTGCAAGCGTTCTTTCGATGGATCCAGCATTTCGCCCTGATATGGTTGGTATGATGGCAGCGAGTGCCGCACTGAGTATCAGTGGTGCACCGTTTGACGGTCCAGTGGCTGGACTTCGTGTTGGCCGTGTCAACGGCGAATTCAAAGCGTTTTTGAGTCCAGAGGAACGCGAAGTGTCCGACCTCGACCTCGTTGTCGCTGGCATCGAAGGTGGGGTAGTAATGGTCGAAGCTGGTGCAAATGAAGTCGACGAAGAGATTATTATCGAAGCGATTGCTTGGGCGCATACGGCAATGCAGCCCGCAATTGCGTTGCAAAAAGAACTTGCCCAGAAGGTTGCCAAAGCTGCATTTGAATATGAATTAGTATTGCCAAATGAAGCAATTCAATCAGCAGTCGATGCGTGGGCACACGAAAAACTCGGTGAGAAACTGCAAAAACCATATCCTGAACGCAACGAAATGATCAATGAACTTCGCTGGGCATTCCACGAAGACATGGCAGCAACGGTAGGTGAAGAGTATGACGCGCTGCGTGATGAGTACGATGAGGCATTTACGATGGCACTTCACAAAGACGTCCGCCGAGGCATTGTCGCTACTCAAACTCGACCAGACGGCCGCGCTCTCGATGAGATTCGTCCATTGAGCTCAGAAGTCGGTATATTACCTCGCACGCATGGCTCGAGTATCTTTACTCGTGGCGTGACTCAAGGTTTGAACATCGTGACGTTAGCGCCACTAAGCTATTCTCAAATGGTTGATACCATGGAGGTGTCAAATGGCGAACGTCGCTACATGCATCACTACAACGCTCCAGGTTATACGGTCGGAGAAGTCCGCCGTCTTGGCAGTCCTGGTCGACGTGAGATCGGACATGGCTACCTTGCCGAGCGAGCATTAATACCAGTCCTGCCGACCGAAGAAGAATTCCCATACACGATTCGTAGCGTCACCGAGATTATGAGTCAAAATGGTTCAACTTCTATGGCGGCAACGTGTAGCTCGACACTTGCATTGATGGACGCGGGAGTGCCGCTTAAACGACCAGTCTCAGGTATTGCTATGGGCCTTATGATGGATGGTGATACACCGTATGTACTGTCTGATATCGCCGATGCAGAAGATTTTGCTGGAGACATGGACTTCAAAGTAACGGGAACCGAACAAGGTATCACTGCCGTACAAATGGATATGAAGTTGCACGGTCTGCCTGTTGAAATTTTGGCTAAAGCAATCCGAGCCAGCACACCTGGGCGCACATTTATTCTTGAGCACATGATGACAACGATGGCAGCACCTCGTCCGACATTGAGTCCATACGCGCCTCGCATTGAAAAGATCAAAATTAATCCTGAAAAAATTGGTGCGGTTATTGGGAAGGGTGGTGAAGTAATCAACAAAATCACTGCCGAAACTGGTGCTGAGATCGACATCAAAGACGACGGTCTGATAACGGTTGCAAGTAACGACGCTGCAAGCATCGAAAAAGCGCTTAACTGGATCAAGAGCCTAACGGAAGAGCCAGAGGTTGGTCACGTCTACGATGGTAAAGTAGTCAAAATTATGGAATTTGGTGCCTTCGTCAACATTATGCCAGGCACTGATGGTATGGTGCATATTTCTGAGCTAGCTGATCACCGCGTCGACAAAGTGACTGACATTCTCCATGAAGGTCAAGAAGTAAAAGTTAAGCTAACAGGCATCGATGATCGTGGGCGACTAAGTTTGAGTCTCAAAGACGTTCAGCAGTAGAAAGTGATGGATCTGCCACTTCTCACTGCTCTCAATAGCATACCTATTAGTAGTATGGCGACGGTCGCACATTGATTAGTGGCAAAATTCTATACAACTTGAAGTTATGAATACAGATACACTTGCCGCACTCGCTGAAGAAATTATTGCTAGCAATGTCTGTCCTGATTTGGCAGCTTCAGCGACGCAGCTCGTTATGGGCGAGGGTAATCCCCACGCTGATATCGTTTTCATAGGCGAGGCGCCAGGTAAAAAAGAAGATGAGACTGGCATGCCGTTTGTTGGAGCCAGTGGACAATTTTTGGATGAAATGTTGCGTGCGGCGAATTTAGTGCGTAGTGATATCTATATTACCAACATAGTGAAGTACCGGCCACCAAACAACCGTGACCCATCCAGAGAAGAAAAAGCTGCTTTTTGGCCATATCTTATGCGCCAACTCGAAATTATTAAGCCAAAAGTATTGATCACGCTCGGTCGCCACGCTGGCATGTGCTTTATACCAGAACTTGTTATTTCGCGCGACCATGGTCACGCACGGCAAGTCAGATTTCATGAGCTAAACTTTTTAGTTATACCACTCTATCACCCAGCCGCCGCGCTCTACAATGGTTCAATGCGGCAGGTGCTGATCGATGATTTTTTGGCAGCAGCGAAGTTGGCACACTTGCAACATTAAGCCATTTTTGCTATACTAACGGCACTGATATAGGGTACTTGTTTTCTACGTCCGATTACCCCAACGTCTTATTTTTCGAAATTATTTAACACGAGATTTCTACAAACAAAGGAGAAACAACACACATGGGTCAACGAAGAGACGCTAAACCACAAGCAGATGATCTATCAAAACGACCTGCAAATCAACAACAAAAACGCAAATCAGACAATAGCGTTATCAACGGCACCACAACTCGCCGTGGCGAAGTCTTTCGCGCACAACGCCGCACCTCAGACGACGTCAATTTGAGAGCATCACAGCACATTATCAATATACCAGTCAACAAATCTATTTATAACGGCTATGAGGGCAAACAGTTTAGCGTTGCTGAACAAAAAAAGATGCCTCGTACCAACGGACCTAAGTTGCGCATCATACCTATTGGTGGACTGGGTGAAATGGGTATCGGTAAAAACTGTATGGCTATCGAATACGATAACGACATTGTTGTTATCGACATGGGGTTCTTATTCCCGGGCGGCGATTATCCAGGTATTAACTACATTATTCCGGATACAACCTGGCTTCAAGAAAACAAGCACAAGATTCGTGGTGTCGTCTTTACGCATGGTCACCTCGATCACATCGGCGCATTCCGTCACATTATTCACAAGATTCCTGCACCAGTCTATGCATCGAAATTCACGATCGGTATGCTCAAACGCACTATGGAAGAGTCGAGTAGTGGTTATGAGCCAGAATATTACGAACTCAGCCCTGAGGCACATGACCGCGTTCAGTTAGGCGACAGCTTTAGTATCGAGCTTGTCCGCGTTAACCACTCTATCCCAGATGCAACTGCAGTTGTCATCCGAACCCCACTTGGTGTTGTTATCGATACAGGTGACTGGCGTTTTGAAGAAAACCCAGTTGACGGTCAAAAATTTGACCTCGACCGTATGACCGAAATCGCTGCAAAAGAAGGCATTTTGATGCTACTCAATGAGTCGACAAACTGTGAAAGTGAAGGCGCTCATTCACACGGTGAACCAGAAATTGCCGAAAACCTCGGTGTCATCATGGACCGCAATCCAAATAGTCGCGTCATCATTAGCTGTTTTAGTAGTATGATTCACCGTATGCAGTTGATCCTCGAAGAGGCAAAAAAGCGTGATCGAAAAGTCGCGTTTGCCGGCTACAGTATGATCCAAAACATGGAAGTTGCGCTGCGCACTGGTATCATTCGCGTACCGAAAGATGTCGTAGTCAAAATGGAAGACATCATCAAACTACCTGATGGCAAAGTTACGATCGTCTGTACAGGCTCACAGGGAGAGTTCAACGCCGTACTTAACCGAATGGCATCAGGGTCGCACAAGCACATCAAGATCAAAAATACCGACAAAGTTGTCTTTAGCTCAAGTCAGATCCCTGGTAACGAAAAATTCATCGTCCGTACCGTTGATGGTTTGATGCGCGAGGGAAGTGAAGTTATCCAGCACGGCAAGACGCATCTTACCGGTGTTGGACCGTTACACATGTCGGGTCATGGCTACTATGACGATCACGTAAAATTGATCAACGCGCTCAATCCGACCTACTACATGCCAATTCACGGTGAGTTCCACATGCTCGTGCACAATGCAGAGCTAGCTGAAAAAGAAGCTGCGATCCCACGAAAAAACATCTTTGTTTGTGACGCCGGTGACATCGTTGAAATCACCGCAGATGGTGCCAAAAAAGCTGGCCGTATCCCTGTTGGTGGATTGATGTACGACGACAGTGGGGCAATTGTTTCCGAAGTCGTCCTCAAAGATCGTATTCACATGGCAGCCGAAGGTATGTTCGTCGTTGTCCTGACCGTTCAGCGTGGCACGGGTCGTTTGATGACAAGCCCAGACATTATCTCTCGTGGCTTCATTTATCTGCGCGACTCAGAAGAGCTCATGGGTCTTATTCGTCAGTATCTTAAGCAAAAGGTCGCCCGCAGCTTCGGAGGCAAACGTGTCGACCTCGATCAACTCAAGAAAGAACTCAAAGATGAGATTACGCATGTACTCTACGACCAGACGCATCGCACGCCGATCGTAATTCCTGTTATTAATGAAATCGGTGGCAATGGTAGCAATGGGGATCGACGTCCAGCACAGGGTAATCAGCAGCAACATCAGTCAGGTCCTCGGCCTCAACACCACCAGCAGCAGCAACAGCGTCACGCTGCGGCTCCTGTTGATGCAACGACTTCAGCGATTCCACCACTACCCGGAAAGTCATTCCAGCCTCCACAGGTTCCTGATACAGAGGTAGCTATGCCTCGTCAGCGTATTGATAACCGCGGCTACTAGTTTAATCGAATAGATTGAAGTAGCACTGTAGATAGTACTGCGCGACACCGTTGTGCAGTACTTTTATGTACAAAGCATAAGGGGCTTGCAAAATATTGTAAATTTTGCTATAATATAACGGTATTAAACTGATGGCATCCATCTATAATAAATAACAGTTATGGCAAAAAAGAAAAAACGAACAACAAAACGATCCAAGCAGGCTGCCGCACCGCAACATACGCTGCCAGCTGGCTTCTGGAGCCAAGTCGGAGCACTGCTCCTCATAGCACTTTCGCTACTTCTGGTGGTTACCTGGTTTGGCGTCGGCGGTCCAGTGTTGCAGTGGTTGCAAGCATCTTTTGTAAATACGCTCGGCTACGCTGCATATCTCATTCCTCTGCTAGCGTTTTATGTTGCCATTGAAACTTTTCGTTCTGACAACAATCGTTTGCCATTTGTCGTAAAATTCGCGAGTCTGCTGCTATTTGTCTGGTTTGCGGGTATGTTTGGACTCCTCAAAGACGACCTTGGCAAAAGTCACGGTGGCTTTGTGGGTGATACGGCAAACAGTGCCATGCTCGGACTCGTTGATCCAGGCGTTGCAGTGTTCGTCTACATCTTGCTGATCTGTATGACAGTGTTATTTGTGGTACGTAAGTCACCAGCGGCAATCTTTAGTGCTATTAAGCAATTGTTCGCAACCTCAACAGATCAAGAACAAAAAGACAATGTTTCGATCATGAAAAAAGCTGCCAAAGCAGAGCCAGCACGCTCGACTGATGTCGGTGAACTCAAGCTTAATGCTGGTGTGCCAATGATGAACGCGACTGAATCAAAAAATAATGCTAAACTTTCGACACTTCGCGGTAGCGTCACGCAGGACAAAGTCGCCGAAGAACAAGCTGCGCTCATTTCTGTGACTGATCCGAACTGGAAATCACCAGGGCTTGATCTACTCGAAAAGAAGCAAAATCCAGCAGATGCCGGTGATGTGCAACACAATGCGCAGACGATCAAAGACACATTGCATGAATTTCATATTGATGTCGAGATGGAAGGGGCAAATATTGGACCGAAAGTTACTCAATATACCCTTAAACCACCAGCTGGTGTCAAATTAACGCGTATTTCAGCACTAGAAACGAATATTGCTCTCAACCTTGCAGCGCAAAGTTTGCGTATTGAAGCGCCAATCCCAGGCCAACGTGCGGTCGGTATCGAAGTGCCAAACATCAAGTTTGCCGATGTGCGTCTGCGCGGTATCCTCGAATCGAAACAGTGGACGAGCGATCGGGAACCACTAGCATTTGCGATCGGTAAAGACATTTCAGGTGAAGCTGTTGTCGGCAAGCTCAACAAAATGCCTCACTTGCTCGTAGCTGGTCAAACAGGTTCCGGTAAGTCAGTCATGATTAACACACTGCTGACCAGTCTCTTGTACCGTAATTCTCCAGCAGAAATGAAGCTGATTTTAGTCGACCCAAAACAAGTTGAAATGGCGCCCTACGAAGACATTCCTCATCTGTTGACGCCGATTATCACCGAACCTGAAAAAACCATCAGCGCGCTCAAATGGGCAGTAAATGAGATGGAGCGACGTTACAAGTTATTGGCCGGTGAAAAACTGCGTGATATCGCGAGCTACAACAAAAAAGTCCAGAGCGGTGGCAAGAAAATTTCTGTCGAAGATGAAGATGGCAACATGCAACAAGTCGATGAGGGCGCCATGCCATATATTGTGATTGTGATCGACGAGCTAGCAGATCTGATGATGGTAGCGGCGCGCGATGTTGAAGCACTGATCGTGCGTTTAGCGCAAAAAGCCCGTGCTGTAGGTATCCACCTGGTACTTGCCACGCAGCGTCCATCTGTCGATGTCATTACTGGACTCATCAAGGCGAACGTTCCGGCTCGTATCGCGTTTACAGTAGCCTCACAGATCGATTCACGAACGATTCTCGACCAAATGGGCGCCGAGAAATTGCTCGGGCAAGGTGATATGTTAATGAAGACCGCCGATATGAGCAAGCCAAAGCGTATTCAGGGTGCTTGGGTGATGGACGAAGAGGTTATCAAGATCACTGATCATCTGCGTATGCAGAGTGCACCGCAGTACAATGATGAAATTATTTCTCAACCAGTTCAAATCAATGGTAAAGGTGGCGTTGTCATGGACTTTGACCACGAAGGTGGCGATGATATGTATAACGATGCGCTTCGGGTTGTAATTGATAGCAAAAAAGCGAGTACCAGCTTGTTGCAACGACGACTGCGTATCGGCTATGCACGGGCCGCTCGTATCATTGAGGAAATGGAAGAACAAGGTGTCATTGGACAAGCTGATGGTGCCCGACCACGTGAAGTGTTGATCTCGAGTATGGCTGATCTCAACAGCGGCAGCGACGACGTATAACGAGCCTCCATTCATCTGGTAGAAATGTCGCTTGTGTTTACATGTGTTTGAGTGTATAACAAACACATAGCATAACGGAAAACAAAAAAAACACTATGTCAGTAATCACCACAGAGCTCAGTAGACTAACAATAGACTACAACCCACCAGGGATAGATACAAATACGATGCTCGCACGCGTCATCGGTGATCCTGACAGCCTGTCTGAGATAGAAGTGTTGCCAGCTGGTGCCAAAATCAAACTCGAAATTGCTGCGCTATGGAATATATATCAGGGCAGACGAGCACGGATGGAATACGTCGATGGGGTTGAGGAGCAGACGATTGCAACGCGCTACGCTGACGGAAGTGGCATTGAAGAGCGATATTCGTTGCTGGATCGATATTCATCGGCTCTGAAGACAGGTCATGCCCAGAGCGCACGGGTGATAATTGAACAGCCAGAAGTAACGGCGCGCATTGTTGTTGATGAACAGGACGAAGTAGCGGTATACATACAGGAGCGTAGAGCAAAAGATTGGACCGTTCTTGAGGATACGACGGAGATTGACCAAGTACTATTTGAATTTTTCCATCGATCACTTGTTGCTGCACAGAAGCATGCTGACAGGTCCGATGATGAGCGAGCACATGCTGATGCCGATGCGTATGCTATGCTGCTCGAACGTTACCCACTGCTTGCAAATCGTTCAGCAACAGAGTAGACAATTCTTCTTAAAGCTGGTACAATTACAGCTGTTATTAACCTAGGGTTATTTGAGACAGAATAACCATCCAACACGGATTCCAAAGGAGGCATCTATGAAAGAATACGAACTTACCGTTCTTATTCACCCCGACCTGGAGAGCCAGCTTGATACGACGCTTGACGAGCTAAAGTCACTCATCGCATCAGCCGGTGGTACGGTCACCAAAGAAGACAACTGGGGCAAGAAACGCTTGGCCTACAGTATCAAACGAGAGAATTTTGCTATCTACGTTAGCCTCGACCTCGAGCTACCAGCAGATGCACCGCTCAAAATTTCCAACACACTCAACATTACCGAGTACGCACTGCGCTACTTACTTGTCACGGTAGACGACAAGGAACGTAAGAAGCTCGAAGAATCAAAGAAACGCTCGGCACGCGCCGACGAAGAAGAATAGGGGAACCGACATGGCACGAAGTATCAATCAAGTTATCTTGATGGGACGTCTCGTACGCGATCCAGAAATGCGAACGACAACAACCGGCAAGACAATTGCTAGCTTTTCGATCGCGGTTGACCGAACAGGTCAAGATGATCAAGCAGATTTCTTCGATGTCACGGCGTGGGAAAAGCTCGGTGAACTCGTCAACCAGTATCTTTCAAAGGGTCGCCGCTGCCTCGTGCAGGGTCGCCTTCGTCAAGACAGCTGGGACGACAAGGAAACCGGCAAAAAACGTTCAAAAGTTGAAGTTGTCGCAACTGATGTAACCTTTCTCGATGGACCTAGTGGCGAAAATGGCCCAGCCCAAAGTGGCGGTAGTGCTCAAGGCAGCTCAGCTCCTGCAGCTCGTAAGCCAGCTGATAATGCCCCAGATGACATCGATGACAAACCAATTGATTTAAGTGAAATTCCATTCTAAGGAGAATAACCCAATGCCAGGAAAACGATACAAGAAAGACGCAGTAACGTATTTTGACTACAAAGACGTAAAGACACTTGGTCGCTACATCAACATGTACGGTCAAATCGAACCAGTTTCAAAAACTGGCCTTAGTATCAAGCAGCAACGTCAGCTCGCAGTCGCTATCAAGCGTGCTCGCCACCTCGCGCTCTTACCATTTGTTACCCAAGGGTAGGAACGAGGCCTATGTACCAACCAACTGATCTCAAAAAAGGGGTTGTCATCCAAATCGATGGCAAGCCGTACCGCGTCACAGACTACAACCAAAAAGTTGTCGGTCGAGGTGGGAGTATAGTCAACGTCCGCCTCAAGAACTTACTTGATGGCAGCGTGATCCCAAAGACTTTTAAGGGCCAGGACAAGATTGAACCAGCTGAAGTGAACACAAAAAGTGTTCAGTATTTGTACAGTGACGGCGACATCTTTTTTTTCATGGATCCTGAAAGTTTTGAACAATTTGAGCTACCACTCGATGTCGTTGATACGGCAAAAGATTACCTGAAAGAAGGTGATTTACTTGGGTTACAATTCTTTGCTGATCGCGTTATCAATGTCGAGCTACCAAAAAATTTGTACCTTACGGTGACCTACGCTGAAGACGTCGTCAAAGGTGACACGGCAAATGCCGTCCTCAAAGACGCGACGCTCGAGACTGGTCTTAACATTCGCGTACCGGCATTTATCAAGACTGGTGACATCATCAGTGTTGATACGACGACCGGCGAATACCGCGAACGCAAGAAGTAGCGTTTTTACACTTACGCAAGCTGGTATACTATGCCTATGACGGCACACGTGTCAGCATCAGACAAACACACCAAAAAGCCAAAACGAGTTGTTGCAACTCTCCATCAGCATGTGAAGCGGCAGTATTACTCGTATATGCCCACCAAAAAACGCCACCGTGTACTCGTATGGGTGGCGTTTTTTGTTTGCGCATTGATTATTGCGTGCCAACTCCTGTATCCGCCAGATCGAGCCTTGCCATTGGCCCGTCAAGGTACTACATGGTTGGCATGGGCGTCAGAGGACACGCTAGCTGAGTCGATAAATACACAGTTTATGAACACGACGCTTCGACTGAAAGTCGATGATCAGGTCTGGGCTGATTCGTCACTTCCTGCTGCCGGAGCCGAAGCGATGACCGATGCAATGATGAAGCCGCTCTTGGACTATCCGTTTTGGCAACGGTTTATCCCACTTTCGATCTTTATGCATGTTGGTAATCTTCAGGCTTTGGAGGTTGACTACGGGCAGCGAGCACTCGCTCAATTTGCCGAGGCGCAAGCGGCCAAGTTGAGCTTTGAACCAACGAACGCGCGGCTATCAATTCGTCAAGGAGCGTTAATTGCCGTCGCGGACAAACGTGGTAGTAGTGTCACTGCAGATGCGATTGAGACGTCACTTGCGCAGGCACATCTCATGCTCGGTGCAACAAATGTCGTCACGGTTACTGCAAAACGGTCAAATCCCGAACGCACTGCCAGTGATCTTGAGGCGGTGCGCACATCTGCTGAGGCTGCGTTAGCGCGACCTGTGCAGATTGTGGCAAACGAGAATAGATTTACTCCCGATAGACCGACGGTTGCCTCGTGGCTCACGATCACTAATGACGAGACCGGTTCTGCTTCGTTAGGCTTTGACGATACGGTGTTCGCCACTTATATGGATATGATTGACGCAAAAGCCGGTGTGCCCGCCGGGCAGACGAACATTGATCTTACAAATGGCCGTGAAACCGGCCGCCAAGTCGGCTCGGCTGGAACGGCTGTTGATCGAGATGCACTTGTACAGACGATGCGACATTGGCTACTTGTTGGTGAGGGGACGGTGCCGCTTCCCGCGACATTTGTCAGTACAGAGCCGAGTATTATATACGACAAAAAATACACGTCCACTGAAGAAGGCTTGAAGGCCTATCTCGATGACGTGGCAAAACGAATGGACGTCCATATCGCAATCCAACAGCTTGACGGCGACAAATGGGCCGCACAGACGCGCGCCGGTGAGAGTATTCCGAGCGCTAGCACATACAAGCTTTATGTAGCCAAGTGGCTATTTGATCAGATGGATCAAGGCAAAATTCATTGGGATGATCCGATGCTTGATACGACTGTTTCGGGTTGTTTCGATCGTATGACAATCGCCAGCACCAATCCCTGTGCCGAGCAGTGGCTGAGGGATATCGGTCGGACTCAGATGAATGACTATGTTCATGGACTTGGCTTTAGCGCTGGCACAAGCTTTACTGAACCTGATGCGACACATACGACGGCTCATGATTTGCTCAGGATGATGCTTGGCATCAACGATGGGTCACTGATCGGAGGGGCGAACCGAGATCGCTTACTGCACTCATTGAGTGTTCATCCATATCGCTACGGTATACCGACTGGTAGCGCCGGACAGGTGTGGGATAAAGTTGGGTTTCTCTGGGACTACGTCCACGACTCGGCGATCGTACAGCATCCAAAAGGTCGCTACGCGGTGGTCATCATGACCAAAGGACAGTCGTATACGACGATTGCGAATCTAACGCGTGAAATCGAAAAAATCATGTATCCCTAGTGCAACCATGTACCACGAGAACAAAGTGACCTATACTAAACTGATAATGAGACAACGACTCGATCAATCAGTTTACGAGCGCGGACTTACGAGTTCACGTTCACAGGCCGAAAGCACCATCAAGCTAGGCAATGTAACAGTGAATGGTGAAGTAGTAAAGAAATCGTCGCATCACGTATCGTCAGAAGACGAAATTACCTTGGTTTCGACTGAAAGCTACGTCTCACGTGCCGGGCTGAAACTAGCGAGTGTGGCTCAGGCACTGCATATTGATTTTGCCGACAAAATCGTGCTGGATGTTGGCAGTAGCACCGGCGGTTTCACAGACTATGCCTTGCAACACGGCGCTTCCAAAGTTTATGCGGTTGATGTCGGTACCGAGCAGCTTCATCCAAGTTTACGTTCATACGCGCGGATAGAGCTACATGAGAAAACCGACATACGGGATTTTATTCCCTCGACGGTACCTGACGTTATCGTCATGGATGTCAGCTTTATTAGTCTGAGGCAGATTTTACCGCACATTGCTAGCATCGCCGGCAAGCAGACTGACATTGTCGCTATGCTAAAACCCCAGTTTGAAGCAGGCAAGCAACAAGTAAACAAAGGCATCATCAAAAACGACTCAGTCAGACGTCAGATCTTAAAAGACTTTGAAGCCTGGTCCAAGCAGTATTTTGTGGTCAAAGACAAAAAAGATAGCGACGTGGCCGGTAGCAAAGGCAACCGTGAACGATTCTACTTGTTACGCAGGCAATAAATTTGTAATACTCTCTGTTATATGCTATAGTTTCGTCTAGCGTTACTGGTGACTGAGACACATGTCTCTTTTTCCATCTGTACGTGATACGTCAATTAGCTTGAGCCCAGAGATGTTTCGTCTTGTCATGGCTCGCTAGTAGGCGAGTACTTTGACAATTCGGTTCATCTCAATCTCAAGCCTTTTGACGTAGCACGTCCTAGAGAAACCCACCCCAGCTGAAAGGTACGCACATGCGTATTGGACGAACGATGCCGGGAGTGGCCGCATTGGCCGCACTCGCACTCGCTGTCAGCGGAGGCGCCGCCTTCGCCACCGGCAGCCCGGGCTCCACCACCACGACCAGCAAGCCCAAGCCGGCCGTGAAGGTCACCGCGCCGGTGACCTTCACGGCCTCTGC
Source organism: uncultured Candidatus Saccharibacteria bacterium (assembly GCA_964384345.1). Taxonomy (GTDB): domain Bacteria; phylum Patescibacteriota; class Saccharimonadia; order Saccharimonadales; family Saccharimonadaceae; genus JASLCR01. The sequence continues at coordinate 91,374 of CAYLKD010000001.1, read as the reverse complement.
CCTCAACTGCGCGTCTGGCCAGACCTCCCAGAGCGTCCTCGTGACGCTCAACAACCTGGCCCCGGGTTCCTCCGGCGTCGGCTACATCCTCGACAAGAACAACACCTGGTACCCGGGTCAGCCCCCGAACCCCGGGATCCCGATCAACATCAAGAAGGGAGTCGGCACCTACGTGGTGTCATCCCTGCCACCCGGCGACTACAGTGACGGCACCCGTGCCGTCACCTACGTCACCACCGTCGGCGAGTCGCTGGCCGGCTCGATCTCGTTCGTCGTGAAGAAGTGCGACGCCAACCCGGCGCCGATCGTCACGGCGCCGCCGACCAAGCCGGTCCAGACCGTCGTCGACGGTCCGAACAACGACACCGTCACCCCGCCGGTCATCGTCGGCGTGGACTACGTCTGCACGGAGTGGAGCGAGGGAGGCCACAAGAAGTGCAACGCCTACCCGGCGGAGGGCTTCGCCCTCCCCGAAGGCGCCATCACCGAGTGGCCCTACGTGGACACCAACACCCACCAGCCCCCGCCGGCGTGCATCAACCTGACCGAGAACACCAAGCGGGACTACGCCACGGGCACCGCCGTCCTCACGGACAACGGGAACGGCACCTTCAACATGACCTACACGGGCAAGCTGAAGGACGTCAAGAATCTCTGTGGCAAGATCAAGTTCGGGTTCAGCGCCGCCAGCGCCGACCCGAAGTACGTCGGTCACGGTGAGCTCAACGGCACCCAGGCTCCGCAGGTCGGCATCCCGGGATCCAGCGGTCTCTTCGAGACCAAGCCGGGCAACCAGTCCGTCACCGTCTCCAACGTGGCCATCCCGGCCGGTCGCTGGAGCAGCACCGACGCCTGCACGGCGTGGGTGCAGGGTGACGTCTGGATCACACAGCGAGGCGTCCGCTACCACATCGGTGGCACGCGCCCGTCGCTCTACATGGTCACGAAGGCGGGGTGCAGCAAGACTCCCGTCGTCACGCCGCCGGCTCCCAAGCCGCCGGTCAAGACGCCGCCGGCTCCCAAGCCGACGACGCCACCCGTGCCGGCCTCCAAGCCGCACGTCGTCACGGTCGTGGCGCCCGTCTTCGGCCAGCCGGCCAAGGGCGACACCGGCTTCTGAGATCATCGTCGCCTCTCTAAAGGAGGTGACGAACTGAGATGAACCATTGTTCAGGCCCCGTCCCGCACCAACCCAGGTGCGCAAGACGGGGCCGTTCTCATAGTTTGAGATAGTTGCTAATATCTACATATACTGTTATAATATATTTTATATGATTCGTCGTTCACAATATGAACAACCTAATACCTCTCAAAGCGGAGATGTATTAGGTCGTTTTTCACGAGCAGCATTACTTGGGGCGGAAGCTTTGAGCCTGACACTACTACCAAGTCTCGCACTTGCTGGATGCAATAGTAAGCCAGCATTCTCATCAGTGGAAACAATTCAAACTGTAGAGCCCACACCGCTCCATGGTGTCGAGAGTGTACATAGCGACCCCCACGATACAGAGTTATATAACAAAGCTGATCACAAGCCTGGCCAGTTTCCACCACAAAATGCCGCTGAATGGCTACAAAGAGTCGACTACTTAACTGATCAATTGCGTGCACCAGAAGGAGCACCAGGTCGAATGATATTAGTCAAAAAAGATGGGAGTAGAGTTGTAGACGGTCAAATTACCCCTATCGATCATTTTGTAGATGGTCAGATTGTACCGGATCAAAACCAAATTGGCTTATACGCACCAGCTGTACGTGGAGATAAGCTTGGCGTTGAAGGTAAGGGAAATAATGACACATTAACGATTTGGGGCCACGTTCGCTATGGTACCAAAATCGTTAAGAAAACAACCGTTGAGGAAATCCAAGATGTGTTTAGTCATCTAGACGAAGCTGTGCCTGGGGATCGGATTTTGGTCAAAACAACCGCCGACGAAGTAGCAGTATACACTATTGACGATTTGGCAGATTATAGCAGTGAAGAATTGCCACAACAAACACGCGTATGGCAGACGCCAGACCCAGACGCACCAGCTGCTATGTCTTTGATTACCTGTGTTAATACGGGTTCTAAAACGTCAAGCGCCTTTACAGAGCGACACGTTGTGTTTGCTTCATTTACAGGAAGTCTAAATAAAAAATTCTCAAATGACATCTTTAACGGTATTTTGACGGGGAAAAACAATTCTAAAAAAGTAGTTTCACTCGTCGGTGCAAAGCAATAGACACTACGCGCACTACAAGTAGTGTGACGTTTCTTGCCCTTGTAGTCTAATTAATTGATATATATTGTTTTTTATGCTATAATTTTGAGACATCAAGAGGTGACAACCCCCCAGTATCATCTCTGGTGCGCACGACCGCTTAGGTTTGAGCGGACGAGTCCTATATGATATCGGCTGCTTGCCGAAGCTGTCATAACAATTCGATCTCTCAGTCTCAGCGTCCTCGCGTTCCTCCCCCAAACTCTGCATAGCAGAGAGAAAGGTGGCCCCAAGTGACCACCATCCGTACCCGTTCGCTTGCCGCTATTGGCGCCGCCGCCGCTCTTGTCGGTGCCGTCGCCATGTCGGCCGGTGCCGCCAGCTTGCCGACGAGCCCCGCACCAGGAACTGGCTTCGTCAGGTTGGTGTGCCAGCCCGGAAGGGCGGTGCAGACCATCGTGATCAAGGTGAACACGACCGGCATCAACACATCTGGCGCGACCGTCGGCATCGACGATCTGGACTACTACCAAGTCGACGGAACCGGCGTTCTCACCAAGAGGCTGCAGGGGAAGATCGGCACCCACGTGGTATCGGTCAGCTCGCTGACGTCCATCGGCACCATCTACGGCTACCCGCTTCGCGGTAACAAGCAGTTCGTCACCGTGACCGTCAAGAAGTGCTGATGCTCTGAGAGATCGAACCCCACTCTCTGCGCCAACCTGGCGTGGGGAGCGGGACTCTCAATGAATTACAATTTCATTTAGAATTGATATTAATATATTAATATGTTATAATTATGAAACGTTAGGAAGTGTGGCTAGTAAAGCATGCTTTTAATGCGTCAAGTTATCAAGGCTTGAGCGGCTGAGTCGTTATGACGAACCGCTTGCTGCGGTATCAATTTAACAATTCGATCTCTCAAGTTTGCTGCAACCCCACATCCCCCCAGCTCGAAGGAGCAGAAGTGTTCAGATACAGGATCGGTGTCATTCTTGTGGCCCTGATGGCTCTCACTGGTGTCGCATCAAGTGCGACCGCTACCGCTGTGCCATCAATGCCACAGAGCAACACGACGTCCACTCAAGTGGTCGTCATCAACCCAGACACGTTCCAGCGTGTCACCTACGACGGCCCCTACGGCCCCGACCTCAGCAACTCGCCGCCGCCCAAGGTGGCCGCGGGCATGAAGCCGATGTCGGGTGGCTCCACGCTCATCATCAGCTCGGGTCTGTCCAAGTTCGGTGAGACTGTCGCCTGGAACCTCATGTCCTACACGGACAAGTGTCGCTACGGATACTGCTCAACCTTACTCCCGAAGGGGAGCATCCAGGGCTGGGGTTTCCACGTTGGTCCCAACCACCACACCGACATCTACGCATGGATTTGTGCCGGCCTCTCGAGGACCTGCAAGTGGAGCTACAAGCGGACCCAGAACGGTGGCCCTGCGGGCTACTGGACCGAGACCGACCACTTCGCCAACCAGGAGCTTCACGGCGTCTTCTGAGATCGAACCCCGCTCCTTGCGCCAACCTGGCGTAAGGAGCGGGACTCTCAAAGAATTATTTAAAACTAGCGACGAATTTCTCGTCGCTAGTTTATTATCAAAATCATGACTCTAAGCTAAATATTAAAGCGAAATTCAACAACGTCACCAGGGCGCATGACATAGTCTTTACCCTCGGTGCGGAGTTTGCCAGCTGAGCGAGCAGCGGATTCTGAACCAGCAGCTACTAAATCATCGTAATCGACGATACTGGCAGCGATGAAGCCTTTTTCAAAATCGGTATGAATCACACCAGCTGCTTGGGGAGCTGTCGAGCCTTTTTTGATTGTCCAAGCGTGGACTTCTTTTGGTCCAGCCGTCAGATAGCTCTGGAGTCCGAGCGTGTCATACGCCGCGTGAATCATCTGCTGCAGGCCGGGTTCGGTGACGCCGTAGCTTTCGAGAAGCTCAGCTGCATCAGCGGCATCGAGGCTTTTAAGTTCCTCTTCGAGTTTGGCGCAAACAAAGATACAGCGAGCCGGGGCGACAAGCGCCGTCAGTTGGTCTTTTTTTGCTTGATCACTCAAACCAGCTTCGTCGACATTGAACACATAAATGACGGGTTTGGCAGTAAGTAAATGCAGATCAGCGATTTTTTCTTGGTCAAGATCGGGCAGGGCATATAGCGGCGTGCCAGCTTCGAGGTGTCGAATCAAGCTTTCGCAGTAGGTCATTTTTTCTCGCGCGATATGATTCGTTTTGGCTTCTTTATGGATGCTCGTCATGCGTTTAGTGAGCGTTTCGAGGTCAGCGAGCATCAGCTCGGTGTTGATTATCTCGATGTCAGCCTTTGGGTTAACGGCGGATGTGTCATGACGCAGTACTGCAGGGTCATCAAATGCGCGGACAATATGAACGATGGCATCGCATTGACGAATGTTCGCCAAGAACTTGTTGCCAAGACCTTCGCCCTTGCTTGCGCCAGCGACTAGCCCCGCTATATCAACAAACGTCACGGTAGCTGGTATCAACTTTTCGGCTGAATACATTTTTTGTAATACGTTTAAGCGATCATCAGGCACAGGAACTATACCGGTATTTGGTTCAATAGTTGCAAACGGATAATTTGCAGCCAGGATATCACTATCTGTCAGCACATTAAAAAGCGTCGATTTGCCGACGTTCGGTAAGCCAACGATGCCGATTGATAATGCCATGTCTAACTATCTTACCATAACAGGGGTAGATACAATATGCTTATTGACAAAATAGCATAAATAGTATAATATCATCTTAGTATAAAAATCTAAAAAATAAAAAAAATGAAGATTGAACAATTGTCCCCAAAAAATATTAATCCAGAGACTCAAGACGACGACCGAGAGGCTCTTTTAGAACTTAAAATTAAAGCAGGTTTGGGCGAAACAGCGTTAGATAACACATGTTATGATGGTCCGGATCTATTTCATGGAACAAGCTTTCCTTTTAAAATCGGAGACGTCATTCGTCCAGGTGGAGTATTTCCCGTGACTGATCCTAACGGAGTAGCTCAAGCATCAGCGACGAGAAGTGAAAATGCTGCATGGTTGTATGCTCAGCGAGGTGATCTTGTCGAGCCGTCAGGTAAATATGATGAGCGTGGAGATCCTTTATTGCTATTAAGGAATGATCACGATGGAATTCCTAGACCTGTACCATTACGAGAGAGAGTGTTTAGAGTTGTTCCAGTTGATTGCAAACCACCAAAGCACTTAGGACCTCAGCCTGGGGAAATGAACAGCTCTGCTTTCAAAGTAGTGGAAGAAATTTCTACAAAGCTAGGCTATCAAGGCACGTTTCCTGAAATTAATTGGTCGAAGTATACTCCCTTTGAGGATCGAAATCATCCAGCTCCTATATTTGAAGATCCACCACTGCCGGACGTTCCGAAGCCCCCTCAGGCAACATACGATGTACCGTTCCCAATACTTGGGGAAGATTTTGCCCAATCTGAACTTACGCGGGTAAGGGAAGCGGATGAAAAGGAACGTGGACCAGTATTCTAATAAATGCATAATGCATGGTCATAGTGCTTCTGAGTAACTTTTTGTGTACATCTATAGATTCATTGTAGCGATATATTATATCTTTTGAGCCTGAAGCCGATGTGCTACCATAAGCACTAATGGCACTTCATCTACCAGCTTTGCGGTCATTGTGGCGTGGGCGAAATCTCGCGGTGCTTTGCATGGTTGGTCTTTTGATTGTTGTGAGTGTTTCGCTGAAGATTGTTCATGTCTCACAAGCAATCAGTAGCCGTGCTCCGGATTTAGCCCTAAGTACATCTAATCCACGCCTGTCGCTAGCGAATGCAACCAATACTGGCGACATTAGTACTATCCAGTTGCCAGTATACCTACCGAGTACACCAACTGGATCTGTCAATGTGAGAATTGCCGATTTTGTATGTAAAAATGGTACGTCTGCATGTACGGGAACGGGTACAGCGAACCAATACGTTGAAGTCAGGCTTGGTAGTGGCACAGGCACTAACCTCGGTCGCTATAGAAGTACCGCAACATTTGCGATACCCGCATCAGCATTCACCGTTAACCCATCCACTGGTTACTACAGGGCCGTATTAAACTTAAAACTATATAACGGTAGTACTGGGTCGACATTAAGTTTTTATGATGACAACATCGTATCGTTCCGACTTTATACAAGTGGCTCAGGACCACTGATCGGGGGGGCAGTAGGTGGTAATACATCGTATGTTAACCTGTCCGCAGACAATGTTGGAGCGGGGGGCCCATATTCATACTCCTTGCCTTTTGCTACTCCGTGTAACATCACCTCAAGCGTGCCGGGAACGATCGTTTTGTATGACATGGACAATAACGATCCAGACAACGATGGGTATACGGTAGGTATCAGTGTTATAAATGCTGATACGGGAGCTCAGGTAGCCACAACGCGTTCAGGAAACCCTGGAAATCAAACAGACTACAACATCCGAATGAATTTCCAGCCAAATGGACGCTACAAACTGGTCATAAATAATGTCGCCGCCAGAAACTATATTCAATATAAGTTTCCTTTCGACGACATCAACTACACCCTAAAGTGTGGTAGCTTGTATGGGCTCACTCCATCGATTACCACAAATCCTACGGGCACCGTCAAGCAAGGCGCTTCGATCAACACGATTCCGAGTGTAGCCAGTAGTGGCTCACCGGGTAATCATGACTGGAAGGTAGCTTCGGCTGTGTTTGCACCAGGAGTGGCGCCACAATTTAATTCTACGAATGATCAGTATGCATGCAACGGGTTTGTCAACGAACAAATTTGTGATGATAATTTTAACTCAGGTAAAACGCAGTTTACAACTGCAAATACATTGCTGCCACAAAAATCGTACCCAGTCGCGTCTGCAATACCAGTAGGTAGTAATATCTGTTTTGTGCTATCAGTTAATAGACCGACGGCGACTGCTCCTGCTACAGAGTGGAGATACTCAGCCATGGTCTGTGTCAGAGTGACCGCACCGCCTGACACGTCGTCGGTTCAAATTTGGGGCAATGACTTTTATACGGGTGGGCAAGCAGTGGGTGAATTCCGTACGCCAAGAGGCGCAGACGATCCAACAAAGAGTTATGGCAGCTGGGTAGAGTATGGCATTTTTAGTAAAGCTCGAAATTTTAGTATAGCTTCGGGGGCCGGACTGAGCGGGGGCGGAACGCTTTCGCAACAAGATTGGAGTCGTTTGACGTTTGCCAACACGAATCCCGTGGCTGCGCCATGTTCAAGTGGCCAATATGGCTGCTGGGGAGACGTTCCTGATCCTAGCTTACTTATTAACGCACTAGCGAGTCGATGTAGCTTTGGCGGTGATCAGACTATTTCGACTCCGAAAACCGTAACTGGCACAGAATATATATGCTCAAACGGCACGGTCAGAATCAATGCAAATATCTCGTATAACGATGTGACTGTTAATGCGCCACAGAGTTTGCCACAACTGATTATCATCGCAAACAACATTGTCATCGGCAAGGACGTGTCAAATGTTGATGCGTGGTTAGTGACAAAGCAAATCGACTCGAACGGGGGTAACATTAGTACCTGTGATGCGATTGCTGGCTTCCAGCCTTTTAGTTCAATAAGTCCTCGTCTTAGTGAAAGTACTTGTCCAACACCGCTCGCACTCAATGGGCCAATTATCACTAATCATCTGTACCTGTATCGCACAACAAAGCTAACAACGAGTGACAATCCCGCTGAACGCTTAAATCTGCGTGCTGATGCGTATTTATGGGCGTACGCCGGCGGCGGCTCGGGCAGTCCAGTAGCCGAAACGGTTTCGGTAAATGAACTTCCTCCTAGGTTTTAGCATTATATCCTTGTTGCAGTGATAGTGCTTATGTATAATGAAGTTTACTATGGCATTATTCAAAAGCGTGGGCAGCTTCTTTGCACTTGATATCGGTACCAATGCGGTTCGTGTCGTGCAGCTTGAACCTTCAGGTGCAGACAACTGGACACTAGCTCACTATGGCTATGCTCCAGTCGATAGCAAGATCACTTCATCAGACTCACCGGAAGCACGTAATCGTTTATCGGAGATTGTTATGACCGCACTCGGTCAAAGCGGCATCAAAACCAGAGACGTTGTTATTGGTCTTCCGTCACAAAAAACATTTACAACCGTCATCGACGTACCGGTGATGTCAGAGAACGAGCTCAAAGATACGCTGAAGTACCAACTCGATCAATACATCCCAATGGCAATCGATGAAGCCAAAGTCGACTGGAAGCCACTCGGTCAGTCACTGCACGATCCGAAGCAACAAGAAGTTATTATTACTAGTACTGCAATAAATTACATTGAAGATCGTCTAGAATTTGTTGAGGGGCTCGGGCTCAATGTTATTGCAATCGAACCTGACCCAATAGCAATGATCCGTTCATTGTTGCCATCGGGGGTGAATGACGCACGCCTCATCGTAGACATGGGCGAAGAGTCAACTGATATAGCCATGACAGCGGGCGATGCACCTCGACTTGTGCGTACTGTGCCGATGGGCCTTTCCTCACTTGTCAAAAGTGCTGTACAAAATCTCAATGTTAAAGACGACCAAGCGCGACAGTTTATATTGAAATTTGGTCTTGCACCAGATCGCCTCGAAGGGCAAGTCTATCGAGCCATCGAAGGTGTCCTTGAGAATTTTGTTGCAGAATTAACAAAATCGATCAAGTTCTTCCAAACACGATATCCGAATACGCCAGTAGGTGGCATTTTACTCTCAGGGTTTGCAGTCACTATACCGAGATTCGGTGAATACGTAGCAGCAAAAACCAGTACGCAGGCTATCCCAGCAAATCCATGGCAAAAAGTCCGCGTCTCACAAGCTGATCAGCAGCAGCTGCTACCGATTGCAAATGAGTTTGCAACAGTAGTCGGTTTGGCGCAGAGGAGCAATAAGCGATGATTCAGATAAATCTCATACCTGATGTCAAGCAGGAGCTCATCCGCGCTCAAAAGTTCCGCAACATAGTTATTTCTGCATCTATCATTGCCGCTATCGGTTTTGCTGGCGTTGTAGTGCTGCTGTCTCTGTACGTATTTGGGGTACAAGCGCTTATTGGCAAAACGGCCGACAATACGATTACAAAAGAATTTGGCAAACTGAAAGGAGTAACTGATCTTGATAAAGCGTTAACACTGCAGAATCAGTTAAAAGTAACTTCTGATGACCACAATCTTGTCACGATGAACTCGCGCGTCTTTGATATGCTGGCGACAGTTGTACCAAGTGCTGGCAGTCAAGTGACGGTTACTAATTTTACGGTAGATGCCGACAACAAGACGATTAGTATCGATGGGTCTGCTCCAAGTGGGTACCAGGCACTCGACGCGTTTAAGAAAACGATACTGGCGACAAAGTTCCAATATCAAACCGCTGGTAACACCGATTTGGAAAAAGTTGCGTTAACTGATCAAGTGAGTGACGGTGAGCGAAGCTATACAGAAGATTCTGAAGGCAAGAATATCCTCAAGTTTACAATCAGTTTCGTATATAATGATGCACTGCTTGCTCGAAATTCAACGAATGGAAAATTCATAACGCCAAGTACTACAAATGCTACTGATTCTATTAACGAAGTACCATCATCAATCTTCAGTTCATCAGAGGGAGCACGGTAATGGCTATCAAACAAGACGCAGCTATTCGCAAACGCCAACAAATTGCCAAAGCAAACCAATTGATGTTCGCATGGGTAGCTGGAGCATCGGTCATCGTTGGTGCCTCAGCAGTCGTTATTGTGCTACTTGTTCAGCACCTGCTGTTCAACCAAACTACCATCTCAGCTAAGCTAGAAACTGTTGATAATCTCAAGTACAACAATAGTATTGTTGATAAGATCAAAGACAATGTTCGTGTTCTTAATACAAATGAATCACTGCTGCGCTTGAAAGTTCCAGCAGATAAAGACGCCGTCCAAGTAGTCTTTGATTCATTACCATCGACTCCAAACTCAGCTTCACTTGGCTCATCTCTCCAAAGTCCATTACTACTTGGCCAACCAAATGTAAAAGTAGAATCTTTGACTGTTTCACCAATTGCAGGTGTTGAAGATGCAACTGACGGCACGACAACAAGTGATCAAACGACTGATCAGCCAAACGGTATACACTTTGACTTTGCTATTTCGACTGACAAGAGTAACCCTGATGCGCTCAAGAATGTCATGCGTAAGCTCGAGTTGTCTATTCGCGCAATCAATGTCACAAATCTACGATTTGAGATTCAGGGAGATCGACTACTTGTTACCGCATCCGGCTATGGCTATTATGAGCCAGCGAAAAATGTCGAGCTTAAAGAGGAGACCATGCAATGAAAAAAACTGACATCGCTATGATTATCCTTATTGCTTCGATTAGTATCTTGATATCATATTTTGTTGCAAATGCTATTCCTGCTCTTAAAAACAACAAGCAAGATGTAAAAGTTAAAACGATTGATCGATACAGTGCAGACGCAAGCGCTGTTGATACAAGTGTTTTTAGTGAAGAGGCAATCAACCCGACAGTGGAGATCACGATCGGTACAAATCAGTAGGAGGCGTTGATACATGGCACTTCTTACCACAGAGATCCAAGAAAAACTGACACGACTTCTCATCGATGAAGGACTTGTCGGACAGGCTACAATTGAACAGGTAGAGCAGGAAACTAAAGCGGCTAATCAACCACTCCTTTCGGCGTTGTTGCAAAAAGGTATCGTTGACGACGAGTTGCTTACGCACGCTATCGCACAGGTATCGGGCGTGCCATACGTCAATCTCCAAAGTAGTGTCATTGATGAAAAAATTCTGACATTGCTACCGCAAGATGTTGCAGAGCGGTTTATGGCTGTGCCATTGGCTGAAGTCCAGAATCGTTTAGCCGTCGCAATGATCGATGCCAACAACGTTCAAGCAGTTGATTATCTTGCAAGCCGCATCCAGCGGCCCATAAAAGTTTTTATGGCCTCCGAAGCTGGCGTACGACATGTACTTGATCAGTACAAAACAGACCTTTCTTCAGTTGATGCAGCGGCTGTTGAATCTCAGGCTGATTCCGATGCAGCTGCCAGCAACATAAAGACGATTGTTCAAGATTCGCCTATCAGTCGAGCACTCAGCACTATTCTCGAGTATGCAGTCAAAACCAAAGCTTCTGATATTCATATTGAACCACTCGAAAAAGCACTCAAAATTCGTTGTCGCGTCGATGGTGTTCTCCGAGAAATTATGCAACTTCCTAAGTCTATTGAACCGGCACTTGTTAGCCGTATCAAGATTCTGTCCAACTTAAAGATTGATGAGCACCGTACACCGCAAGATGGTCAATTTACCGTCAAAGTGGTTGATAAAGAAGTTGATCTTCGTATCGCCATTAGCCCTGTGGTGTGGGGCGAGCAAGTAGTTATTCGTCTTCTTGATAAATCGGGTAATTCCTTCGATCTTGAAGAAATGGGATACGCTGGTCGTGGTTTACGCGCTATTCGAAAAGGTGTCAAGCGACCAAATGGCATGGTGTTAACCTCTGGGCCAACAGGATCGGGAAAGTCGACTAGTCTCTATGCACTCATTAAAGAGATCAAAGATGATTCGGTTAACATCGTCACACTTGAAGACCCGGTTGAGTACAAAATGGACGGCGTCAATCAAATACAAGTGAATGCAGATGTTGGCCTCACATTTGCCTCAGGTCTACGATCTATTTTGCGTCAAGATCCAAATATCATCATGGTCGGAGAGATTCGTGACTCAGAAACTGCCAATCTAGCAGTGCAGGCCGCCCTAACTGGACACCTCGTGTTTAGTACACTGCACACCAACTCAGCAGCTGGCGTATTGCCGCGTCTACTCGATATGAAAATCGAGCCATTTTTGATCGCCAGTACGGTAAATACTATCATTGGTCAGCGACTAGTCCGTCGTGTATCACCGCGACGAGACACATATAATTCAACACCGATCGAAACACAGAACATCATGGCAACTGTTGGACACTTATTGCCAAAAACCAAAGCTGATGTTGCGAGGGTTTCACAGGACTTAGGGTATAAAGACTTGCCACTTGCTGGCCAAAGCGCTTATACTTTAGTCAAGGGGCGAGATACCCCTCAAACACCGAGAGGATATTCAGGGCGAGCCGGACTGTATGAAGTCATGGATGTCACTGAAGAAATTCAAAATCTTATCGTAAAACGTGCCACCAGTGCCGAAATTCAACGCTTAGCGATTGAACAGGGTATGGTGACCATGCGACAAGATGGGTATCTCAAGGCACTTGGGGGATTAACAACGCTCGAAGAAGTCAACCGCGTCGCCGCGGAGATCTAATGCAAAATCAATAAGGTGGATTATGAATACGCAAGAACTCAGAATTGAAATATTACTCGAAGAAGTCGTAAAACGACGCGCTAGTGACCTGCACCTTCAAGTTGGTTTGCCGCCAATGCTTCGTGTAGACGGTAGTTTAACCGCAATACAGGGCTATGACGCCCTCGATGAAGCAAAGGTAGAAGCTCTTGTGTATGCAATTCTTGACCAAGATCAGCAGCAAATTTTGCATAAAGATAAAGAGTTCGACTTTTCATTTGCATTTGGAAATCTCGGACGTTTTCGTGTGAACGCCTTTCACGAGCGCGGCAATATGGCAGCGGCGCTTCGTTTGATTCCAAATGAAATAAAAAGTGTCGTCGAGCTTGGTATGCCACAAGTCGTCATGGGTTTTGCTGACTATCCACGTGGGCTTGTGCTTGTGACCGGTCCAACAGGTTCAGGTAAGTCAACAACACTTGCTGCGCTGGTTGACAAGATTAACTCTGAAAAAGCCGCACACATCATTACTATCGAAGATCCTATTGAGTTTACGCACAAATCCAAAAAGTCAGTTGTTGTCCAGCGTGAAGTCCACTACGACACCTACTCATTTTCTGCGGCACTTCGCTCCAGCCTTCGCCAAGACCCAGACGTCGTGTTGATTGGTGAGATGCGTGACCTTGAAACGATTTCTGCAGCGATTACGATCGCTGAGACGGGACACCTAGTATTTGCGACGCTACACACAAACTCAGCAGCGCAGTCAATCGATCGTATGATCGACGTCTTTCCACCGCACCAACAGCCGCAAATTCGTGCGCAACTATCAAATATCTTGATGGCAATCTGTTCTCAGCGCCTTGTGCCAGCTATTGGCGGAGGCCGTGTTGTCGCCGCTGAGGTATTAGTAGCGAACCCAGCTGTACGTAACATCATTCGTGAAGGGAAAAGCCACCAGCTTGATGCCGTCATCCAAACTGGGGCTGACCAAGGCATGCAGACCATGGACCGCACGCTGGCTGGACTTGTGCAGTCAGGTACTGTAACACTCGATGAGGCCCGAAACTACGCGGTTGATCTTGGTGAGTTTGATCGGCTAATTAGAGGATAGGATAAGGATACAACAGCGTGAAAAAGTTTGATTACGAAGCGAAAGACCAGGCGACAAATAAGATCGTCAAAGCTTCTGTGCAAGCAGAAAGTGAAAATGCGGCTGCAAAACTGCTGCTTGCTCAAGGTTTCACGCCCCGCAATATAAAAGAAGCACGCGAAGATGGCTCATTTTTATCAAAAATCACCAACAAGATAACCACAAAAGATCGAGTAGTCTTTACGCGTCAGCTTGCGACCTTGATTGGAGCTGGTTTGCCACTATCACAAAGTCTTCGTACGGTGAGTGAGCAGACAGAGAACAAGCGCTTACGTGATGTTGTCGATGACATTATCGCATCAGTCGAGGGTGGTAAAGCGCTCGCTGAATCATTCGGTAAGCACCCAGAGGTATTCGACAATATATTTTTAGCGCTCGTCACCGCCGGTGAAGCGTCGGGCACGCTCGATGATAGCTTGCGGCGTATTGCTGAGCAGCAAGAAAAAGATGCTGCCATGATGAGCAAAATCAAAGGTGCGCTAACATATCCTGTTATTGTGCTGGTGGTTATTTTTGCTGTTATCGCATTTATGTTGATTACGGTTGTACCTCAAGTTAAGAAGCTTTATACCGATTTAAAGCAAAGCTTACCGTTTATTACGAGTATTCTTGTCGGTACGGCAGATTTTGTTATGAAATTTTGGTGGTTAATCTTGATCATCGTTGGAGTAATCATTTATTTCACTCTGCAATACCTGAAAACCGAAAATGGTATCAAGCTCAAAGACACGCTCAAGATAAACGCACCACTTTTTGGTCCAATGTTTCGCAAACTTTACATGGCTCGCTTTACCCGCACTGGCCAAACACTCTTAAAGACAGGCGTACCAATGCTTGATATGCTACGTATCGCCGCGCAATCGGTGAATAACACTATCATTGAAAAAAGTATTGAACGAGCAGCAGAAAAGGTGAAGGGAGGTAAATCATTATCCTCCGCACTCAAACCCGAGGATTACATTATGCCGTTTGTGCCACAAATGATCAGTATTGGAGAGCAGTCGGGAAAGATAGACGACATGATGGGCAAAGCTGCCAGTGTGTATGAAGACGAACTTGACGAAGAAATTAAAGCGATTTCGACTGCGATAGAGCCAATCTTGATGGTAGTGCTGGCAATCGTTGCTGGTGGACTCGTTGGGGCGATATTGTTCCCGATCTATAATCTTGTGAACAATATCTCGGTGTAATAATCTACTGGACTTTCACTAGGTCGTACCGTATGATAAGCGTAAGCGATAAACATCGCACACTAGTAACTGTTCGTAGAAAGGTGGAAACGAATATGAACGTTCCAGTTCGCAAAAAAGAAGGATTTACAATCATCGAGGTCGTCCTCGTGCTCGCGATTGTCGGATTAATTATGCTCATGATCTTCATCGCATGGCCTGCCCTGCAGCGAAGCCAGCGTGATGGTGCACGGAAAAACGATGTCAACACAGTTGCCGCGGCAGTAGCGTCATACCGGAGTAATAACAATGGAACAAGTCCTACAACAACCGCTGCTATACAGGGTTACATTAGTAACCTCAATCAGTATGATAAGACTGACGTGATATATGGTGGAACAGGTGCTGGAAATCCGACTAAAGACAAAATTACTGTTCGAACTAAAGCAGTATGTCAAAATGGTGTCGCGATAGGTGATCCAAGTACTCGGAAAGCTGTTGTACTCACTACTCTTGAAGGCGGTGGTTCTTCCATCAACTTCTGCCAGGATGTATAATCGACAACTTCAATTAAAAATACACCGTTCTCTCTCGAGATCGGTGTATTTTTTATTGGTAAACTGGTAGAGTATGAGATATGGAAACGCTTACGTATAGCATACTAATCTTTCTCGGACTGTGTCTTGGTAGCTTTGCTGGTGCGACTATCTGGCGTTTGCGCGCTCGTCAGCTGATCGAAGATAAAAAAGCAGGGTATGCGGTCGATACAAAAGAACTCAAAGCGCTTAAGCCGCTTTCGGAGCGTACCGTGAGCAACGATCGTTCACAGTGTTTGAGCTGTAGTCATGTTCTTGCGTGGTACGATCTCGTTCCGCTAGTGAGCTGGCTGCAAACAAGAGGTAAGTGTCGCTACTGCGGCAATAAGATAGGCAGTTTTGAGCCGACGATCGAATTCGTCATGGCAACACTCTTCGTGTTACTGTTTGCTCTTTGGCCTATGCTAATTGCTGGCTCGATGACCATTCTCAGTGTCGTACTCTGGTATGTTTCATTTGTGATGCTGATAATGCTATTTTTCTATGACCTAAAGTGGTACTTGTTACCAAACGTTATTGTATTTCCACTCATAGCTATTTCATTGTGTGCTCGACTTCTTGTCGTGCTGCAGCAAACGAATGTGACCGCTGCAGTAATGAGTACGATCGGCTCTGTGGCTATCTTGTCTGGGATTTACGGCGTTTTGTATCTCTATTCAAAGCAGCGGTATGGGGAAGAGAACACCTGGGTTGGTTTTGGCGATGTAAAGCTCGGGGTTGCACTCGGACTATTGCTAGGGAGTTGGCAGCTAGCATTTTTAAGTTTGTTTCTTGCAAATCTTCTGGGTGTCATTATTCTGTTGCCATCGCTCATCTCGAAAAAAGTTGCTATGAGTAGTCGGATACCACTTGGACCGTTGTTGATTGCCGGCTTCTTTATCACGTTATTTTTTGGGCCAGCTATTTTGACATGGTATCAGTCACTGACTTTTTTCTATCCAATGTAGTCTATGATGCTTATGCTATAATAGCCACAAATGTACACTCGATATAACAGCGGTGGATTCACAATGATTGAGCTTATGCTCTTTCTTGCAATTAGCGCTATTATGATCGTTACGCTGCTGACGGGGTGGACTGTAGCCATTAATACGCAAAGCTACAAAGATGCTTCGCGTTCATTTGCCTCAGTACTGCAAGGTCAATATGCAAGTACACTTAATGTAGTCAATGATCGATCGGCAAAATTTGACTGTTTTGTAAACGGAGGAACCACTCAGGTGAAAGCAGTTACTGCTACCTCTACATCTCGCGGAGCAAGTGACTGTGTACTTATAGGGCGCTACATTACGATAGATGGCTCACAGATGCGCAGTAACGCGATAGTCGGGACCCAGCCGGTTACAGCAATTCCTTCCACAACTACCGAAGATCAAGTCATAGCTGCCTATATGCCAGGACGCATCGCCGACGGAGTTATCAACGACGATACCTACGAAATTCCGTGGATTAGTACTCTATATGCAAGTAGTGCTAGTCCATCTGCGCTGCACATCGCAATCGCTATCGTACGCTCACCAGTTACCGGCACAGTGCGGACGTATATCAAAGACATCACGGCGAGTGATCCAACTGTCACAGATGTCATTGCCGCACCGGCTGCTCAAGCTAAACGAGTGCTCTGTATGGATCCTGGCACAGTTGTCGCGCAGCCTCGTACAGCAATTGTCATCGCAGCCAATGCTGCGAGTTCGTCGGCTATTAGCGTCAACGCTGACCCAACTGGGAGTGGGTGTTAGATGAAACAGTTTACGCAAGCCGGCGACACAATAATCGAAGTATTACTTGCGATTACCGTGTTCAGTGTCATTGCGGTTGGTGCGCTTACAGTCATGAATCAAGGGACGAATTCGACCCAGCGTACGCTCGAAGTATCAATCGTCAAGCAGCAGATCGATTCGCAGGCAGAAGCACTGCGCGCTGCATATCAAAATGAATTAGCAAAACACTCAGACGGGGGTGATGACACCTGGAAATTTATAACTAATCACGCTGATGCAAGTCCAGTTGATGTTACTGCTACAGCTTGTCCGACGAATTACGGAAATAGCTTTATACTCAATGCTCGTACTGGCGAAACAACAGGGCCTACGCCCATCAAGACTATGGACGACGTAAATGCACCACCACACGCGCAAGTTATGTATACGGGTGAAAGTTTGATCTCTTCATATGGTATATGGATTGAAAAAACAGTTGTGAACAATTTTACGGTCGGTAGCGGTCCAAAAGCCTATAACTTTCGGATTCGCGCCTGCTGGTACGGGTCTGGAACGAATGTGCCGATGCAGCTACAAACAGTTGTGCGGTTGTATGACCCAGGAGCTAGCCTCACAGCAGCACCATTAGCAATAAGCCCGTTGGCATCTCCGTCTTCGGTAGATAATGCTGCTGTAGCACAACAAGCAGTTTCACCGGGCAGCGGACCAACTGTGACGCCAACTCGCTATTACTATGCGGCAAATTTTGTAGTATCAAACAATACTATTAGTCCAGGTAATATTGCAGGGTGTACGTGGTATTGGGACGATAACAGTGTTCCTGGGGGAGAAAATATAGCTGATCCCAACCAATGTGTATCTGGTGCTACGATATCGCATAATTTCAAAAATGATATTCATATGAAAAACTTTGAGACGACATATCCATTTCCGGTTGCGTGTAAACCCGGCACTATTGACGGTGCAACTGGTGCTGGAATCTATACGTACACAGTCTTCATGGTAATACATAAAGTGGGGGGTGCGAATGTTACCACTCCCTCTATAGATGTAAGTCGACCGGTGTGTGGAGCTTAACATGACTAAAAGTATGACTCATACTACTTCACGGCAAAGAGGGTTCACGCTTGTAGAGCTGATGCTTGCGATGATATTCGTTTCAGGCTTGTTGCTCGCTATTGCGCTGTTGACGATGCAGGTAATTACGATATATACGAAAGGTATTACGCTTGCAGCAGTTGACCAAGCCGGGCAGGTAATCGCACGAGAACTACGTGATTCCACGAATAGTGCAATTCCGACCAATATCAAAGTAATTCAAGTTGTTAATGGTGACGAAAGTGCGGGACGCTACTGCACTGGTAGCGTAAGCTATATATGGAATTCGGGGGCAACCATTAACGGTACTAGCAGCTCGGTAAATAATTATTCGACAGGTTCGGCCAGCGATAAAAAGAACATCCGTTTTGTTAAGGTCAGTGACAACGGTGGTGCATTATGTGCAAATGGAAATCTTACGCCTGATATTGATAGGTCAAAAGCGACAGAATTACTTAATGCAGTGGATCGTAACTTGGCGATTCGTAAACTAGATATCCTGAAAAAAGAATTTGCAGCGCAAGCAATCTATTCATTTTCTCTTGTCGTGGCAACAAATGATGCTGGTCAGTTTATTAGTGGAGAACAAAACTGTCAGGCACCAAATGACGTCGCAAATCCGGATGAATTTTGTGCCACAAACAGCTTTGACTTCACTGCACGGGCGGGCAATAACTTAATTACAGGGAGTAGTGGCTGATATGAGCAAGGTATCACAGTCTGGCGGTGTGTCGATCTTCATCGTTATTTTTAGTTCGATCATCATAACGATTATTACAGTTGGGTTCACGCAATTCGTCATTCGCAATCAACAACAGTCCATCCAAAATGACCTATCTGATCGGGCTTATGACTCGGCTCTTGCGGGTGTCGAAGATGCCAAACGCGTACTCGTCGCGTATACGAACGCGTGTAGTGCGAATCTGCCTCAATGTAGCCAGTTAAAAACAGTCATCGATAGCCAAACTTGCGATACAATCGCAAAAGCTGGTATCGCGGGTAGTACTGTCGATACAAATACTGAGACAACGATCGGCACAACGGATGATAACCAAGCCTACACCTGTGTCAAAATTTTGATGCAAACCAATGATTACCAAGGCTCACTCGCTGCAAATGAATCGTCAGTTGTGCATATCAAAGGTGTTTCGCCGTATACAAAAATTAGACTCACCTGGTTTAGTAAAAAAGATGGGGGCGACGTACCGAATGTGAGCGTCTATCAACCAACGGTTCCATTAACACTACCATCAGCGGCTACCTGGCCATTACAAGCGCCTCCGATTATGCGTGCACAGTTCATTCCAGCGGATGCAAAGCTTTCTGATCTTGATACCCAAGCTAAAACAGCCTTTTTGTACCCGATTAAATCGCCCGGTGTCGACCTTACGTATAAGCTTAGTTCAGATTCTCGACCAGTTAACGGTAGCGCACCACAGCCTTCGCTTTGTTCAGTAACATTTACTGCGATAGGTGGTGCATGCAAAAAAACCTTGGAAGTACCCTCAACCACTGATGCCTATTTGCAGCTTCAAGCTCTGTACAACAAAACGAGCTTCACGATCGAATTACTCGATGACAGTGGGAATATTGTCAAACTCGATGGGGTCGCACCTTCGGTTGATGCGACTGGACGAGCGGGTGATGTATTTCGTCGAGTCGATGCACGAGTCAAGCTCGGTGGCGTATCCCTGCAATCACCATTTATGGCGACACAGGGAAGTCTGTGTAAGCCCTTTACGCTGGAAGATCCAGCAAATGGTAATTCGTATACAGCCCAGCCTTGTGTGCCGTAGGTAAATTAACTTGTTATTCGCGCGTGTCACTATGAAATTTGCTATGAATCTCGCGAAGATGTTCGTCGGTGACATGGGTATAGACTTGTGTCGTAGAGATATTGCTGTGACCAAGCATACTTTGCACACTACGCAGATCCGCGCCGTTCATTAGTAAGTCCGTTGCAAAACTGTGCCGCATCGTATGGGGACTGACGTGTTTAGTGATACCGGCTAATTTAGCATATTTACTAATCATTCGCTGAATACTGCGCGCTCCAAGTCGGCGATAATCACCACTGCGAGAAGCAATATTATTGCGACTATAACTCAGAAACAGGGGAGGGAGATTATCAAGCCTTGTAGCCATATACTCGTCTACTCGTGCAGCGGCGGCTTCACTGACAAAAACTGGACGATCTTTTTGTCCCTTACCTCGCACCATAAACTCGCGACGTTTTGTATTGACGTGACCACGGTCGAGTGCGACTAATTCCGAAACACGTAGGCCACTTGAAAAGAGCAGTTCGATAATTGCCCGATCTCGCATACCTTCTTCACTCGAGCCATCAATGGCATCCATGAGTCGCACGACTTCGTCAAAATGCAAAAACGTCACTTGTCGGCGCGATACTTTCGGGAGTTTAATTTTGTCGGCAGGTAAGCTAGCGATTTCTCGTTCTGAGAGGTATTTCATAAAACCACGCAGCGCTATCAAATGATAGCTTTGTGTAATAGTTGATAGTTCTTCACCGTTAGGATTTACATAGCGGTTAAGCCAGAGGCGGTATTTACGAATCATCTCAGTTGAGACGTCAGATACTTTTGTATCTTCCGTAAACTCAACAAATCGCTCGAGATACAAGCGGTAATTTTCGGCAGTCTTTGCCGACCGGCCACCTTCGACTTCGATCGATTCAATAAAATCCAGAATGAGCTCTGAGGTATACATATTCTTAGCATACCGTTAATGCTACAATCAGTCTATGAATGTATTTGAAGCTATATTTTTGGGACTCGTCCAAGGTCTGAGTGAATTTATACCAATCAGCAGTTCGGGACACTTGGTAGTTGCGCAGGCTCTGCTTGGAAAGTCGTCCGATCACTTGTTTCTAGAAGCCATCAATATGGGTACATTTGTAGCGCTGCTGATATACTTCGCCCCAAAAATAATTGTTATACTAAAAGATATTTTTGTCGGTAAAAACTATACGTTGGCTCGCAATATCATCCTAACATCTATCCCAGCTGGACTCGTTGGCTATCTAGCAGCTGATTATATCGATAATTCACCATTTTTTGGTAGCTTATGGGTCATTGTTGTAACATTGACACTGGTTGGTATCGTCATGATCGTTCTTGAGAAATTACCAAAGCTCACTCCTGTCAGTGATGGAAGCAAATTATCACCGCTGCGTTCTTTACTAGTAGGTCTAGCACAAATGTGTGCGCTCATACCGGGGGTTTCTCGCTCCGGGGCGACAATTGTAACTGGTCGATTAGTCGGACTTTCGCCAAAAGAAGCAGCTGAATACAGTTTTTTGGCGTCGCTACCAATAATGCTAGGGGTTACCATTAAGACCATTCTGCATGATCACGATTATTTAGCAGCACATGCCTCAATGCTGATCGTCGGCAATCTGGCAGCACTGATATCAGGACTACTAGCAGTCCGATTTCTTATGAAATATTTGAGTTCTCACGACCTAAAGCTATTTGGGTGGTAT
Source organism: uncultured Candidatus Saccharibacteria bacterium (assembly GCA_964384345.1). Taxonomy (GTDB): domain Bacteria; phylum Patescibacteriota; class Saccharimonadia; order Saccharimonadales; family Saccharimonadaceae; genus JASLCR01. Next base: position 69,592 of record CAYLKD010000001.1, on the reverse strand, counting down.
CGAATTGGCTTAGCGGCTGTTCTGGTTGGCGTACTTTTGTTACACTAAGATAAAGAAGCAAACAGACAACCAAGGAGATAGCATGAGCAAGCCCAATCTTGAGCAGACATTAGTAGTATTTAAACCCGACGCCTTGCAGCGTGGATTAGTTGGAGAGATTCTGACTCGTTTTGAAAAAGTAGGCCTCCGCATCGTTGGCACAAAAATGCTCGCACCAGATCAAGCGCACTACGAAACCCATTACGAAGAAATTGGTAAATTAAAAACTCGTGCGGGTGACCATATTTTCGACATCACTCTTGAAATGATGAACCAAGGACCAGTTATTGCTATGGTACTCGAAGGCGTAGAATCAGTTGCGCTCGTTCGTAAACTTGTTGGCTCTACTGAGCCAAAATCGTCTGCACCGGGTACGATCAGAGGTGACTTCAGTCACATGAGCTATGGCTATGCCGATGGCGCAAGCAAGGGAATTCCAAATCTTATTCACGCGAGTGGCGACCCAGAGGAAGCTGCCCAAGAGATTCAACACTGGTTTAGCGATGCAGAACTCTATGACTACGAAGCTTTACACGAAAAGTTCACACGTTAATCCAATTTCGCACTATAAAAATACGCCGAAATATCGGCGTATTTTTATAGTGCGAAATTGGTACCCCGGGCGGGAGTCGAACCTGCAACCTTTTCCTTAGGACGGAACTGCTCTATCCATTTGAGCTACCGAGGCATACTACTACGATTGTAGCATGGACGAATCTGTTATACTGAGCAGTGATGAGCAGCAAGGTAGATGTAGCTGAAAAAGATTTTGACGGACAAAGAGACGGCGAAGAGTTACTGTTTGTTTTTCGTCGCCATATGATCGCAATGCGAAAAGGTTTTTATGGCCTGCTCATACCATTTGCAGTACTTTCCATACCACCGTTGATTTGGCAACAAAATCTACAATTATTTTTACTGCCAGTTATTGGTCTCGCTATTGGAATGGTCATTTTTGCCTATCACTTTATGATGTGGTACTTTACGATCTACATTGTCTCCACTGAGCGTATGCGGCAGGTGACGCAAAAAGGATTTTTTGGCAAAGACGTGGTGGAGCTGCGACTGTCAAAGATTCAAAACATAAGTTATAATATACCTGGGTTCAGTGGCGAGATATTCGGATTTGGCACACTCGTCGTGCAAACATACGTAGGTGACCTTGTCATACACAAAGTTGAGCATCCAGACAAAATTTACAACAAATTACAGGATGCAGTAATGATTGCAACAAATAAGCAAGGTGAACGTGAAGAAGATTACGATCAAGAATAAATTACAACTCAAAAAAGAACAGCCAATCTCTCGTATTACCAATGAGACAGTAGCTGAGCACAGAGAGCGTATTTTGGCAGGTGGACGTAAATTTAAGTATCCGCACCAGTACGTGCGGCATCGTTTAGTTATAAATGCGGTCATAATTACAGTAGTGGCACTTATATTGATCGCAGCAATCGGCTGGTGGCAGCTTTATCCGGCTCAAAATACAAGTGATTTCATGTACCGCGTCACCCGTGTGATTCCGGTACCCGTAGCCGTTATAGATGGCAAACAAGTTCGGTACAGTGATTATTTAATGCGATATCGAAGTCAGCAACTATGGCTGCAAACACAGGGTCAATTAGGGCAAAAACCAGAAGATAACAAGCGCCAGCTTGACTATGTAAAACGTGATATTTTGAGTGTACTGGAGTCAGATGTGTACGCTGCAAAGCGCGCTAAGCAGCTAAATATTAGCGTGAGTGATCAAGACGTACAGTCGGTTATTGATGAACAACGCAACACTGTCACAGGACGTATATCTCAAGAGGTATATGACGATTCGACGCGTCATCTTTTAGGAATATCACCAGATGAGTATCGTCATATTTTGAAACAATCCCTACTACGGCAAAAAGTCGGCTTTGCAGTTGACACTGCAGCAAAAAAACGTGCCGACCAGGTTACTGCTGCGTTAGACGCGCAGGAAAAAGGAAAAAAATCTTTGACAGCAATTGTTGATGAATTTAAGAAAAAGGGCATATCGTTAGAATTTGGCGCGTCGGGACTCGTGCCAAAGAATAATCGTGACGGCGGACTCAGTAAAGTTGCCGTCGGCTTAGCGGATGGTGCAGTCTCTGGGATTGTACAGTCTACGAATGGTGATGGATATTATTTTGTTCAAAAGGTGTCCTCAGATAGCCGGCAGGTTAGTTATCAATATATCAAAATTCCTCTGACCACCTTTGATGCAGAAATGAAAAAATTAGCTGACACGGGCAAGATTAATGAATACATCTCAGTTGCCAAAGTAGCAAATCAGCAACAACAGTAATGAAAGGATAATTAAGGTGTTTAACGTTCCAGTTCTCAACTACAACTACGACGGGCTTGGCGAGTATGTCTCTGCTGATATTATGAAGTTACATCACGACAAGCACCATCAGACGTATGTCGATAAGCTTAACGCGGCACTCGCTACCAGTCCTGAGTATGGTGACTACACAATTGAGCAATTACTAACGCAACTTGGTACATTGCCAGAGTCCTTACAAACAGCCGTACGTAATAACGGAGGTGGTCATTACAATCACACTCTGTTTTGGCAGTGGATGAGTCCTGATGGCGGTGGCGAGCCTACTGGTGAGCTTGCTCAGAGACTGAATGATCGCTATGGTACCTTCCAGTCTTTCGTAGACGAATTTACTACAAAGTCGCTTAGTGTATTTGGTAGCGGCTGGTGCTGGCTGCAACCGAATATGGATATTATAACAACACCAAATCAAGATTCTCCTCTAAGTTTAGGCATGGATGAACCACTGTTAGGGTTGGACGTATGGGAGCATGCTTACTATCTTGACTATAAAAACAAGCGAGATGATTATGTGCGGGCCTGGTGGAATGTGGTCAACTGGGATTTTGTAGCCGAACGATCAACAAAATAAACTGAACTACAATAGTTTTCTCTGTATCTGTAGTTTGACGATTGGTACTGTCGGATATTAAAAAACGACCACTTGCGGTCATTTTATAATTCTGGCGGGCTCGACCGGATTCGAACCGGCGATCTCCTCCGTGACAGGGAGGCGTGATAGGCCAGCTTCACTACGAGCCCATGACCTAAGACTCCACGTATCATATCAAAATCTGGCCTCTGGTGCAATAACTGTAGCCAGCATTTATTTCTGAAGCCGAGACTGGTATAATTACAGGGAAGTCTACCTTGTCAGTTTGCCGCTGTAGCTCAGTTGGTAGAGCGGCGCTTTCGTAAAGCGTAGGTCTCCGGTTCAAATCCGGACAGCGGCTCCAGAAAGATTTTTACTACGCATATGAAACTAGATATAAAAGAATTTATTAAGCAGCTTCTCAACGATCGTCCGGTGTTTTTTATGATGCTGGCGATCGTTATTTTAGCGATAAGCTACTGCTTGTATACGGGCTTATCAATTAGCCCAACTGATTCGCAAATAGCTACGCGTTACACTGCATTTGGCATTACTCATTTTTACCGTGAGCAGTGGTATTACTTATTTAGCTTTGTTGGACTCGGAATTATATTTGGTGCCGCCCATGCAGCGCTGGTTGCTAAGTTATGTAGCTTGAACATGCGCTCACTTGCAGTTGCTTTTGGCTGGTTTTCAATCATCGTTATAGTGATCATCGGAATAATAACTCATGCGATACTAAGTGATATCGCATACCTCTCGTAGGTACATCATCGTGATTAGTCTTGAAATTCCTCTTGGAAAACGCACAAAGCTGTACCGGTTCTTTGAAATGGTTCCCGCGCTGATCAGTTACGGCGCGGTTATTTTACTTATTGTTCTTTCAATTTATAGTCCCGTACTTGCCGCTGTCTATATGCTTCTAATTGCTACAACAGTGCTTGTCAAAGCAGTACTGATTGCGGTGCATATGATACAAGGAAGACAACGTATTTCTCGTGCTGAATCTGTTGATTGGGCGGGGCGCTTGAGTGACCTTGAAAATCCTAGCGCAAGTCTAAAGCGGTATGCAGAAAATGACACGTTATCCGATATTGGGGCGAAACCGCATCTGTCGATACTCAAGCACATTCTATCAAATGGTGAGGCAACGTATCCGAAACCATCACAGATCTATAATGCCGTCATTATCGCTACCTACAACGAACCGTATGAGGTGTTAGCTGGCACTATAAACAGTTTAGTGCATACGACATATGATAATAAGCGACTCATTGTATTTCTAGCATATGAAGCGCGTGGGGGAAAATCCACTGAAGCAACCGCTCGTCGTCTTGAACGTGATTTTAAGAATAGTTTTTTCAGTTTTGTCCCAGTTAAACATCCGTCCGATCTCCCTGATGAGGTGGTTGGAAAAGGTGGAAATATCACGTATGCCGGCTACGCCCTACGTGACTGGCTTGATACAAAAAAGATTGCCTACGAAAATGTACTCGTAACGACACTTGACAGCGATAACCGTCCTCATAGAACGTATTTTGACTACGCGACGTATGAATATATTATTCATCCTAACCGAAAGCACTTATCGTATCAGCCAGTATCTCTGTTTTTAAATAATATCTGGGACGTTCCTGCGCCGATGCGTGTTGTTGCAACAGGGAACTCGTTTTGGAATATCATTAGCTCTGTGCGGCCACACACGCTGCGCAACTTCGCTTCACATTCTCAACCAATGGATGCTTTAGTCGAGATGGGCTTTTGGAGCACCCGCACGATCGTTGAGGACGGACACCAATACTGGCGGAGTTATTTTCATTTTAAAGGCAACTACGACGTTATCCCGTTGTTTGTACCAATTTATCAGGATGCAGTAATGTCGTCTACCTATGTAAAAACACTCAAAGCACAATTTATTCAATTACGACGCTGGGCATATGGTGCTTCAGATGTACCCTACGTTGCTACGCACATTCTAACGCGCAAACGGCAGGTTCCCCTTATCGGAGGCATCGCACGTCTATTTCGTTTACTTGACGGTCACGTGACGTTAGCGTGTTTGCCACTGCTTATTACATTTGGAGGTTGGGTACCGCATTTACTTAATTCAGAAGCTGCTCGCAGTGTGGCTGCAAATCAGCTTCCAGAAGTACTTGGGGCACTGCAGCGCGTTGCCATGATTGGACTCGCCATAACCATCTTCCTAACTTTCCGGATGCTACCGGCCCGTCCAGCACGCTACAAGCGACGTCGTACCGTCTGGATGGTACTGCAATGGGTTTTGATGCCGGTTACTGCCATTTGCTATAGCGCAGCTTCCGCATTTTACTCACAGACGAGACTATTGCTCGGTCGTTACTTGGATGTCTTTGATGTAACCGATAAAGCAACTGTCGTATCAATCGAAAAAGCCAAACAACAAAAATAAAGTGTGTGCGCTGCTTGGTACTGCAGGACAAGGTGTTTTGTACTGCAGCTAAAATCACGTAAATCATAGGTTCGATCACGACTAAATATCCCCAGAGACACAGCTCTGGGGATATTTAGTATGGGGTGGTCGCATCTATGCTTATATAAAGAGCGATTTATTGAGTATGGTCAATGCGCTGTCGAGTCATTTTTCGTTCAACTGAAAGTGAGCGGTTGTATTCAAAACCTAGAGTAAACTGATCAAGTTTGGACTTACTGTGCTGTTTTACAGGGGTATCGTTTGCCATATATCTATATTAGCATAAGAGTAATATATTGTCAATGGAACACCTGCTTTTGATGTATATCACGAGAAGAATTTTCACATGGAAATAATCAATACCACAGCGGTGGATAACTCATTGCAGTGTGTGGGAAAGTTTTGTGCCATATAAAAACGCACCCAGTGTTGGGTGCGTACTATGCAGATTGTGGTGGGCGATGAGGGAGTTGAACCCCCGACCTCCTCAACGTCAATGAGGCGCTCTAGCCATCTGAGCTAATCGCCCACGTTTCAGCTTTCATAGCATAGCAAACAGAGGCGGTTCTTGCAATACAAGCGGTTAATAGAGTACAATTTGACGTAGAGAATGACGACATGGCCTAACCAGCCATCGAGTTCGACCCTACAGCGGCCGCGTTCGGGTAATAGAACGGTGCAAGAGTAATAGCCAAGGTGGAACCTCCTGGTACTTCCGGGACCGAGGCACGCAGCGTACAGAGTGACGCTCATGCGTGCTTTTATTATTTTCACTAAGAAAAAGGAGAATTACTGATTATGAACAACGAACAACTTCATGCGATGCGGCACAGCCTGGCTCACATAACTGCCGCAGCGGTAAAACGACACTGGCCAGCGGCGAAATTTGGGATCGGTCCAGTCGTTGAAAATGGCTTTTACTACGATATCGATCTTGGTGAGCAAAAAATCTCCGAACAAGAATTTAAAAAAATAGAGAAAACCATGCGCCAGATTATCAACGAAGGGCAAGATTTTGAGCACTTTACTATGCCGATTAACGAAGCCATTGAGTGGGCAAAGGCTAACGGACAGCCGTACAAGGAAGAGCTTCTCAATGACTTGAAGCGTAGTGGTACGACAATTGCAAAAGATCTTGATGCAGCAGAGATGGGCACTATTAGTGATGGTGATGCAGCACTTGATACAGTTGGATTTTATAAGAATGGTGACTTTGTTGATCTCTGTCGCGGCCCACACGTGGCAAATACGAAAGATGTCGGCGCATTTAAGCTTATGCGTGTGGCGGGTGCCTACTGGCGTGGCAATGAAAAAAATGCACAGATGCAACGACTGTACGGGGTAGCGTTTGAAACAAAAGAAGCGCTTGATCAATACAAAATAAACCTAGAAGAAGCGAAAAAGCGAGATCACCGTAAGCTTGGTAAAGAACTTGATTTGTACACTAGTTCACAATTAATTGGGGCTGGCTTACCTCTGTTTACGCCACGCGGAACGGTTCTTAGGGATAAAATAAACGAGCTCGCTCAATCGTATCGACTTGTGCGTGGGTATCAAAAAGTATGGATTCCACATATTGCTAAGCTAGACACTTACAAAACTTCAGGTCATTTCGAAAAATTTCCAGAATTGCTACGATTTACATCTACAGAGTCAGGTGATGAACTCGCCTTAAAACCGGTGAACTGTCCACACCATACACAAATTTATGCATCTCGTCCTAGAAGCTATAAAGAATTACCCATCAAGTATCTAGAGACTACAGCTGTTTATCGAGATGAAAAGAGCGGTGAATTAGGTGGATTAAATCGAGTCCGTGCAATTACACAGGATGATTCTCATGTGTTCTGTACGGAAGATCAGGTTGAGGAAATTTTCTCAGAATTAATTGAAAGTGCTCAGGCACTATACGGTTTACTAGACCTAAGTCTATCGTTACGATTGTCATTTAGAGATGATAGCGATGCCTATTTAGGAGAGCGTGCTACTTGGAACAGAGCTGAAAGCTCGATTCAACATTTAGCAGAGAAGTTTAACTTAGAGCATGAAGTAGCCAAAGGAGAAGCTGCGATTTACGGACCAAAGATGGACTTTATGGCGACTGATGCTCTCGGAAGGAAGTTTCAGTTAGCAACAGTTCAGCTAGATTATGCACAGCCTAAAAGATTTGAGCTTGAGTATACATCTGAAGATGGTGTAAAACAGCGACCTGTAATGATTCACTGCGCTTTGCTCGGCTCGATAGAGCGTTTCCTGTCGATCTTCATCGAGCATACTGCCGGCTGGTTTCCGCTATGGGCAGCTCCGGAGCAGATTCGTATTTTGACAATTAATGACACCGTAGCCGACTATATTGGTGAAATTGAAGAAGTTCTCCGTACTACGGTATTGATGGAACCGGTGAAATACAACGAGCTTCGATTCACGCGCGATGACCGTAACGAATCTCTTGGCAAAAAGATACGCGAAGCTACTACGTGGAAAATCCCAGTGCAGCTGATCGTTGGACCAAAGGATAAAGAAGCTAAGCAAGTGAGTGTCCGTACTCAAAGTGGTGAAGAAGTAGTAGCACTTGCAGAGTTGGCACACTATCTTCAAAATCTCTAAGTCTCGCATATGATTACATCGTCTTTATTTCAGCAAAGTATATATGAACTAATGGCTCAACTTCCTAGGGATGCTATCACGACGTACGGTGATCTTGCTGCTATGGCTGGACATCCAGCAGCTGCAAGAGTTGTTGGTGGAATTAGCCACTATGGACCGACTGAACTACCGTGGCATCGGTTAGTAAATCGCTTTGGTGGGCTGGCGAGCGCTTTCCCTGGTGGTAGGGACGCACAAAAACAGCTGTTGGAACAAGATGGATTTCAATGTACGAATTACATCGTCGATAATTTTCAGGAACATCGATGGCATCCGAACTCCCTTTGATTGTCATAGTAGGTCCAACGGCTAGCGGCAAAACAAGGCTTGCGGTGGAGTTAGCCGAGCGTTACGATGGAGAAATTATATGCGCAGATTCACGTACTATTTACAGAGGCTTCGACGTTGGCACTGCAAAACCTACGAAAGACGAACAGCAGCGTGTACCGCACTGGGGGATTGATTTGATTGATGCTAGTGAGTCCTATAGTGTTGCTGATTTTCAGCGCTACGCGTACAAAAAAATAGTCGAGATTCGAGCTCGTGGTCATACGCCGTTTCTCGTTGGTGGAACTGGCTTATATATTGATGCCGTTATATATAATTATCGCTTTAGAAACGAAACGTTGAATGTAGCAAAACGTACATCACTTGAAAGAGTGTCCATAAGTGAATTAGTAGAGTATTGCATAGAAAACAACATTAAACTACCTAATGATACTAAGAATAAACGGCACCTTATTCGCGCGATAGAGCGAGATGGTACGGTAGGATCAAAAAATGAGGCGCCACTAAACAATTGTTATATTGTAGGAATTGCTACGGAAAAAGATGTACTAATGGATCGTATTCGTCAACGTTCTGAACACTTATTTGACAGTGGAGTTGTGGCTGAAGCGAAAATGTTGGGCGAATTATATGGATGGGAAATTAAGGCTATGACTGGTAATATCTATCCACCGATTCACGCATTCATCGACGGCGAGATAGATAGCAATGAACTTGTTGATAAAGTTATAACAGCCGATCGCCAACTAGCCAAGCGACAGTTAACGTGGTTTCGACGTAGCCCGCATATAACATGGTGTGATTTACCTGAGGCACACGACTACATTACTTCTGTTCTCAACGAAACCAGATCGTGATATGATGAGAACAAGAAAGTTATTTTGATACAATGATTGATGCATTATTTGGTTCGAAAACGAGGGTAAAGCTACTCCATTTGTTCCTGAACAATCCGGGTAAGTCATTTTATGTACGCGAAATAACTCGCCTTATTGATGAACAGATTAATTCGGTACGACGAGAATTAGCAAATATGTTGAATGTCGGTATTATCAAAAGTGATACAGCGGACAATAAATTGTATTACGAAGTAGACCAGCGCTATGAATACTACGTACCCCTGCGCACAATATTCGGTGATAACATCGATGGTTCGCAAGCAATGATACAAACTCCTTCAACGCTTGATTGGCAAAGTAAATTAGATGAGCTGGGTGGTGTAAAGCTTGCGGTCATTTCGGGTATCTTCGTAGGCGGCTCAACAAGTCCGATAGATATGCTTATAGTTGGGACACCGGCACCGGGTAAGCTCAAAATTTTCATCAAATCGCTTGAAAAGAGTGAAGGCCGCGAACTAAATTATAGTGTTTTGCGCTACGACGAGTTTTATTACAGGCTCAGTATACGTGATCGTTTCATAACTGAGCTAATTAGTAGCAAACACATCGTTGTACGAGATGAAGAAAAAATACTAGAACGACAGAAATAGGAGTTACACAACATGTTTGAGATGGAATATAAGGGTGGAAATACTGTTAGTATCAGTACCAAAAAAGGTAAAATGATTACCGATCCAAAGCAGTCACTTGTTGGACTGAAAAATATTCAAACAAAAGACGCTATTGTCGTTGCGACAGAAGCCCGCTTTGCAGTTAACAGCGCCGATGCTTTGCTCAACATCGAGAGCCCAGGCGAATACGAAGTATCAGATTTTTCGATCAAAGGCGTCGCCGCACGTCGCCATATAGATGATGAATCGCAGGGCATGTTAGCAACTATCTATCGGATAGAGGTTGGTGATGTTCGAATTGCACTTATTGGCAACATAGACGCACAGGTGACAGAAACGCAGCTAGAAGAACTCGGCGTTATCGATATTGCCATCATTCCAGTTGGTGGCAACGGTTATACACTTGATGCCACTTCAGCCGCCAGTCTTGCTCGATCGCTTGATGCAAAAGTTGTTATCCCTGTGCATTACGACGATCCTGCGCTCAAATACGAAGTTGCCCAAGAGCCACTTGATGTATTTACAAAAGAATTTGGTGCTGAAGTTGAGCAAACCACTAAGTACAAAGTGAAATCGTTTGCTTCGCTGCCGACGTCGTTGACCGTCATTGAACTCACTCGTAGTTAGTGACCGAATCGCATTAGAATAAAAAATATCCGCCAAGTTTTGGCGGATATAGATTTTTTTATCACAGATGAGTGTGATTATTTTGCTGGTTGGAGCAACCCTTTTTTCTTCAACGTGCGAATCGCTTGTGTTGAAAGCGTCATGGTGATTTTTTGGCCATCTACCATAAAAGTTTTTTTCTGGAGATTAGGCTTAAAAACACGTTTGGTGCGACGCAAAGAGAAGCTCACGTTGTGGCCGAATTGCTTGCCTTTTCCGGTTAGTTCGCAGCGTGCTGCCATGTGTTTGCTCCCGTGTTACAGTAACTATCCGTGTAATTGTAGCGAAAATAACTCTTTTCGTCAAGGTGTGGGATCATTTTTCGCCGATGTGGCGTAGACCACGTATAATAGGAGTATGAATCTTGGTGAAATAGACATTACCTACATTGCGACAGTGCTGAGTGTAATTCTTTTGTCGATGACGGTACACGAGGCAATGCACGGGTTTGTTGCCTATTGGTTAGGTGATGATACTGCAAAGCTACAGGGAAGACTTACCTTAAATCCACTCAAGCATATCGATCCGTTTTTAACGATAATTTTACCAGTCCTTCTCGCACTGAGCGGCGGGCCGATATTTGGTGGTGCAAAACCTGTACCATTTAATCCGAACCGCGTCCGCTATGATGAATGGGGAGCAGCATTAGTGGCGTTAGCCGGTCCACTGACGAATTTAGTATTGGCTTTTTTGAGCTTTGGGATATGGGTACTTGGCGGCACGCCGAGTGCTGGAGCATTTGCACAAGTAATGCTGACAGCCACCTATGTGAATCTCGGGTTTTTTATTTTTAACATGATTCCACTGCCGCCACTCGACGGCTCGCGCGTGTTGTATGCCTTGGCACCAAATTTTGTCAGACGAGGCATGGAAATAATAGAGCAATTTGGAATTATCATTGTGTTAATCTTGGTGCTAACAATGAGTGCACAGATTGGCACGTTTATGATCAACGCCATAATGTTCTTTATCCATATCTTTACGATAATTTTTGGCCTTAACATAAGCCTAACCGGTGTATAATAGTAATAGGCCTTTGGCGGGCAGTAGTGTACATGATTTCCTAACGAATCTAGATATGGATTTCAGACATGTCGTCACCGTGGTGACGGGATAGAGAGATCCACCTTGCTACACGCGGGGATATATCACGCACTACTGCTCACTGAAGGGCTTTTTTTATACAATTAGGCTATAATAACTGAGGCAGTCTATCAGACGATCGCTGGCATGCACTGTTAAAGGTGGTGTGCGAGAGGAAAGTCCGGGCAGTGTAGGACCAAGACAGTTGCTAACGGCAACCGGGGGCGACCCTAGGGAAAGTGCCACAGAAACGATACCGCCCATTTTGGGTAAGGGTGAAAGGAGTGAGGTAAGAGCTCACAGCAACGTATGGTGACATACGGAGGAGGTAAACCCTGTCTGCTGCAAGGAGGATTACATTACAGAGTGGTCCACTCGTAATCCGATACCCGCTTGAATTCATTAGCGATAATGAGTCTAGATAGATGATCGTCACTGGCGTCAAAACCAGTACAGAACCCGGCTTATCGATTGGCTGCTACTAAAATACACCACCTAGCTACAGGTGGTGTATTGTATGTGCATCGCTGCTCGAAAGCTTATTTGACTGCTTTGATGACAGCTGCAAATGATGTTTGATCAGTTGCAGCGAGTTCAGACAGGATCTTTCGATCAAGCTCGATATTTGCTTTCTTAAGGCCGGCAATAAACTTTGCATATGTTGTGCCGTTTTCACGTGCAGCAGCATTGATACGGGAAATCCAAAGACCTCGTAAGTCGCGCTTGCGGTTACGGCGGTCGCGGTATGCATATTGCAGTGCACGAATAACACCTTGCTTCGCCATGCGGAAGCTACGAGTACGATTGTGCTGCATGCCTTTAGCGGCTTTGATAATCTTCTTGTGTTTCGCGCGTGCTGGAACGCCTCGTTTTACTCGCATAATTACACTCCTAGTGCTCGTTTAACATTTTTAGCCATACCACCACTGATGATAGCGATAGTGTTGATTGCTCGTTTGCGGCTCTTACTCTTCTTCGCGAGCAGGTGATTACCTGAAGCGCGTCGGCGGGTGATTTTGCCAGTAGCGGTCAATTTGACGCGCTTGGCAGTACCCTTGTGCGTTTTTAACTTTGGCATTATTTACTCCTTATCGTGATACTTAGATTGCGACCTGCCATTTGTGGCTGTTGTTCGACGATAGCGTCTTCTTCGAGTAGGGCAATGATTCGATTAATCATATCGTAGCCGAGCTCTTTGTGTGCCATTTCGCGTCCTCGATAGAAAATCTGGATACGAACTTTGTGGCCTTCTGACAAGAAACCGCGGATTTTACGAAGTTTAATGTCGAGATCCCCACTTCCAATTTTGAGTCCAAAACGCATTTGTTTGAGCTCGGATTGCTTGCTCTTCTGCTTGCTCTTCTGCAGCTCTTTCATCTTTTGGTATTGGTATTTACCCCAATCGATGATCTTTGCTACCGGAGGATTAGCATTTGGCGAAATTTCGACCAGATCAACTCCAGCTTCTTCGGCAAGTTTGAGTGCCTCTTGTCGGGGGAGTACGCCTTTTTGCTCTCCACTTGGGCCGATGACGCGTAACTCTGTTGCTCGAATCGCTTCGTTAATACGAATTTGTTGACTGATCTTCATCTCCTTTATTTTGCATAGCCCGTCATCTATCTTTTTTCGGGATGCATTTCAAAATTCATTTTACCACGTTTAACGACAGTATTCAAGAGGTCACTAAGCGATATTGCAGGGCTTCTGCTATATGTGCGGGTGTTACGCTCGCAGATGATTCAAGGTCAGCTATGGTTTGTGCTACTTTGATGATTTTAAAATAACTACGGGCGCTTAATTGTAGCTTTTCTGCTGCCGTATCGAGTAGGCGCTTGCACTCGCTTGATAGAGCAATATGATGACGAACTTCTTTTGATGATAATGATGCGTTGTATTTGTCACTACTTCCATATCTGCTAGTTTGTATACCATAAGCAGATTCTATCATTGTTTTAGCAGTCTCATGTTGTGTAGAAGTCATCGATGTGTGATCAAGGAGACGCGCTGTCTCTGTTCTTGACACAGGTACAACCAAATCGATTCGATCCAGTAGGGGACCCGATAGTCGTTTTTTGTATGCGAGTATGTGCGTAGTACTACAACTACACTCATGAGTTTTATCACCGTAGTAGCCGCACGGACATGGGTTCATTGTCGCAACTAGCATGAAGTCAGCTGGATATGACACATAGCTACTGGCTCGGCTGATCGAGATTCGTTTGTCTTCAAGCGGTTGGCGTAGCGCTTCGAGGCTCCCCCTAGGATATTCCGGTAACTCATCGAGAAATAGAACTCCCAGATGTGCGAGACTAATCTCTCCTGGCTTTGGTTTTGTGCCGCCTCCAATTAGTGCAATCCGACTCGCAGTGTGATGCGGCGTACGAAATGGCCGCGTTGTCACTATTGAATCGACGACCTCTCCAGCAATACTCTGAAGTTTTGTGACCGCTACTATTTCCTTACCATTAAGAGGAGGTAACAAGTGCGCTAATGTACTTGCGAGCATGGTCTTACCGGCTCCCGGTGAACCAGTTAAGAGGATATTGTGACGACCTGCTGCGGCGATGATCATTGCACGTTTTGCTTGTTCCTGTCCATGAATATCATCAAGAAGACTGGGTGAATGGTCGCGAGTAGTACGAGCAGTTTCGTTGGTAGTAGGGCTCGGATGTATCCGACGTTCTCCTTTTAGATGCAGAAAGAGATCTTGAAGAGAATTTACTCCTATGACTTCTATATCATCGATCAGCTGTGCTTGTGAAATATTCTGTTTTGGTATGTATAGATGCGTAGCACCAAGTAATTTTGCAGTTTCTGCAATTGAAATTGCACCACGTACAGCACGTAGTTCACCCGAGAGGGCGAGTTCGCCAGCAAATACACTACCTCCTAAATCTGCTTGCCGTAGCTGTCCAGAGGCTACGAGAATAGCAAGCGCCAAGGGAAGGTCGTAGTGGCTGCCGTCTTTTGGCAGTTCAGCCGGAGCGAGATTAATAATAATTTTCTTAGTCGGAAAATCAAGAAGAGAATTGCTAATGGCACTCCTGACGCGCTCCTTCGCTTCATCAACTGCTTTACCGCCAAGGCCAACTATTTGGATAGCAGGCAGCCCATTCTTGATGTCGCACTCAACTTCTATCGGATGGCCTTCGAACCCGACGACGGCAACTGAACGAACTGTTGCGACCCCTTTCATATGGCTAACAGTTAAGCACATACATTTTCATCTGTAAATATGCTATAATATTTACGTACAAGTTTGGGGCTGATATAGCTTTCGACAGATGGACATTAACAGACTATTTTGCAAGCCGACCACAGGCGTATCTGTATTTTTAATTGCAAACCCAATTAAATCAGCATTTGCTAGCTTAAAGAGCCTTTTTGCTCCACAGCTAACACTTGCGCCAACTCTAGCCTAATACGCTGAGTCATTCGATCCTAACAGGCAACATATTGGTGATCGAGTGTTATACACATGTTGCTTACGTCCTAGATGTACCGTGGCATTTTCGACGGAAATTTTTTCACGCAACCAGTCAAAACATTTATGTTTGTTTTTAAGTTAGGGCTGGTTGTTAAACCACCAAGACAAACTATGCTTGTAGACGAGTAGTCAGTTACCATTTGGACGCGGGGGCAGTACCCGCCAGCTCCACCATTCGTATAGCTAAATATCCACTCATAAGGGAGTGGATATTTTTTGTTACCATTGCTAAAAAACAAAAAAACAACCGCCTGCGAGGAACGGTTGTTTTAAATTGTGGAGTTTTTTCGATAATTTTTGTTTTTGGCTCTTGCACAAGTTATTTGTTCAGAGCTACCCCTATAATATGACGGGAAAACGCTTGTGTCAATGACTTTTTGCAAGATTATGTAAGATTATTTCTGAGCACTAAATGTGGTGTTTGATGACAAGTAGTAACGCTAGCGGCAGCTAAAAAGAAGCAAAGTATGTTTTCTTCATAATAATCGAACGAATCACAAGCGGATTATGTTTTGTGTTGCTCATGTATATGAAATATTAGCCGACTGGTTTAATTCTATGCATTGGAATTATCGATGCAGTCTAGGTCCTATATGATGTTTGCAATGTACAAAATGCTAAAAGGACGTGCGCATGGCATATAGGATCATGGGGGAGCAACTGAGTTAAAGTCATAAAAGATGAGCACTCGTTAGCTACGTAAAACGTATATGATGATATGAATATCGCACACGCGATCAAGAAGTACTGGTGACAGTGTCAATGCTTTGTATAGTCAAAACAAAATATAGTAATGACGATTGAACTTAAAGGGAAGGCAATGAAAGCAGTAACACTGCATGCAGCAGCTAACTCTATTGCTGAGTTAGAAATGCGTAAGAGTAGAAATCTACGTCCGTTTTTGTTACCTCAGTCCTATAACGAAAGCCTTGGCTTCAATTGTGCATTGAGTAGCCAAGCACCAATTCTATGCGATATACATGAGATCGTTGTAAATAATATATATGGTTTTATGTATAGTTTACATAAAATAACGGATATAAAAATTCGTTGTCGAAACGACCTGCTGCTAATACATCACTATTGTATTGACTTATAATAATGCTCATGCTATTGTGTGTACAGACTTCAACAAAAACAAAAAAGCAAGTCACCTTAACAATTCGGCACACCAGTATCTCGACTCGTCAGACGGAAAATTCGGTAACGAGACGTAAAACGACAATGATAGTGAGTAGTACAATTTTGTTAGTATGCTAACGAAACGCACCTTTGACCCTTTTATAGACTCACTATAGTTATGCCGTTACCGATGCTCCGCCTGAAAAGGCGTTCAAAGCTATACATTCCTCGTCACGCTGAGTTTATCCCTGTTAATTTTAACAGTGATCGCTCTCAGCGTGACACAGGAAAACAGCTTATGAGCAGCTCAAATAATTGCCCCAGCACTTGCTGGAGCGGTCAGTTGCCTCGAGCGATAAGCTGCTTTGCAAGCACGCGCCAAATATATTTTAGCGGCGGTTGTAGCAAGCAAAGCATTATGGTTTATCGCTCAGGCTTCCTTGTGATCTCGTGCTATAGTTAATCTATGTTTGGCAAGACTGTAACTATCGTAAGCTTGGCAGCAGCCATCGCTTTACTTCTTATACTGCAATCAACTAACCCAGCAAGTGCTGGACCAGGCGGCGTTTTAGCGGTCTTTTTTTTGTTGTATTGCATTCTTGTGGGTTGTTTAACATGGGCTATAAAAGGAGCAAATTGGTTACTTGCTAATGTGGGCAATCCTTTTCGGGCTCGACGGCCTATATCTGAGATGAATATTCTTCAAGCCTACTACTTGGCTTCTGTCGGTGCGATGGGTCCGATAATGTTGATTGGCATACTATCGGTTGGATCTATCGGTTTATATGAAATCGGCTTAGTAATAATCTTTGAAATAATTAGTTTATTTTATGTGAAGAAACGGTTTCAGTAACGCGCAATATACGATGTGTTTATGCTATAATTACAGATATGGAACCAAAGTTACCTCAAGGGGAAGCAAACAGCTCATCGTCGCAAGAACGTGCGGGTACAACATTTCCTTTAGAGCGTGAGTATTCACTCCCTGAGCGACCGTCATCAGCACCTATTGAGCGACTCAAAGAACAGCAGTCGCAACCGTCGCAGATGTCTACTACACCGACGGCTATAGCCGCGCCAACTTTGCCACTTCCCAGCCCAGCTATTTCGGCTCAAGACGCTACCCAGACTGCCACTGATGATAATCCGGCAACAGCAGCAGATGAAGATTTGATAGAGAAAGAGTGGGTCGAACGAGCAAAGCAAATCATCAACGTCACCAAAGAAGACCCACATCGTCGTGAACTTGAGGTCAATCGGTTACAGACCGACTATTTAAAAAAGCGTTACGGTAAAGACCTCGGCCAATCGGTATAGGAACACTATGAGCATTGGAGCACTCATCGCAATAATTACCACTATTGTCGCCATGATCGGAGCTGGTATTTTTATCTTCATGCTTTATCAGCGTGGTCTTCGGGACGCAAAGAACTATGAGCGTGGGTTAAAAATGATTCCGATGATTATTCATCTGCCTCCATCAAGTGAGGATATAGATGGGGGCGGACGAGACAAGCGTGATTTGACAGAAGAAGTACTTTCGCAGGCGCAGGTGATGTATAACGTCATTGCAAGTACAGCTACAAAGGGATTTAAGTCGAAAGTATATGGACAGCGGCATGTATCGTTCGAGATCATCGCAAGGGACGGCCTGGTGTATTACTACACGGTTGTACCAATAGTACTCATCGATGTTGTAAAACAAGCTATAGCTGCGGCATACCCTTCAGCTCGACTTGAAGAAGTTGAAGAGCATTCTATATTTAGTGAGGTCGGAAAGATCAGTGGCACAATTGGGGGCGAGTTCACGCTGAAGAAAGAGGCCTATTATCCTATTGCAACTTATGAACAGTCAAAGCGAGATGCTTCACGTGCAATTTTGAACGCATTATCTGCAGCTGGGAGAGAAGACGGAGTAGGGATACAGATCTTGTTACGGCCAGCGACTGATAGCTGGGTAAAAACATCAATAGCCGCTGCAGATAAGATCACAAAAGGCAAAAGTAAGAAGACCGCGGGTATGGGCGCAGTTAACGGTATCATGGAAGCTTTGTGGAAACCACCGGAAGCACATGAGAAGGACGCTTCGGATGATAAGCAACTTACGTCACTCGAACGAGCAAAGGTAGAAGCCATTGAAGAAAAAACCCGTTACCCGGGCTATGAAGTGCTGATAAGAGTTGTTGTATCATCGAACACATCAGCTCGATCACAAGCCTTACTGCAAAATGTTGTATCAGCATTTTCGTTGTTCGATTCGCCAAGCTATAATGGGTTTAAGTTTACAGTTTCACGTAACATAGAAGAACTCGTCACTGCCTATATATTTCGTTTTTTCCCACAATCAGTTCGTAGTAATATTCTCAACACAGTAGAATTATCAACGGTCTTTCATCTGCCAGATCAGAGTACTATTCCAACGTCACAAGTACAGCGTCAATTATCCAAACAAGTTGATGGACCTACTGATCTAATGAATGACGGTACGCTGCTAGGATACAACGAATTTCGTGGTTTGAAAAAACCGATACGACTGAGTACAAACGATCGTCGTCGTCATACTTACATCATTGGGCAAACAGGTACAGGCAAGTCGGTGCTGCTTGAAAACCTAGCGTACCAAGATATGATGGAGGGAAGAGGATTTGCTTTTGTCGATCCGCACGGGGATTCAGTAGAAGCCTTACTTGGCAAAGTCCCAAAAGAGCGGGTTGAAGACGTCATTTACTTCAATCCTGGAGACATGACCAATCCAATTGGCTTAAATATGTTCGAGTTCGATCACCCGGATCAAAAAGATTTCTTAGTGCAAGAATCAATCAATATGCTGTACGGACTCTATGACCCTGGGCACACTGGTATAGTTGGTCCACGACTCGAGCATATTTTCCGTAACTGTGCGCTGCTTTTGATGAGCGACCCTGCTGGCGGTACATTTATCGATATACCTAAATTACTGATAGATTCGGATTTCATGAAGAGCAAATTGAAATATGTGACCGATCAATCGGTACTCGACTTTTGGACAAAAGAATTTCCAGCTTCGCAGCGATCGAATGAAGCAGGAGAGGTCATTTCTTGGGTAGTGTCAAAATTCGGGCCGTTTGTATCTAATGATGCGATGCGTAATATCCTTGGCCAGACGAAGTCTGGCTTTAACCTGCGGGATATTATGGACAACAAAAAGATTTTACTAGTGAATCTTTCTAAGGGTCGTATGGGTGAGCTCAACTCGAAACTACTCGGTATCATCTTCGTAATGAAATTTCAGGCAGCGGCAATGGGTCGAGCTAATATACCAGAAGAGCAACGTACGGATTTTTCATTGTTTGTCGATGAGTTTCAAAACTTCGCTACTGACAGCTTCGAGTCAATTCTCTCTGAAGCTAGGAAATATCGCTTAAATCTTGTCATGGGAAATCAGTTCATGACACAGTTGACGGATAAGATTCGTGAAGCTGTTATTGGAAACGTTGGGACAGTTATAACTGGTCGAATTGGTATCACTGATGCCGAGATTCTCGTCAAAAAGTTTCAGCCGACGTTTGACGCTGAAGATCTCACAAAGCTACCAAATCATCAATCCATTGCGAGTGTCATGATAAATAACGTCCCGTCTGCGCCGTTTAGCATGTCGTGGATACCACCAATGGGGCAGTCAAATCTGCAGCTCAGTAATGCACTAAAACGTCTGAGTGCTGCCAAGTATGGTAAGCCGCGTGCTGTAGTTGAGAAGGATATATTTGCACGCTTGGCGACAAGTCAGAAAACAGATACTCCACCGAGCAGTAGGCCAGCGGCAACAAGCTCTAAAACTAATGGTGGTTCGTCATTTTTGGATGAGTGGCTCGCCAAGCGCCAGCAACTCTCTGGGAACCGTCAGCAAGCTGTTCCAAAGCCAGCTACTGCTGCCTCTGCACCCCCACCAGCTCCGTCTATGCCACAGTTCTCGCCGCAACAGAAACAGATGGCGTCAGTACAACCTGAGTCTATCGACATTAGCTCTAATGTAATACCGCAAGAACCGTTAGCCAGAGTAGAGAATTCAGTTCCTGCAGCAGCAACTGACAACACACACTTACACCTACGCGGCGACAAGACGAACGCTGCAAGCGAAGTTTCATTGAAACTACGTTAATAAGCACGCCGGATCTGAGAAAATTACCAGATGCCCTATGCTGACAACTCCATAGCTGGAGCTATTATCGTTTGCCGGTGATCATAATTCGCATAAAATCAAAGATGATACCGATAAGCCAACCGATAATAAATGAACCGATCACTTCAAAACCTGACAATGGATAACCGACATACCGTGCTAGAAGGTATATTGCCAAAACTAGTATGAATGCACTCATTGATCCAGCTAATATAGCATTAGGACGTGCTATGGTACTGCCAACGGCTTCGCTAGCCTGCTCAACGCCTTTTGTATGAATCAGCTTGCTGAAGGTGCGAGAAGGGGCAGGCATATCGTGTTGGACGTCACTCATTTGTTTTTTGAATGATGTATCTAGGTTCTTTTTCGTACGCTTACGTACTACTGGCGCTTTTTCAGCTCGAGCTGGTTTTTCTTGCTTGGATGACTCGAGAGCTTCTGTCTTCTTGGCGCTTTCCAACGCTTCACGTCGAGCACTGTCAACGTTTGCTTCAATAGACTTTGACAATTCAGCGCGGCGTTCGACTTGCTCTGCAATACGATCATGATGCTCATGGGCTGTTACATGTGCCGCATCGGTATTGTGTTCTTGCTCTGGAGATTGGTGTAATCGTTCACTCATGTATCTGTATTCCCACCTAAGGTTTATATGATTTTATATTGTGCCGAGACTGATGTTGCGACGGATCAGACGAACTTCTTTACTGAGCTGTCGTGAACGTGCGTAGAAGTAGACGACGATAGCAAGGAGTATACCGCCAAAGAGTATATTTTCGCTGGCACCTGTTTTTGGTAGCTCAGCTACGACTTGTTCGACATATTTCGGAGCAGGGCAGTTGACGTTGATCGCAACGGTATTACCGAAAGTATTCGTCATTATGCAATCAAATGATGACCCGTCACTTTGACCAGTCGCGGCAATTGGGATAGGATTTTTCATTTGAATTGCGAAGGTGCGAGATTGTTTTTGGTTTGGTCCCAGACTAACGCTATTCCAAGTGAGGGATTGGGTGGTATTGTCGTAAATTCCTCCACCGCTATCAACTAACGATGCATATTCGAGAACATCACTTAATTTTTCTTGAAGTTCTACGGTTGTTGATTGTAAGCCCAGATTTTCAGCCGTAATTGTATATGAGATACGGTCTGATGCGTTTGACGTGACAGTCGTTGCATCTACGTTGCCTTTAGTTATATTTGTGGCAGTTTTTGTTTGAATAACGTCTGCAACACAATCTTTGTCTTTTATCCATACCGATTCATTGCCTGGACACGGCTGACAATCTGGACTGTTTGCGGGAAGAGATGGGTTAATTGAACACACAGCTGGCTTCACTATCGTAAATGTTTTGATACAGTTCTGTGTATCAGATTTTGATCCAACACTGGTGCTAACTGATAGGGTGACTTGATAAGTACCTGGGGTCGATACGGTAAAGTTTTCAACGGATACGGTTTCGGCGCTTGTACTAACGGTTTTTGTTGCAATAATCTTGCCGGTGCTGTCTTTAATGATAAACGTATATTTATTTATTTTTGCGCCACCTGATGCCTGCGCGGTACCTGACAGCTGAACAATTGTTCGATCAGCAGTAAGCACCTGCACTGATGTACACGCAGCGACTGGTACAAGAGGAGGTGGTGAAACACTAAATTGTTTCTGACAGTTTGCTCCGCCTTTTGCTCCTTCTGAGGTGTTGACGGTAAGTGTGACCGTGTATGTACCTATCGATTGTTGGGTGTATCTAAAACTAGAATTAGTCGCTGTCGTTGCTATAGTTTTAGTTGCAACAGTTGTCCCAGAGCCGTTTTTGATGGTATATACAAAGCTTGAGATCCGTGCTCCATTGCTGGCTTGTGCTGTCTCACTGATGTCATACTCAGTGCGTGAGATTGGGGTTACACCGAGCGCAGAACAAGCCGATAACGGTTTTGGTGGTGGCGTCGGCTGTCGCATGGTCATGGCATTGCCGCACGCTGCCATAATTGCAAAGGTTCCAATCTTAGCGGATTGACCAACCCAAACTTTATACGTAGTCCCGTTCTTAGATGAGTATGCACCCGTATCCCACAGCCGTATTGGCTTAGCATGCATGGTACCAGTTCCACCACCAGTTTTGTCGTATGTGTGAGTAACATCACCTTGTGCCGCGCTAAATGGACTTGTTCGACCAAATGATAACCATCCATCTTTAGAGTTGATGGTAGTAGCCTTTGTATTTACGAGTTCTGAACGAGTAATACCGATGTAGTTGAGCATATCTTTCAGATTGCCAGAATTCTTGTCATAATAAGTAAGGTATTGACTCATACTCGTTACGCCACCGTTAATAAAGTCCCGTCCACTCGCTGCATTTGCAGCTTCTGGTGGTGAAATAATAGCCAGTGATTGGACAACGAGTGCAAGCACAGTGAACACTAACCCGAGACGACGAGTGAGCTCTTCTTTGCGCAAACGTTTCGCATAGAAACTAAGTTGACCGACAAGCGCCGGACTAAATGCAATATTTGAGACTATTTTGCGAAACATACTGTTTGTTCCTAATTTTTTGTATTATTTTTTGTTATTTTACACTTATCGTTTTAAGATTAGCATAAGTATTGTGTTCAGCACAAGAGACCTAGCGTGAATACACATAGTTCGATATAATACGTGTAGTGTAAATAGCAGATATGTCTGAATAAGTGAGGGAAAGATGGCGAAACAAACAGCTGATGGTTCATATGATTCATCTCAAATTCAAGTTCTAGAAGGCTTAGAGCCAGTACGCAAACGACCGGGTATGTACATCGGTAGTACCGGATTTGATGGGTTGCACCATCTTATCAAGGAAATTGCTGATAATTCAATTGACGAAGCAATCGCCGGCTATGCTAGCCGGGTTGACGTCACCATTCTTCGTGACGGGGGCGTTCGAGTAAGTGATGATGGACGTGGTATTCCAGTTGATAAGCATGAGAAAACTGGGCTCAGTACGCTTGAGACTGTATTGACAGTGCTCCATGCCGGTGGAAAATTCGGTGGCGGCGGATACAAGGTTTCTTCTGGCCTACACGGAGTCGGATCAAGTGTCGTTAATGCGTTATCAACAACGCTTATTGCTGAAGTAGTCCAAAAAAATCAGCTCTATCGTATAGAGTTTGCTCAAGGCTCATCACTTTCACCACTTAAGAATATCGGCAAGACTGATCGACCTGATGGGACCACAATCACATTTTATCCTGATCCAACGATCTTCAAGGAGACTGTCGTTTTTGACTACCAATGGGCAGTAAATTATCTGCGACACCAAGCATACCTTACAAAAGGTATCTACACATCAGTTGTCGATGAGCGTACAGGCGAGCGAGCGGCATTTTATTTTGAAGGTGGTATACAAAGTTATGTCAAACACCTCAATATCGGGAAAGAAGTCGTTTCAGATGTGCCATTCTACGTTGAAAAACAGGTAGAAGATTCAATGGTCGAAGTTGCTATTCAGTACAATGACACGTACGTGGAAACAGTGAAGCCATTTGCCAATAACGTCTTAACCCCAGACGGTGGTATGCATGTTGTCGGATTTCGTGCTGCTTTAACTCGTGTCGTCAATGATTACGCACGCAAAAGCAGCCTATTAAAGGAAAAAGAAGATAATTTGAGCGGTGATGACATTCGCGAGGGATTAACTGCGATTATCCTCGTTAAGCTACCAGATCCACAATTTGAAGGTCAGACAAAGAACAAACTTGGTAACCCTGAGGTGCGACGCTACGTTGAGCAAGTTATGAATGAGTACTTTGCCTATTATCTTGATGAAAATCCAGATGTAGCCAAGAAGATTGTTGGTAAAGCGCTACTTGCTGCAAGGGCCCGAAAAGCAGCGCGCGCAGCTCGTGATAACGTGCTGCGTAAAGGCGCGCTTGATGGCATGGGCCTACCAGGCAAGCTGTATGACTGCTCAAGTAAGAACCCATCTGAGAGTGAAATCTATATCGTAGAGGGTGACTCGGCCGCAGGATCAGCCAAAGAAGGCCGCGATAGTAAAACGCAGGCTATTCTGCCACTTCGCGGTAAGGTATTAAACACTGAGCGAGCACGACTCGATAAAATGTTTGCCAATAAAGAAATTGTTGCTATGATTCAAGCATTTGGCGTCAGTATCGGTGACACCTTTGACATGAATGGCCTACGTTACCACAAAATTATCATTATGACTGATGCCGATGTAGATGGAAGCCACATCTCAACGTTGCTGCTGACTTTTCTGTTTCGTTATATGCGAGACGTTATCGAGGGCGGTTATGTGTATCTTGCCCGACCACCGCTCTATAGCATCAATAGGGGACAAAAAAAGCAATATGTGTATGATGAAGACTCACTTAATTCATTGCTCAATGATATCGTGGCGCAAAAACAAGAGCGCGGAACTATCGTGAATGAAGAAGATGAACTTATGAAGCAGGCTGGTGTGACGATCTCACGGTTTAAGGGTCTGGGTGAGATGGATGCAGATCAATTATGGGATACAACTATGAATCCTGAAAATCGTGTTTTAAGCCAAGTGCACATCGAAGATGCTGAACGTTCAGATGCGATTTTTACGAAGCTTATGGGTGATGAAGTATCACTGCGAAAAACATTTATTCAGGCACGAGCAAAAAGCGCCAATATTGATGATTTGGATATATAGGGGAAACTAGTATGAACGACGACGATACACGAATAAACGATGATGAAGCAGTCGAAGGTGAACTACTGCCAGCTGAAGTAAAAGGGGTTGAGCGCCGTTCGCTTGAAGACGTCATGGAAGATAGTTTCTTCCGCTATTCAATGAGTGTGATTATCGATCGCGCATTGCCGGATGTACGTGACGGCCTCAAGCCTGTTCACCGACGTATCTTGCATTCCATGAACGTCAACGGTAACCGAAGTAGCGCAAAATTTGTCAAAAGCGCTCGAATCGTTGGTGATGTTATGGGTAAATATCACCCACATGGCGACTCATCTATTTACGATTCTATGGTACGCCTTGCTCAGCCATGGTCGTTACGTTACCCGCTTGTCCAAGGCCAAGGTAACTTTGGTTCAATGGATGGTGATCCAGCTGCGGCAAGTCGGTACACTGAAGCCCGCATGCAGCGAATTGCTGACGAGATGCTCGCCGATATTGAGAAACAAACGGTAGATTTTCGTGATAACTACGATGGATCCGAACAAGAGCCAACGGTTCTTCCGGCAAAACTACCAAATCTTTTGCTCAATGGTCAAATAGGTATTGCAGTTGGTATGGCTACCAACATACCACCACACAATCTTGGTGAACTTGTTGATGCGTCAATCGAACTCATTGATAACGAACACGCGACACTCGAAGACTTACTCAAGCATGTTAAGGGTCCAGATTTTCCAACAGGAGCTGTGGTCTATGGTGGTGCGCCGATGCGCCAAGCTTACCAAACTGGGCGGGGAAGCGTAATGGTACGAGCGGTTGCTGAGATCGAAGAAACCAAAAAAGGACGTCATCAGATTGTCGTGACACAAGTGCCGTATGGTGTTAATAAAGCATCAATTGTTGAGAAGATTGCTGAACTGTACAAAGAAAAAAAGATCAGCATTAGTGATCTTCGAGATGAATCAGCCCGTGGTAAAGTTCGCATCGTTATCGAGGTTAAAAAGGATGGTTACCCGAAGAAAGTCCTGAATCAGCTCTATAAACTGACGGCCTTGCAAAGTAGCTTTAACTACAACATGCTAGCGCTTATCGATGGTATCCAGCCAAAGATTCTTGGTCTGCAAGAAATGCTGCAAGAATTTATTAAGCATCGTCAAAAAGTGGTTCGCCGTCGTACTGAGTTTGAACTGCGTAAAGCAAAAGAGCGCGCACATATTCTTGAAGGCTATAAGATCGCACTCGATAATATCGATGAAGTAATTCGCATCATCCGGGCCAGTAAGACAAGTGAAATTGCCCAAAAAAGTTTAATTGAAGCATTTAAGCTCAGCGTTATCCAGGCACAGGCAATACTTGCAATGCAGCTACGGCGACTAGTTGGACTAGAACGTCAAGCTATTGAAGATGAGTTGAACGCTTTACTCAAGGCTATCAAACGCTTCGAAGAAATTTTAGCGGATGAAAAAGAAATTCTTGCCATCATCAAGACTGAGTTACTCGAAATGAAAGAGAAATATGGTGACGAACGCCGTAGTCAAATTATTAATCACGAGCTTGGTAAATTTTCGGATGAAGAACTCATCCCGGAAGAGGATAGTGTCATTCTGCTGACTACTGAAAACTATATCAAGCGAACTCTTGCGAGCGAATATCGCCGCCAAAACAGAGGTGGCAAAGGCAAACGGGGAATGGCTACGAAAGAACAGGACATCATCGATCAACTGGTGACAGCTTCGACGCATGACTATCTATTGTTCTTTACAAACAAAGGGCGGGTGTTCCGCCTTAAGGCCTACGAAGTACCAGTCGCAAGTTTGGCCGGTAAGGGAGTTGCTGCTGTTAATCTATTACAGATGCAGCCAGAGGAAAAGATCACGTCGATAATTCGCCATGCAAAAGGCTCAGATGACGAAGGATTTCTCTTCATGGCAACCTGCAAGGGTACGATTAAGAAAACGCCGTTTAAAGACTATGCAAACATTCGAACTAACGGTTTGATTGCTCTCAAGCTCGACGATGGCGATGAACTGCGCTGGATCAGCAAAACCACGGGTGAAAATGACATCATTATTTCCACTTCTGCTGGTCAAGCAGTGCGCTTCAACGAAAAAGATGCGCGTCCTATGGGACGCTCAGCCCGAGGTGTCCGCGGCGTGCGACTGCGACCAAATGACGTTGTTGTTGGGATGGACGTTGTAACGAATGACGATCAAGTACTACTCGTTCTCAGCAAAAAAGGTTTCGGTAAAAAGACGAAAGTAGCTAATTTCCCTAGTCATAAGCGCGGTGGTGTTGGCATTAAAGCGGCAGTTGTAACTGCTAAGACTGGTCCAATCATATCTGTGCAAACAATTGAACCTGACATGAAAGAAGCACTACTCATCTCCGAGAATGGCCAAACGATCCGACTCAGTCTGGCTGATATCAAGCTACTGGGTCGAACAACACAAGGCGTGACGATTATGCGACTATCTGGAAATGACTCCGTATCATCAATTGGCTTACTCGAAGACCAAAAAGTAATTGATGAAGATATTGTAGATCCATCATGACGCTCGTCTCACCGTACCTGATCGCAATCGTTGTTGCTTGGCTACTTGCGCACATCATAAAGTACATAATAGCCAGGCTACATGGTCGCGAACTCGACTTCACGCATCAGTTATTTATCTCGGGCGGCATGCCAAGTTCTCATGCTGCTACGACGATATCTGTTTGGACAGTTGTACTGCTCAAAGACGGTGTTAACTCTGGGTTATTCGGACTCGCGACACTTATTGCGCTGATCATATGCTATGATGCCGTCAAGGTCAGACGGTCATCCGGTGAGCAGGGCGCAGCGATCCAAGCGCTTATAAAAGAGCAGAAGAGTAGTATCGTATTACCTCGCGCCGCCAAAGGCCATACTCCTTTCGAAGTTCTAATTGGCTCACTGCTAGGAATAGTCATTGGCTACGTTGTCGTTTTAGCTACGTAAAAATTCAAATTAACCCTTGACCGAGCTAAATATCTGAAGTATAGTTATGAACAGTCTGGTTGAAAACGAACGAGTTTTTAGCAAACAGCTGCGAGAGGTTGTACAGATAGAATGAACTTTAACAATTTAGTTGTGTAATTTGAGAAGTTTATTTATAAATTTCTCGGTTGTTGTACTACGATAATTTATTATCAAAGTGCAACATATCATCGTCAGTCTATTTTGAGTAGACGTTTATGTTTTAAAACATAAACTCTTTCATTCGGAAGTAAGCAATTACTTCCATTTTATATGGAGAGTTTGATCCTGGCTCAGGATGAACGCTGGCGGCGTGCCTAATACATGCAAGTCGAACGGTAAGGCTTTCACTCTGTATTTAACTGTTAGTTGAATGTAGTGTGAAAGTACACGAGTGGCGGACGGCTGAGTAACGCGTAGGAACCTGCCCCAAAGTGAGGGATAAGCACCGGAAACGGTGTCTAATACCGCATATGATCTTCGGATTAAAGCTTTATGCGCTTTGGGAGGGGCCTGCGTCCTATTAGATAGTTGGTGAGGTAAAGGCTCACCAAGTCAACGATGGGTAGCTGGTCTGAGAGGATGACCAGCCACACTGGAACTGAGACACGGTCCAGACTCCTACGGGAGGCAGCAGTAAGGAATCTTCCACAATGGGCGAAAGCCTGATGGAGCAACGCCGCGTGCAGGATGAAGGCCTTCGGGTCGTAAACTGCTTTTATTGGTGAAGAATATGACGGTAACCAATGAATAAGGGTCGGCTAACTACGTGCCAGCAGCCGCGGTCATACGTAGGACCCAAGCGTTATCCGGAGTGACTGGGCGTAAAGAGTTGCGTAGGTGGTGTGTAAAGTGAATAGTGAAATCTGGTGGCTCAACCATTCAGGCTATTATTCAAACTCACACACTCGAGAACAGCAGAGGTAACTGGAATTTCTGAAGTAGGGGTAATATCCGTAGATATCAGAAGGAACACCAATGGCGTAGGCAGGTTACTGGGCTGTTTCTGACACTGAGGCACGAAAGCGTGGGGAGCGAACCGGATTAGATACCCGGGTAGTCCACGCCGTAAACGATGGATACTAGCTGTTGGAGGTATCGACCCCTTCAGTAGCGAAGCTAACGCGTTAAGTATCCCGCCTGGGGAGTACGGTCGCAAGACTAAAACATAAAGGAATTGACGGGGAGCCGCACAAGCGGTGGATTATGTTCTTTAATTCGATGCTAACCGAAGAACCTTACCAGGGTTTGACATCCTTGGAATCTTTTCGAAAGAAGAGAGTGCTTTATTGAACCAAGTGACAGATGTTGCATGGCCGTCGTCAGCTCGTGTCGTGAGATGTTTGGTTAAGTCCATCAACGAGCGCAACCCTTGTGAATAGTTGTATTTTTCTATTCAGACTGCCCCGGTAACGGGGAGGAAGGAGGGGATGATGTCAGGTCAGTATTACTCTTACATCCTGGGCTAGAAACGTAATACAATGGCGAGTACAATGCGAAGCGAAGCCGCGAGGTGAAGCAAATCGCACCAAAGCTCGTCCCAGTTCGGATAAGAGGCTGAAACTCGCCTCTTTGAAGTTGGAATCGCTAGTAATCGCAGATCAGCAAGCTGCGGTGAATACGTTCCCGGGTCTTGTACACACCGCCCGTCAAACCATGAAAGTGACCAACACCCGAAGTCCGATTCGTCGGCCTAAGGTGGGGGGCATGATTGGGGTTAAGTCGTAACAAGGTATCCGTAGCGGAAGCTGCGGATGGATTACCTCCTTTCTAGGGAGAGTTATGCCAGAGAAACGAGAAATCTTTCTCTGAAGCTAGGTCGGTCTCATCGATATGCTGAGCTTACATATTGATAGTTGTTCCTTCGGGGACGAGACTAAGTTCGAACGCGGACTGAGGTGATATACACAACTAAGTTGTTAAATTGGAATACCAGTGACTTTTGTCACTGGTATTTTTATTGCAAGCGAGCAATATACCCCTTGAACAGATACTGATAGTACGCTAAAATGGGGAAAGTCTGATACGCGTGGGGATATAGCTCAGTTGGCTAGAGCACCTGCTTTGCAAGCAGGGGGTCCAGGGTTCGAGTCCCTGTATCTCCACCAGATAGCTGTAATTGATGTAAATACATCAATTACAGCTATCTGGAGCAATCCAGACGCATGGGGTGAGTCAGGTTTCGGCCTGCTCTCACTCCACCAATATATACGTGAAATCCGGGCGCTTAGCTCAGTTGGCTAGAGCATCTCGTTTACACCGAGAGGGTCGGGGGTTCGAGTCCCTCAGCGCCCACCACGTAGAGACATTCAAATTTTGACTTGTGGGCGACTAGCTCAGCTGGTTAGAGCGCGTCACTGATAATGACGAGGTCGGAGGTTCGAGTCCCTCGTCGCCCACCAGTCGCAATTTGACTATATACTCCATTGGGATGGATCCATTATTCAGTAACGAGTCAACGTACGAGTATGTATTTTTTATGAACGTAAACGAAAGCTTTTGAAATAGTATGAAAATTCCATATTCAGAAGTTGTTATCATCTATAATCCAAATAGTACGGGAGAGAGTAAGAAAAATGCCCGATTACTCAAGGGTATGTTATCGAAATCACTGCCTGCTGTGGAAATCCGTCTTTATGCCACGAAACATGCCGGCCATGCCGAGACGATAGGGGCCTCCTACGCAAAGAAAGATACCAAGACGTTACTTGTCTCATCGAGTGGCGACGGAGGCTACAATGAGCTCATAAATGGTGTTCTAAAGCACAAAACTAAGCATGTTAGTGTCTGTGTTTTGCCGAGTGGCAATGCCAATGATCATTATCATGCCATTAATGGCGAAAGCGTTGCCCGGACAGTCATCCGTGGTACTATACGAGAAATGGATGTCATTAAGGTAACGGCATCAATGGATGGCAAGCCGTGGCAACGCTACGCGCACTCATATGTTGGAGTAGGCTTGACTGCCTATGTCGGGAAGAAATTAACTGAAGCCAAATTAAATGCCTTTAATGAAAAGTGGCTCGTGCTTAAGCATTTGTTTTTGTTTCGTCACACTACGCTCAAGATTGATCACGCCAAGCAGTGGCAACGCTATACCAGCGTTGTAGTAGCAAACATTGATCGTATGTCGAAAGTAACGAAACTGTCCGAAGAAGCAAAACTGGATGATGGTGAATTAGAGCTGTATGAAGAAAAGCAGCATTCATTCTTAGCTATTCTCTGGGCCGGGTTAAGCGCAAGCGTTGTAGGAACAGCGCCAACAAGGCATATTACATCTGTTGTCATGCAAGCGAAACGTGCTATTGAAATACAATGTGACGGCGAAGTATTTCAACTCGATAAAGACAAAGATATAACCGTGTCAGTTGTAAAAAAAGCCATAAGAACTATTATCTAAGCTGTTAACTTGCCCAAATGGGCTTGGTCGTTCGCGTAATAGCATCAAAGTCGTTGTAATTATTCGTGATTTCATCGTCTACTTGGATATCTCTATTAGCGACAAAGAATGGTTCTGGTGAGATATGTGGATCATAGTGAACGGATATATCATTGTCCGAGCTATGATTTGTGTATCTCTTCGGATCGTTGATTGGTGGACATATCTATAAGCCAATCCATGGAGAAAGATATGCTGAGTGATGTAGTTCATTTTGAACGTCTATATCCATATGAGCATGTTCAATTTGTGTATATGCGTGATCGTAGCCCATTTAGTACTGCCATACTCTTGTACCAAGGGATACATGCTCTCGTGCGAAGACACCCTTACCATTGATGTCTGAATCTTTCACAACAACGTTTAGGATATACATACATATCAGTATAGCAACCGCAAGGTCTGGGCTACAATTTTGTGCGAATAAATGGTTGCAAAATTCCGTATCATCCTCTACAATAAAAAACAGTTAAGCGAATGTTCTACATGAACCTCTGGCGACCAGCGTAAAAAGCAAATCGTAACAGAGGTGTTTTTTATCGCTAAAAATACAACGATTATCCTCTAGACACCAAGTGAATATGAGTGATAGGATTGTAGAGTTGCACTGCGAGAACAGAGAGAACCCACCACGAGTAACGATGGTTTCGAATGTGTTCTTGCCGTGACAGATCAGGGAGATCCACGTAGTTTAACAATTTGGTGATGTAAAGAAAATTTTCAAATGGTTTTGAAGCAGTAATGCTTCGAAACAAATTATATGAGATTGACGGCAACAATGTAGTTGGTATTTTCCAATTACTAGTCAAGTCAATGCATAAAAAGGTACTCAAGAGCATAGAGAGAATGCCTAGACGTATATTACCGATGAAGGACGTGGAAGACTGCGATAAGCTTCGGGTAGCTGTCAACAAGCTATTATCCGGAGATTTCCGAATGGGGAAACCCGGCATGACTAATATCATGTCACTTATTTCTGAATATATAGGAAGTATAGATGGGAACCGACTGAACTGAAACATCTTAGTAGGTCGAGGAAGAGAAAGTAAATAACGATACCGGGAGTAGTGGCGAGCGAAACTGGTAGAGCCCAAACCTTACAAGTTTTTGTCTGTTCGCAGGCAAATACGGCTGATAGGCCAATGCTTATAGGGGGTTGTGATCTTACACGCGACCAAGTCAGAGAACTGAAACTTGTTTCAGGTATCTGATTTGCGATCACCGGCTATCACCGAGTGAGTAAGGTAAAAAAATTGCTTAGTTAGCAGAATAACTTGAATGGTTATCCAAAGAACGTGAAAGACGTGTACGCGAAAACTAAGCTGTCCTTATGCGTGTTTTATCGAGTAGGGCGGGGCACGAGAAACCCTGTCTGAATCCGGGAGGACCACCTCCCAAGGCTAAATATAATATACGATCGATAGTGAACTAGTACCGCGAGGGAAAGGTGAAAAGAACCCCGGGAGGGGAGTGAAATAGATCCTGAAACTCTATGCTTACAAGGAGTCGGAGCAGATTTATTCTGTGACGGCGTGCTTTTTGTAGAACGATCCAGCGAGTTAATTTTGTCAGCGAGGTTAAGTCAATTGACGGAGCCACAGTGAAAGCGAGCCTGAATAGGGCGTTTAGTTGACAGGATTAGACCCGAAACCGGGTGACCTAACCATGGGCAGGTTGAAGCTTCTGTAACAGGAAGTGAAGGACCGAACCGTCGTACGCAGCAAAGTGCTCGGATGACCTGTGGTTAGAGGTGAAATGCCAATCGAACTCGGAGATAGCTGGTTCTCCTCGAAATAGCTTTAGGGCTAGCGTCGCGTAGTAGCAAATAGGGGTAGAGCTCTGTAAAGGACTGGGGGGAGCAATCCTACCCACCCTTAACAAACTACGAATACTATTTGTGTAATCGCGGCAGTCAGTACGGCGGGGCTAAGCTCGTCGCACGAAAGGGAAACAGCCCAGACCATCGTCTAAGGTCCCTAAATATACACTCAGTGGGAAACAAGGTGAGATTTCTTAAACAGCGAGGATGTTGGCTTAGAAGCAGCCATTCATTTAAAGAGTGCGTAACAGCTCACTCGTCAAGAGATCTTGCGTGGAAAATGTAACGGGGCTCAAGTGTATTACCGAAGACATGGATGTGCAATTTATTGTACGTGGTAGAGGAGCGTTCCTATCAGCAGTGAAGTCAGACTGGAAAGTACTGGTGGAGCGGTAGGAAGTGAGAATGCTGGAATGAGTAACCATAAGACATGTGAGAATCATGTCGGCCGTAAGAGCAAGGATTCCTGAGCCATGTTAATCATCTCAGGGTTAGTCGGGCCTAAGCCGAGGCGCATAGCGTAGGCGATGGACATCAGGTTAATATTCCTGAACCGGCGTAGTTTGTACACTGTTCACGGTGAGATATTCGGAGCGGATTCATGGTATGTATCCGTCCAACCTAGGGGGAACCCGATGGGAGTGAAAGTTACCGCTTGCGGTGACGATTCTGGAAAATGCGCTGGCTAGAAAAGCAGGTGTACGCGTGACTATGTCCGCCCGTACCGCAAACCAACACAGGTGCTCGAGTCGAGTAGACTCAGGCTTACGAGAGAACCTTCGCTAAGGAACTCGGCAATACAGCGACCGTAACTTCGGGATAAGGTCTGCCCCCACTTCGGTGGATGTAATGTCGCGTTTAACTCAGCAAGGTGGTTAAAAAACGTTTATTGTAGAAGGTAAAAGCATCTACAATAGATATGTGAGTACGCATATATTTAAGGTTACGCAAGTAGCTACAATGTGTGTGATCAAATCCTTTTTTAGAACCATAGAATTTTTCTGAGATAAGTAACAAATCATGATTGATTATGTTCTTTTAGACGCGAGCCCATTTTATATCTAACGATGTGGGGGCCGCAGCAAAAGAGCTCACGGAACTGTTTATCAAAAACACAGGTCTCTGCTAACACGAAAGTGGATGTATAGGGGCTGACTCCTGCCCGGTGCTGGAAGGTTAAGGGGAGTGCTTCACGGTGCGAACTGAAGCCCCAGTGAACGGCGGCGGTAACTATAACCGTCCTAAGGTAGCGAAATTCCTTGTCAGGTAAGTTCTGACCCGCACGAATGGAGTAATCATGTGAGCACTGTCTCAGCGAAGGCCTCGGTGAAAGTGCATTGGCGGTAAAGATGCCGTCTGTCCGTACCAGGACGAGAAGACCCCATGGAGCTTTACTACAGTTTTACATTGATCCGGGTTTTGGCCCGTGTAGCATAGGTGGGAGACGTTGAAGCAGATACGCTAGTATTTGTGGAGTCGCCAAGTGAAATACCACCCCTGCCAAGATCTTGATCTCACTGTGACCATTATCTGGTTACAGGACCGTGTATGATGGGTAGTTTAACTGGGGCGGTTGCCTCCTAAAGAGTAGCGGAGGCGTTCAAAGGTTGGCTAGCAACGGATGGAAATCGTTGTGATAGTGTATGCGCAAAAGCCAGCTTGACTGTGAGGAGTACATTCCAAGCAGAGACGAAAGTCGGAGCAAGTGACCCGCTGTACGTACTTTATGTACATGAACGTGGGATCGACAGCGCAAACGGATAAAAGTTACCCTGGGGATAACAGGCTTATAGCGCCCAATAGTTCACATAGACGGCGCTGTTTGGCACCTCGATGTCGGCTCATCACATCCTGGAGGGGGAGCACCTTCCAAGGGTTCGGCTGTTCGCCGATTAAAGTGGTACGCGAGCTGGGTTCAGAACGTCGTGAGACAGTTCGGTTTATATCCGGTATGGACGATAGGAAATTTGAGAGGATCTGCCCCTAGTACGAGAGGACCGGGGTGGACGAACCTCTGGTGTATCGATTGTGGCCACCTGCTGCATTGTCGAGTAGCTAAGTTCGGAATAGATAAGCGCTGAAAGCATATTAAGCGCGAAACTAACCTCAAGATTAGATTTCCCAATGAGGACACTGAAAGATTATCAGTTTGATAGGTGCAAGGTAGAAGTACAGTAATGTATGGAGCTGAAGTATACTAATAGTCCCATCGCCTTTTTATGTCCTTGTCACGCTGTTTATGCTTGCATGAACAGAGGTGACGAGGTAGACTTGACTAGTAATTGGTGTATAACACTACACCACAAGTCAATCTCAGAGAATAAAAACGAGATGACTTTATATCACCAAAGACGTGCTTTGTTGTCTAAAAGGACATCGAAGTAAGATTTATACGACATAAATTTTACTTCGGTGCCCATGGCGATGAGGAAATACCTGTTCTCATTCCGAACACAGAAGTCAAGCTCATCAGCGGCGATTATACTGCCACAAGTGGGAAACTAGCACGGCGCCGAATTATAGTTAAGCCATCCGAACAGGATGGCTTTTCTCTTTATAAAGAGAGTCTGATAAATAATGTGTTCAATATACCTCTAAACCCCTTGTGTTTTTATTCGGAGCTCGGTATGATAGACAAAACGAGAAATACAAAAAGGGGACGCAATGAAAATTTCAATCGAATACGTATCAGTCGAAACACAGATCTCAATCAAATAACTAGTTATCAATAACTTTTAAAATAGGCTACCAAATCGGTAGTCTATTTTAAAAGTTACGCTACTGGAGCGAGCGACGGATTGTATTCAATGCAAATAGCTTTGCAGCGAGTGAGCTGTGCGAGTAGATCTTCTCGTACAGCTACAAATAGAGTAGATTTTTCTACAAATTGGACTAAGTCCGGTATCAGCGGGTAATACTTCATCGCTAAATTCTTTTTTTCTTCAGATGACTTTTCGTTATATTTGAGTCCAGCTGTGTTGTCGATGAGGTCGGACAATTTGATTATTCCTGCGAGCGGTTCTTCAACCAGTAGTCGCCGAACATGCTCGTGATATACGCTATATTTTTCTTCTCTGGTATGACTAAGATTACTCGGTTTATTCGTGACACTTTCGACGTATTGACGAACTGTACTTCCAAAATAGTATTCGATCCGATCGAGTGCATACAGCTGGCCATCACGTCTGTCGAGCCTATCAAAATGAGTTAATTCGTGCTCTGAGCAGCCCAGTGCAGCAAGAAGTTCTCTAGGGCGGTCTTCGACACTATCATGGAGTAGTGCAGCCGCAATCAGGTCAGGCTGATCCCTGATCGCGAAGTGATCATTACTGAGAAGACGAATTGCTACTCTCAGGATATGTGTCGAATAGGGGTATTGGGGCCCACGCATGTGGCCGTCATGAGCGTCGATGGCGACGGCGAGAGCTGCATGGACAAAATCTTTTGCGTCAGTATCCCAGTCAGTGTTATCAATTTCTGTCTGCATGCGCTCTAACAAGCCAGCTTCACCAAACTCTATGGTTATTTTGTGTAAGCGCAGATGCTCGATAATGCTAGTAGATTGTAAATCGGCTGGAGGGATTTCAGCTAATGCCATACCTCACTCTAGCACATCACTAAAAGTAGACAAAAAAGAAACGACCTATCTCGCAGATAAGGTCGTTTTTATTTGTTCAAAACTAATTTGGTTTCAAACAGGTGCCAGTTCACAGTGAACTATATTCATAGTATAGCACCGCATGCATAAGTGCAACTGTTTTTATATCATAAAAACGCCTATGGTAAACCTTGACATAATGCCTATGCTATGCTAATATACTTATTGAACACATATCATGTGTGAGGTAAAAGCGAGGGTTTCCGGGCATATAGCCACGTGGAAACCTTTTTAATTTGTGGGGAGAAATCACAATGGCAGGAACAAAAGCAGGCGGACTCAAAGCAGCCGCTAAAAATCGAGCAAAAGATCCAGATTTCTACGCAAAGATTGGCGCTAAAGGCGGCAAACTTGGTCGTACTGGTGGTTTTGCAGCAAACCCAGACCTCGCTCGTATAGCGGGTGCAAAGGGTGGTCGCATTTCACGCCGTCGTAAGACGACAGACAAAGCTACTGCGTAAGCCAAAAGCTTTTCATATAAAAACTGCTCTCGGACTGAGAGCAGTTTTTTTAGGTAGGAATTTTATAACGGCGCAATGCGCATCCTCGAGCAGTATTGACTGTCCAAAGCGACGAGCAATGTATGCATCGGTAGGTATGCTTATTAGATTGAATACCTGTCGCACTGCAGGTGGGACAAGTACTACGTTTGTGCATCCATTCTCGATAGCTATCGAGGTCATCTTGGATTATGTCATTATCAATAGATAAAGAGAACAGGGGCGCTAGCACTGTTTGTGCGTGTTTCCAGGCATCTCGCTCGAGCATGACGAGTCTTACGTCGTAGCTGTAGTTTTTGTGCATGAGTTCGGCATGCGCGATTTCATGCAATAATCGTTCAACTCCAGTAGGATCATCAAACTGGACAGTAATTGTCTTAGTACTTGGTGACCATTTAAACATACTACCTTCGACAAAAGCATATTCATTAAAATGATGAGAGATTGTTTTATAGAGTCTTTTGGTCAATCGCATTGTAATAGCATCCGTATATAACGGCTTCTTCAGGGTGAGCAGCTTGAATAATCGATGGGTCGGCGATTAATGGTGAGAGATGCTCACGAATGATGCCATCAAGCATCGCGCCATATTTAGGAAAATGAGTACCCATACTACCGCCAATGATCACGACATCCGGCCGGATGATTGGTAGCATGCAAAACATACCTCGGCTAATTCGATCGGCTATCTGGTGCCAGGTGCGCTTTGAGGTGATTTCACTGCCGTATTTGCCATAAATTTGATAGACAGCTCGACCTGAAGCGAACGTTTCCCATTCTTTCATGACTCCATCGTGTTCGAGCAGCATGTGACCAGCTTCGGCGCTCATTAGATCATGGCTTATTTTTCCGTCAATAATGAGTCCGACCCCAATGCCGGTACTGACAGTGACGTATAGCGCGCGCTTAGGAATGATGTTCATACCGCGCACCTCGCCGAGCCCGCCGATTTTAGCATCATTGCCAACAATAATCATCGATTTGGGAAAATGTGGGGCGAGTTCAAAACGGATATCGAGATTCTTCCATGGTAGATTAGAAAATTTTGCAATCATCCCACCATCTGTCGCATCGGGCAGTGCGATAGATATGCACGTCGGCACTTTGTTTTGGCTCAGTGTTGTAATTGTCGTAACTAGCGTTTG
Organism: uncultured Candidatus Saccharibacteria bacterium; assembly: GCA_964384345.1. GTDB lineage: Bacteria > Patescibacteriota > Saccharimonadia > Saccharimonadales > Saccharimonadaceae > JASLCR01. The sequence continues at coordinate 31,008 of CAYLKD010000001.1, read as the reverse complement.
CAAATAGTCTTCCGATGAGACTGGTGTGGCGAATTTGATAGAGTCTTCGAGCGTACCACGCGCCGAGAATCGCCCTACAAGTGTCTTTGTGCCCCCAGTATCCACCGCTATAATCATGGTTATAGTGTAGCACGTTCGTCTAGCCTTGTTGGACCATGAAAAAGCTGATATAGTAGGAATACTAAGCTAATTCCAGAGGTGAAATATGAACAAGCAGATGCAACATCAGGGTGGATGGGCAGCAACATTTATCGTGGTCGGCGTCGTGCTGGTTCTCGGTCTTATTGGGGGCGTTTATTACGTCAAGCACGGCATGTCCCATGCAACCGATTCTGCTTCTATTACCGCAACTGCACCGTCAGATAGCACAACCAAAGACGACGCAAAGGCCGTCACGCCACCTGTAGCTTCATCCGATGCGACAAGTAAGGCCGATGACACACCTACGAAAACCACAGCGCCTGGCACTGATTCTTCAAGCAGCACAGAGCCAAGTAATCCATCGAGTTCTTCCGCTCCAGCGGCTTCATCGAATGACGGCACGAGGACTTCGGATGCATTACCAGAAACTGGTCCAGCCGATGCTATGGTACGACTTGTTGCAGTCACCATGACGACATTTGCTGCTGTAGCCTACATTCGTTCGCGCTGAAGCGCTACGCGTCTCTCTCTTTGACATCTGTTAGCAAACGGCGTACAATAAGAAGTGATCCAAGGTGTATCGTGTAGCCCTTTAGCACGAATTACCTCAGATATTATTAACAAAAGGAAGGAGTCTTTTAGACTTATGGCAAAAACTGCCACTTTAACAATGGACGATTTGCTCGCAGAAGAGAGCACCGTCAAACAACTTACAACGGGTGAACCAGTAACTGGTACCGTTATATCAGTGAAGAAGCACGAAGTACTTATCGACCTCGGCCCACTTGGCGTTGGCTTTGTTCCACGTCGAGAAGTAGGTTTTTCACGTAAATTAGCATTTGGTGATGAAGTCACCGCAAGTGTTGTTGATACAGAACTCGACAACGGGTACAGCCTCCTGAGCCTGCGTAAAGCAGCTAAGGATCGTGGCTGGGACGAGGTGATTGCTAAGCAAGAAGCTGGCGACATTATCGACGTTACTCCATATGACGCAAACCGCGGTGGATTATTAGTGGAATTCGAAGGTGTTCGTGGCTTCCTGCCTGTATCGCAGCTTTCTGCTGAACACTACCCACGAGTTGGCTCAAGTGACAAAGATGAGATTTTGCAACGACTGAACGCCCTTACGAACCAAGTCCTAAAGGTTCGTATTCTTGATGTTGATCGCAAAGCCAATAAACTGATTTTCTCTGAAAAAGAAGCTATCAAAGATGGTCTTGCCGAGCGATTTGCCAGCCTCAAGGTTGGTGACAGTGTTAACGGTGTTGTTACTGGCGTCGTCGATTTTGGTGTTTTCGTGAACGTCGAAGGTATCGAAGGCCTTGTGCACATCTCTGAAATCTCATGGGAGCGTGTTAACAATCCAAATGATTATGTCAAAGTTGGGGCAGGCATCGAAGCGAAGATTATTTCTATCGATAAAGACCGCCTTAGTCTTAGTATGAAACAACTCACCAAAGACCCATGGCTTGACGAAGTTGAAAAACTTGAAAAGAGCAGCAAAGTCGAAGGAACTGTCACGCGAATCACCCCATTTGGTGCTTTCGTACAAATTAGCCCAGCAGTAGAGGCATTGGTGCACATCTCAGAACTTGGTGGTGGCAGCGATGTTGATCCTGAAAAAGTCTTCACCCTCAATGAGCGAAAGAGCTTTACCGTTCTTGACATCGATCGAGACAATCGCAAAATCTCATTGAGTCTTGCTGATAAAAAGAAATAGCAAACAATACGTAATTGCCACCACGGTTAATACACCGTCTGGCCCACAAAGGAGTGTCCACTATGGCGGAAAAAATCGTCACAATCGCTGACTCAATCACGGTAGGTGAGCTTGCCAAGACACTGAATTTGCCTGTTACAACATTAGTAGGTGAGTTGTTTAAAAACGGTATTGCGGTAACTATCAATCAACGTATTGACTATGAAACCGCATCTATTATCGTCGAAGAACTTGGGCTAGACGTCGAGCTTGAAAAGCGTGACACTTCGGCTGCGCCAGAACGCCGCGTTCGTGTCATGAGCGACCAAGCAACAGCGCGCGCACCAATTGTCGCCGTCATGGGTCACGTCGACCATGGAAAGACGAGTTTGCTCGACGCAATTCTTGGCCAAAAAGTTGCTGACGGTGAGGCTGGCGGTATTACGCAGCACATTAGTGCCTACCAAGTGCAGCAAAAAGGTCGCACCATGACGCTACTTGATACACCTGGACACGAAGCATTTGCGGCGCTGCGCCAACACGGTGCAACGCTAACAGATGTTGTGATCATCGTGGTTGCAGCAGATGACGGCGTTAAACCGCAAACGGTGGAAGCAATACGCTTTGCCAACGAAGCGCACGCCAAAATTGTCGTAGCAATTAACAAAATCGACAAAGAAGCAGCAAACCCACAACTGGTAAAGACCCAACTGGCGACTGAACATAAATTGAACCCAGAAGAATGGGGTGGTGATGTCATCATGGTAGAAGTCAGTGCTAAAACTGGCCAAAACATCGATACGTTGCTCGATAGCGTGCTGCTTGTTGCTGATCTTGAAGAACTCAAAGCCGATATAGATGTTCCCGCAGAGGGGCTGGTAATAGAAGCACACATGGAAACAGGCCGTGGCTCAGTAGTCGGCCTTCTTGTCGAACAAGGAATGCTCAGACCTGGACATTTTCTAGTCGCTGGTACTTCGTATGGCAAAGTACGTACCTTGCACGACTTCACGGGTAAGACGCTCAAAGAAGCTGGCCCATCGACGCCAGTAACGGTGACTGGATTTAAAGAACTACCACAATTTGGTGACACCTTTGGTATCGTCAAAACAGAAAAAGAGGCTCGCCAAGCAACCGTCGCTCACCGGCTGGAACGCGAGAAGTCTGCGGCAAGTAGCAACGTCACGAGCGCTGACATTTTGAAGCTCATGAGCCAGGACCGAGAAGCTGCCAATTTCAATGTCATCATTAAAGCTGATGTACAAGGGTCTCTTACGAGCGTTGTTGATAGCTTGAAACTCATTGACACCAGTGGCCAGGTAACGCTTCGTGTCGCGGGAAGCGGCGTTGGCAATATTACTGAAAATGATATTCATCTTGCGGCTAATGAAGACACGATTGTCTATGGCTTCAATGTTGATCTACCACCTGCGGTCAAACGCCAAGCAGCTCGAGATAAGATTCAGGTTCGTCTCTACAAAGTGATTTATGAGCTGATTGATGACGCCAAATCCTCGATGGAAGCGCTTCTTGCTCCAGAGATAGTCGAAACACAAATCGGTACGCTCAAGATCAAGGGTGTCTTCCGTACAATGCGCGATCAAGTCATTGCCGGTGGTGAAGTGATGTCTGGTAAAGCAAAAGCGAACGTTATGGCGCACGTCAAACGCGGCGATGAAGTCCTCGCGGACGTAGAGGTCACATCGGTCCAGCGGCAACAAGTCGAAGCAAAGGAAGTTACCGAAGGTGAACTCTGTGGCTTGAATCTCAAGACGAACAAAAAGCTTGTTCTCGAAGAAGGTGACATGCTCGAATTCTACAGTCGAGAAGTCGTCAAGCGCACGTTGTCATAATAAATAGGTGCGACAACGCGAAAACCCTCGACACAGTCCGAGGGTTTTCATTTTTTCACGACTGAATATCATGTGAGAAGGTTGTCAATCACTCCATCGAGCTCAACAAATTCACCGATGAGAATATCTTGCTCGTTCTCGATGAGCTCATCGAGATCTTCAACGTGGGCTTCGATCCAGTCAGCGACGACATCGTCATCACTGCTATCTTGCAGGGCAACGAGTTCTTCGATCTGGGTGTCGTTGAGAGAAAGGGTAATTTCATTGCCGATTCGTTCTTCGAGTAAGCTATTGAGCTGGTCAAGGAGGGTATCGACGTCTTTATTCGTCAGATCGACATTCGTATCAATCAGGTTTTGTTTGGTTATGTACTGCGGTTGCATGGTAAAGTCCTTGTCTACGTTTTGTTTGGTTCAGAATTTTTAAGAGCTTCGCGAGTATCTCTAAAAGTAATTTTAGCAGCGCGGAGGGCAGTGCGACCAGCGAGAACTTTCCATTTTGTGCTATCATATCGTTCAGCAGCAGCTTGTGTGATTTCCGATCGTTTACTCGTCCACGTGGTGTCTAGAATTTCTTTCTTTTCAATCGCTTTTTGTTTTAGGTCAACAATCCACTTTGGTAGATCGGTAGAGTCTGAAGAGCTCTCGGTGGCAGCTTTTATCTTTTCAGCAGCAGCCTGCTTTGCTCGAACAATCGTTTCTATCGGGTTTTCTCTAAAGTCTTTGACAACTCCGAGAACAAATTTGCCAAACTTTCGTGCGCGCGTTGTTGGAGCTGGTTCAGTCTCTGGCGTGGGATCTTCAGGGGTTGTGTCAGGATTTAACGTACCTGCATCAGGCCCAGGAACGGTTTCAGCGGGTTGTTGTGAAGATTGTTGATTGGTTGAAGTGGGGCCGACTACACTAGCTGCAATTCTCATCTTAGAGTTATGAGCTCGCAACGCAGCTGGTATATCAGATGTCTCTGTGCCGAGTGTCATCATGTTGTATAATTCTTCAGCAACAACGTGACTACTATGTACTTTACCGTCTTCGTCTTGTTTCATGAGATAGACAGTTCGTATGCCGTCGAGGCTCTCACCAAGGCTGCTAATACTCCAGCCTTCATTCGGTACACCCTCTTTGTCATACATGGTGACTTCGGTACCAAATAACTCTTCTTCAACTGCAATAGGGTCTTGAGCGTCTGGAGGAAAACCGGCAGCACCGGCGAAGGTGAACTCAGCCAGTAATGCTGGATCTGCTTTAGGGATTTCTGGTGTCGTATTTTGTTCGCTTTGATCTGGAACGGTTGGGGTGTGTCGTTCGCTTGAGGGGATCATAGTGCTATATTCTTTCTTTTGATTTTTGTTCGTCTATGTGTCTATTATAAGCATAAAGACTATAGTATGTCAAGAGTACTTTTACGATATAAAGATTAACTTTGCAAGGTATAGCTGTGCGCTGCACGCAAAAACTTTACGCTACCGGATCAATCAACTACAATAGGGGGTATTGAGTGAAATAAAATAAGGGAGCCATATGTTTCGACTAGATGACCAATTTCTCAAAGATGTAGGACTTGATAGCTTACCGGAAGATCAGCGACAGCCATTTTTGCAGCATATATATAGTGAGCTCGAGCTGCGCGTTGGGACGAGGCTTTCTGATGGGCTTAGCGACGCACAACTTGCGGAGTTTGAAGAGATCATTGATCGTAAGGAAGACAAAATTCAGGCGTGGCTTCACGCTCATGCTCCAGGCTTTGCTCAGGAAGAAGCATTTCTCAAGTTGCAGCAGGCAACTAATCTATCTGCAAGCGACCCACGGCTTGTTTCAGAGTATGCGGCTACTAAGTGGCTCGAGGTTAATCGACCTGATTATCGCCAAGTTGTCGCTGTCGTGCTCGATGAGCTTAAATCAGAGATCATGACGAACCGGGACGCTATTCTTGGCGGTATTCAGGCGCAGCAGCAAAGTGAGAACGATCAGCTCGCAGCGTAACCACGAAGAAACGCGGCAGCATCCATGTGTTTGCCGCTCGGCGCAACTAATTCATCGATCGACAGATAGTTTCCGTCAGAAAACATCACATCAAGTGGTGTTTTTTGTTCAGTAGTGACATGTGCTTTTGTGACAATAATTGGATATTGTCGTACCGTCAGTCGAGATTTAGGAAAACCGAGATAGGCTCGGACGCGTCGTTCGGCATCGACAGCTGTCTGAGTGAGGGGATCAAGCATACCATCTTGTTTTGATAGTAGAGAGCAGTAGCTGGCGTCTGCATCATTCTGCGGTGTTGCATTGAGTGAACCGTTAAGAATTTGAGGCAAAGTACGAAGCAGTAAACTGCAGCTTGTGTCGGATGCTTTGCGGTATAAGTCAAATTTTGTATCTGTCTCTTCAACTGGAATGGTTTGCTGTGCATAGACCGGCCCAGCATCCATTTTTGACGATAACTGCATGATAGAGACTCCAGATTCGGTATCACCACTGATGATAGGACTTTCTAATGGAGTTGGGCCGCGGTAACGTGGAAGCAGCGAAGGGTGTACGTTTATAATTCCTTTTGGGAATATATCAATAACAGACTGCGGTACAATCCGTCCATACGCAACGAGTACTGCAGCTTCAGACTCAAGGCTGGTTAATTCGTTGGCTATATCACTTGGCCTATCTGGAGTCAGCAGTGGAATAGAGTGCTCACGTGCAACCTCAGCTACTTCAAGCGGACGGCCACGACGAGAAGTGCCATCAGAATGATGCGCGACGATCGCTGCTATATCATAGCCGTGCTCGATTAATCCGCGCAGAATAGGCGTATCGGTAGACTCTAGCCCGCTAACGAGTCGCTCGTTACCGAAAAATACTAGTCTATTCTTCTTCGGCCCAGAGATCATGATTGTCCTTGATGGCTGTTTCATACTCAAGAGGCTGGAGTTCGCCTTGATCATCAAGAGTGTAAAAGGCGTCCGTTATGTCACGAATATGATCTATAAAGCATATACCATTCGTGTGATCAATTTCGTGTTGAAGTACACGTGCTAAGAATCCATCTGCTTTTATACGGATTTCGTTGCCATTGATATCGAGCGCTTTTACTCGCACTTTTGTCCATCGAGGCACTTTGCCATAAATTTTTGTGACGCTGAGACAGCCTTCATAGTCGGCAAGTTGCTCACCTTCGTATTTGATAACCTCAGGATTTATGAGGGGAACAAATGTATTGTTCTCTTTGTCTTCAAAGTCTTCGCGAATAATGACAACTCTTTCGTGTTGGTCGATTTGTACTGCTGCGAGCGCAGCACTAATTTCGTGAGGACGCGAGTTTTCCCAATCGATTGCTGCACTTGTCATATTTTCGACGAGGTGAGCAATTTCTGGAGTAATTACATGAACGCGCTGAGACTTCTGTCGCAGGTGAGAATTGGGTAGAGCGATAATATCTTCTTTTTTCATTACTTGTCAGTATAACAGATTGAGCTAGAGAGGGGTAAACCTAAAGAAGGGAAATTGGATCAAGCTCATACTGCCAGTGTACTGACGGTACATAATCGAGTGCAGCTAGTAATGTTGAACGTGAAGGAGATTTTAGTACTAACTGCCAACGATATGTATCGCTTTGACGTTCGTGAAATGCTGGCGTAGGCCCGAGAATATCGACCGATGCGTCGACTTTTTGACGTAATACTACAGCTAATTTTTTTGCATTAGCTACAGCGGCTTTCTCGGTTTTATAAATACAGGTGAGTTTGAGCATGTATACAAAAGGAGGGAACATAGTGTGTTTACGCAGCGCGAGACTCCGGTCATAAAATTGTTCGTATTGCTGGGCGATACCTTCGGTTATGACAGGGTGTGTAGGCTGAAAGCTTTGAACAATGACTGTCGTCTCGTGATGACTCCGTCCAACTCGACCAACGACTTGCGCCAATAGCTGAAAAGTTCGTTCAGGAGATGAATAATCTGGCAAGCTTAAGCCTGCATCAGCTTGGATAACGCCGACCGTTCGTAGGTTAGGCAGGTCAAGACCTTTTGCAACAACTTGGGTACCGATAATGAGGTCAATAGCCCCACTATACATATCAGCATATAAGGATTCCACTGAAGTCTGTACGGTACTGTCGCCATCAAAGCGAACAATATTTTTGTTCGGATAAAGTTTACGTAATTCAGTCTCAATGAGCTTTGTACCTATGCCTCTATGGATAATATCAGCGTGCTGGCACGAGGGGCAGCTGGTAGGGACCGCACTCGTGATACCGCATATGTGACATCGTAACTGGTGAAGATCGGCATGTAGAGTGAGTGGCACATAACATCGTGGGCAACCTGCTTGCCACGCACAATTTTCACATAATGTTGTAGAGGCGCTTCCTCGACGATTATGAAACACCAAGGCCTGTTGGTTGAGTGAAAAAGTCGTCTCAAGTTGAGAGAGTAAAGTATCAGAGAGAAAACGATGCTTTGTAAATTCCCGGCGCTTTGTCATATCGACAACTTTTACTGTTGGTGCGACGGTGTCATGCCTTGCAGGTCGAGGAAGTCGAACAATGCTATTATTTTTTGAAGCGAGATAATAGTCGCTAATAAGAGGAGTTGCACTTCCGAAAATCGCTAGTATATTGAGCTGTTTAGCCAGTTGACTGGCGATACGAAGTGCTGAATAGCGTGGTGATTGTTCTTGTTGGAAGCTTGGCTCGTGACACTCGTCAATGACGATTAGACCGACATGCCTAAGTGGTAAGAAAAGTGCTGAGCGTGGACCAATGGCGACAAGCGGCGTATCTGCTGTTAAGACATACTTCCATAAAGTATGACGTTCGGCCTCTGATAGTTTCGAATGGCCGACCACAACATCAGGAAAATGAAGTTTGAACTCATCTACGATTTGTGATGTCAACGCAATTTCGGGTACGAGGATAATCGCAGATTTACCGGCTGCTATGGTTTTCTTTGCTTGCTCAACGTATAGCGTTGTCTTACCTGAGCCAGTAACGCCATGCAGCAGTACTGTTCCAGCGTCTTTTGTTGCAAAATGATTCAGTGCACTCTGTTGATCAGCATTGAGCACAAAATGTGTTCGTTTTCGAGAGCCGTCTTTCTTGATCGTATTTTTTTCTCTACGATTTTTTGTAATACCACGAGGAAGTATCATCTGTAGGACAGTCGCAAGCGGCGTGTGATAGTACTGGCTGATCCAAATCGAAATAGCAACGATGTGTTCAGGGAGCTCTTGCTCTTCGATAGTTCTTACAATAGGCTTCGTGGGGTATGAAGGCTTTTGGCTTATTCGCATAATAACGCCAGTCATAGATTTTGTGCCGATTTCGATCACCACAATCGTACCTCTTTTGTGTGACGCCTTGGAGCTATACGTAAAAGTATTCGAACCAGCACGAACAATTTGCAACGGTGCGACCTCATAATAAAACATACTATTTATAGTATACGTTGTACTGAGGCACTTGAGCCATTCTCACCGTATTGGCTCAAATGTCTCGTGGTACACTAAGCATATGTATTTTCAATCCAGGGCGCAGGCAGGGGTAATGCTTGCGCAAGAACTAACTGGTAACTATCGGTATGAAAACTGTGCTGTAGTTGCGCTTAGTAATGGATCGGTGTTAGTCGCTGAACAGATTGCCGCCTCGCTCCACTGCATATTAACTATGCTGTTCATAGAATATATAGATGTGCCGGGAGAGGATGTGAGTTTTGGAGGAATTACTCAAACGGGTAAATTCACGTTTAACGGAACCTTCTCGAGCGGAGAAGTAGAAGATTATGTGAGTGAATATCATGGGTATCTCGATGACCAAAAGCGTGAGGCTATGCACGATATTAATTGTCTCCTAGGTGACGGAGGTGTTGTGCACGAAGACATGCTGCGAGACAGGGTTATTATATTTGTTGCTGACGCAGTAGATAACGGTGCAGCCATCGATGTTGCGATGGATTTTATTAAACCAATTCGAACGAAAAAAATAATATTTGCAACACCAGTCGCCAGTGTTTACGGAGTTGACCGGCTCCATATGGCAGCCGATGAGCTGCACGTGCTCGATGTACGGGAAAACTTCATGGATGTTAACCATTACTATGAAGACAATACCATTCCCGATCAATCGGTTATCGTTGAAAAACTCAACCAAATTATCCTCAACTGGCACTAACGAACGCTAGATTATTGAGATAGGGGGTTGAGGATCGTTGTAAGATTGTGCTAGGATAGTATGAACAACGAATAGAAGTATAAGTAGAGATTGAGAAGAAAGGAGAGTATGTTAGACGTTTTCATCACGAGTCGAGTGCGCCGAAAAATCGTAGTCGTTTATGCAAAGTATCCTGATTTTCATACACACGTACGTGGTCTCGCGAAGCTTATTAAAGAAGATCCAGGCAATATTCAACGCGAACTTAAAAAGCTCGAAAAGGTTGGATTCTTAACCAGCGAAAAACAAGGCAATACGAAAATATACTCTACGAACAAGCAGTTTGCAATTTTCAAAGAATTACAAAGCATCGTCATAAAATCCCAGCAGCATCAATCAGCCCGCTCGAAGCGTTCAACTGATGTATCACCGCTGTAATACTTGCGATTTTATAGAGTAGTATGAATGATGCTATTTTTGAGCAAATCTTAGAAGCTCGTGGTCTCGACAGCGAACAAAAGCGCTCAGCATTTTTAAATCCAAAATACGAAGACCGACATGACCCTTTTTTGTTACCTGATATGCAGGAAGCTGTTGATCGATTAAAAGTCGCACAGGCTTCACAGGAAAAAATAACCATTTACGGTGATTATGATATTGATGGATTAACGGCTACGACGATCCTAAGTGATGCATTCGCAAGCTTTGGTTTTACATCGGTCGATAATTTTATTCCCAACCGATTTGTTGAAGGATATGGTCTCACAGTCGATGCCGTCGAGCGCATTGCAGCGACTGGCACAAAATTGATCGTGACAGTTGATTGCGGGAGCTTAAGCCACGTGCCAATCTCGCGTGCCAAGGAGCTCGGCCTCGATGTGATAGTGACGGATCACCATAATGTTGCCGCTGAGCAACCTCCGGCAATTGCGGTGGTGAATCCAAAACGGTTTCTAGCGGAACATCCTGACGCGTATAAAACATACCAACTCCTGCCGACGAGTGCAGGCAACTCGGCCAAGCTGTATCCATTTGTTGATCTAGCGGGCTGCGGAGTCGCCTTTAAGTTGGTTCAGGCACTGCAGACGGTACTTCCTGGACTTGAGGATGGTCAAGAAAAATGGCTGCTTGATCTTGTAGCACTTGGAACGGTCTGTGACATCGTGACGCTTGTTGATGAAAACCGAGCAAATGTGTACTGGGGTCTTAAGGTGCTATCAAAAACGCGGCGACCAGGGCTCAAAGCTCTCATGGCAGTTGCTCGAGTTGATCCAAAGCAGTTGACGACACGAAGCTTGGGTTTTGCGCTTGGTCCGAGGATGAACGCTGCAGGTCGGCTTGAAACGGCGCAAATAGCGTTGGATATTCTAACCGCGAAAGATAACGAAACGGCATTTGAAAAAGCCAGTGAATTAGATGCACTCAATCTTGAGCGGCGCACGGCTCAAGACCAGATATTTAAGAGTGCAATTGAGCAAGCAGAGCAACATTTAGCTGACAACGTACTTGTTGTGAGTCACGCCGAGTGGAATCATGGCATTGTCGGTATTGTTGCAGCAAAATTGCTGGAGAAGTACCATAAACCGACCTACGTATTGCAAGAGATGGGCGACGAAGCAAAGGGAAGTGCGCGGAGTTTTGGCAGATTTTCGGCGGCCGATGCAATCCGTGCAAGCGACGATCTTATTATAAAAGGTGGAGGACACATGCTCGCTGCCGGTGTCACGCTTCCAACTAAGAATATTCAGGCTTTCAGAGAGCGCGTGAATCACTATTATAATATGCAAAATTTAATTCATGACGAAGAAGAAAAGCTGCTACTCCCTAAAGCTGATGTATTGTCCTACATCGAAGATATTTCAGAGGAGCTTGTGAGCAAGATAGCTACTTTGGAGCCATTTGGAAGCGGTAATCCGCAGCCAATAATCTGTTCAAAAAACCTCAGAGTGATCCAGGTGAAACGTATGGGTACCGAAGGACAACACCTCAAACTCGAGCTACTAGGAAATACGAAACGGATGCATTTTTTAGCATTTAATGCACCACAACATTTTTTTGTTGACGTAGGAGAGCAGGTTTCTATATGGTATCAGCCCGATATAAATGAATGGCAAGGTCGTCGGACTGTTGAAGGTATGTTACTGCACTTGAGCAGACAGTAAGAAGTCTTGCTTTCAACTCTTGCACTACTTGGTGTACCTAATTTGCTTATACTTAATAGATTTGCTTTAATATCACCAGATATGTGGGTAAATAAACAAGGATTTACACTAGTCGAGCTTCTCATCGTCATTGTAGTGATTGCTATACTTGCTGCGATAACTATTGTTGCATTTGGCGGCATACAAAATCGCGCAAATAATACATCAGTTCAGGCGGATCTACGTAATACCTTTAGTAGCATTAAGCAATATGAAATCGTTAACGGCAGTTACCCAACGGGGAACTCGCAAATAAATGCAACATTTACTACCTCACGAGGCGCTTATGGTGGTGGAGCAAACTTCTTGCTGTATTGTCAATCGAGTACGGATGCTGCCATTATCGGGCGGAGCAAATCCGGTACAGGATTTACGCACGGTAGCATCAGTGGTGCAACAACTATTACCACATGGCCAGGTGATGGGAATTCACAACTTTGTCCGCTCGCTGGTATACCGACCACTGCACCAGGTTACACGGCGACTTGGATTGGAGTTAATAATGGCTGGCAAAGTTGGTACACAGTCGGAGCCTAAAGAGTATTGTCAATAATATTCTCATCTGTTACAATATAGCTTATATGGTACAAGTTACACGAAAAGATGAACGCGAAGCGAACGAGAATATTATCCGTCGCTTCAACCGGAAAGTGCTTCAAAGTGGAGTCTTAAGTACGGCAAAGTCAGGCATGCGCTTTTCTAAGCCAATCTCAAAGACCGAACGCCGCAATAAAGCTATCATCCGCAAAGCGCGTAAAGCCGATAAAATGGCGAAAATGCGTCTCGGAGTACGCTAACTAGTGGCTCTCAAAGAGCAAATTCAAAACGATCTAAAAACCGCTCTTCTAGGGCGGTTACGTTTTGAGGCGGAGACATTACGTGGACTTAAAGCTGCGATTTTGAATGAAGAAGTCGCGCTTGGTAAGCGTGACGAGGGTCTTTCGGACGAGCAAATCGAAAAAATCATTGCCCGCGAAGTCAAAAAGCGACTAGAAGCTGCTGCATTGTATGATCAAAACATGCGTGAAGATGCCGCAGACGATGAGCGACGAGAAGCAGATGTACTGCGCAAATATTTACCGGCTCAATTATCAGAAACTGAAATCAAATCTGTTGTTGATGCTAAAGTTACTGAGCTTGGAGCGACTGATCAAAAAATGATGGGTCAAGTAATTGGTGCCGTCAAATCTGAAGTAGGTACAAGCGCCGATGGCGCAACCATCGCACGTCTCGTCAAAGAAGCGCTAGACAACTAACACAGAAAAAGGAACAATTATGATTTTATTATTTGGCCCAACTGGAGCAGGAAAAAGTATGCAAGGTCAAATGCTCGCCGTGCGTATGGGCTGGAAATGGCTATCGACCGGGCAAATGCTTCGTGATAGCGACGATCCGGAAGTCATAAACGTCCTTAAATCCGGTGAACTTGTCAGTGACGAGCTGACATACGAGGTCTTTGATTCTGCTCTTCAAGATGCAAAAAAGCACAAGTTTGAACAAGTCATTGTTGATGGCTTTCCGCGAACCAAAGAACAAGCTGAATGGCTGGCAGATTATCTCGAAGCCAATGGTGAAAAAATTGAGATCGTTGTCGTGCTTGAAGTGCCAGAGGGCGAAATCATGTCACGTCTTGAAAAACGTGGACGTATGGAAGACACGCCGGATACAATCGCGCGGCGCATGTCGATTTATCGTTCGAAAATGTATCCGGTACTCGGAACATTTGCCGAGGATGGTGTACGTATAATCCATCTCGACGGCACTGGTACAGCCGGCGAAGTGCACGATCGTCTCTACCAGGACGTTGTTGAACCAGTAGTGCACGAAGGGTAACGGGGTAATGTCACAGCCAAGAAAAACGGTGGAACAGATACAAGCAATGCGCGAGGGTGGCAAAATTTTAGGCGGTATTTTGCGAGATCTCAAGCAGTACGTCAAGCCTGGAATGACAGGTATTGAAGTTGATGCCTGGGTTCATGAACAAATCCTCTCACGCGGTGCTGAACCGACATATCTGACGCCTGAAGTTGGCTTTCCGAATGCAATTTGTATAAGTATCAATGACGCCATCGTACACGGTGTCCCGACTGATGAACCATTCAGGGTCGGAGATATCGTCGGATTTGACCTTGTGATCGGATATCGTGGTATGAAAACTGATAGCGCTTTTACAATGGTCATTGGCGAAAAGCCAACTGGTGCGAAAAAACATCTGCTTGTCGAAACGGAGCGTAGTTTGGAGGCGGGTATCCGTGCAGTAAAGGGTGCTGGTACAACGACAGGTGACATCGCCGCTGCAGTACAGGATGTGCTAGATAAAGCAAAACTTGGCATTATTCGCGACATGGTAGGGCACGGCGTAGGAAACGAAATGCACATGCCTCCTGAAGTGCCGAACGTTGGTAGGAGAGGAAGCGGCGTTGTGTTGGCAGTCGGTGACACTATTGCTATCGAACCGATGGCAACACTTGGCGGGTGGAAAGTCGCAACTGGTCACGATGACGGGTGGACGATATCGAGCCGAGATGGCAGTCTTGCTGCACACTTTGAACATACGGTTTTAATTACTGAACATGGCGTTGAAGTACTAACGCAAGTATAGACAGCGCTAGGCAAATGTTTTCATAAGCGCTATAATACCCATCATATGCAAGAAGATGCCAAGTATGCAGTTGGAATAGATATTGGCACAGCGATGATACGTTGTGTCGTGGGTCATCTTGACCCAGCAACCGGAACGCCGACGATTGTTGGTGTAGGAAAAGCTGCTAATAGCGGAATGCGAAAAGGTATCGTTTCTAATCTAAATGGGCCTGCGGCAGCGATCGACGAAGCGCTTGGTGAAGCGGAGCGTATGAGTGGCTATCAAGTTGATTACGCGACGGTATCGATCAATGGGAATCACATCCTTAGTACCAAAGCCGACGGTATGATTGCGGTCGGTACGGCTGATCATGAGATTGGCCACGAAGACCTTAGACGAATTGAAGATGTTGCGACGATTGGGAAAATTCCAGCTAATCGCGAAATTATTGACGTTGTACCACATAGTTATCGGCTTGATGGTCAAGATAACATCAAAGATCCACTTGGTATGACTGGGACACGTCTTGAAATCAATGCCAACGTCGTCTCGGTTTTAGCGCCACATCTACATAATCTGCAGAAAACGGCAGAAATGGCTAAAGTTGATGCTCGTGCCATTGTCCCAGCAGTTTTAGCAGCAGCAAAAGCTGTGCTCAAAGAGTCGCAGCTTGAAAATGGTGTTGCACTTGTTGATATTGGTGCAGCAACTACCAGTGTCGCCGTTTTCGAAGAGGGCGATTTGCAGTATGTCGGCGTGATTCCTTTTGGAGGCGCCAGTATTACAAATGACTTAGCTATAGGGCTCAAAACAGATCCTGAGATCGCTGAAAAAATAAAATTGTCACATGCAGATGCGTTGCTTCGTGCGGAGCACTCAAGTGTGAGTCTCAAAGAAGACAAAGAAGTATATACATTTAGCTCACAGGACATCGACGAGATTGTAGAAGCAAGACTTGAAGAAATTTTTGATTTAGTTAATAAAGAACTCAAGAAAGCTGGCCGAGCCGGGCGACTACCTAGTGGTGTCGTGCTGACAGGCGGCACGGCTAATATGAAGCATCTGAGTGAATTTGCTAAAACACATCTGGGCTTGGCTGCACGAATCGGCAAAAGTGATGGCTACGGCGGTGTGTCAGAAGATGCTGAAAAACCCGAATTTGCTACAGCAATCGGCTTGATGATGATCGACAGTGAAGGAAATGGGACTGTACACAAAAATAATACATCCCATCATGGTAACAGTGGCCAAAAAGCCAAAGACGGCTTGCAAAAAGCCAGCGGAATCATCACGAACTTTCTCGGTAAGTTCAAAGCTTAATTTTTGTATTCGGCTAGTGTATACTAGAATGAGTAAAACTTTTCTATAAGACAAAGCGGGGGACAAGTAGATCATGCCTGAAGTGAAACCAAGCGAAATCCAGACGTTCGCAAGTATCAAAGTTGTTGGCGTTGGTGGCGCAGGCGGATCAGCAGTCAATCGCATGAAAGATGCCGGTCTGACTGGTGTGCAATTCATTGCAATGAATACTGATGCTCAAGCACTGCACAACTCTAAGGCTGATGTTAAAATCCATCTCGGTAGAGAAGCGACTGGCGGCCTCGGTGCTGGCGCTGACCCTGGCAAGGGTGAAGAAGCTGCTAAAGAGTCTGCTGAGGAGATCCGTACGGCCCTTGAAGGCGCTGATATGGTGTTTGTCACAATCGGTGCTGGTGGTGGTACAGGGTCAGGAGCTGGTCACGTTGTGGCTGAAATTGCTCGTGACCTTGGTATATTAGTTGTCGGTGTTGCCACGAAACCGTTTAGCTTTGAAGGTGAAAAACGTCGTCAGAACGCTGATTGGGCTATTGCACAACTTGGCCGTCAAGTCGACACACTGATCACTATCCCTAATGATCGTTTGCTCCAGACGATTGATCGACGTACGCCACTGCTTGAAACATTTAAAATTGCTGATGATGTGCTTCGTCAAGGAGTGCAGGGCATTTCAGAATTGATCACCGAACATGGACTGATCAACCTCGACTTTGCTGACGTTAAGGCCATCATGAGCAACGCCGGATCAGCACTCATGGGCATTGGACGCGCGAGCGGTGAAGATAGAGCTACGCAGGCTGCACAACAGGCCATCGAATCACCACTTATCGAAGTCTCTATCGACGGCGCTAAGGGCGTACTATTTAACGTGACTGGTGGCTACGACATGAGTATGTCTGAGATTCAAGAAGCTGCGGAGATCATTACTTCTGCTGTCTCACCAGATGCGAATATTATATTTGGTGCAACGCTCAAGCCAGAAATGGAAGATGAGCTCGTGATTACTGTTATTGCAACCGGATTTGATTCTGCTTTCTTCGAACAACAAGCGGCAAGTTTGCGTCATCCGAGCAGTTCAAGTGAAGTAAAAGATGATGTTGTCGAATCTGTCGATATGGACTTAGATAGTGACAATACTGCACATCATTTTACTGAAGATGATACAGCACCAACTGATATTTGGCACGAACCTGATACAACCGCAAATGATGAAGACGATACGCCAGCATTCCTCCGCCGTCGTAAGAAAAATAAGGAATCATAGGAAACCGCACTCCCTATGAAAAGCGGCCAATTAAATATAGGCGATAGTCGCGTGCTTGAGTCGCGTGAAGTTGGCGACGGCAAAACGATTCGTCGTCGACGTGAAGCATCAGATGGTACACGATTTACTACGTATGAGCGAATTGAGAAGCCGAACCTTGCTGTTATCAAAAAAAACGGCGACCGTGAGTTATTTGATCGCGATAAACTGACATCAGCTATTAAACAGTCAGTTGGCAAATTCTTTGCCTCAGAACTTGAGGTTGAGGACATCGTAGATCGTGTTGAAGAGGCACTGTACGCAAAAGGGGAAAGTGAGATAGTTTCCAAGCAAATTGGTGAACTCGTCCTCGATGAACTTGAGCGACGCAATCAAGTAGCTTATGTACGGTTTGCAAGTGTATTTCATGATTTCAAAAACCTCGACGATTTTGTAAAAATACTTGCAGCGAGGCAGAACCGAGAGACGAGCGAATGAAATCAATCATCGTTTACCGCAGCGATAGTGAGCATGCTACAACTGTCGAAGATTTCATGCGAGATTTTACACGTCAAACTGGTCGAACGATCGAAACGCTTGATCCCGACTCGTCAGAGGGAGGTGAATTTTGTCGTACGTACGATATCGTCGAATATCCAAGTATCATTGCCCTGAGTGATGATGGAAAATTACAAAACTTTTGGCCGGGCATACCCCTGCCGACAATTTCGGAGCTGAGTTACTATGGGTAATATCATCACGTACTTTACACACCACGACAAAAAAATCCGCGATAATCGCTGGATATTCATTAGTATGCTGATCGGCGCTTGCCTGAGTCTGCTTGCGGCATTTGTACTTTCAGTTGACGCGATTGAACTAGCTCGGAATCCAAACGCAACTCTAAGTTGTAGTGTCAATGTGGTACTAAACTGCGCCACCGTTAATAAGCATCCAAGCGCGACAATGTTTGGCTTTCCAAATAGCTTTATTGGTTTGATTGCTGAACCAGTAGTCATCACCGTTGCTATCGCCGGACTGGCGGGCATCGCATTCCCACGCAAATTTATGTTTGCAGCTCAGATTGGCTATACTTTAGGGCTGGTATTTGCCTATGTATTACTGTCCATCAGTTTCTTTGTAATACAGGCGCTATGTCCATGGTGCTTATTGGTGACGCTTACGACCACCATGGTGTGGTTTGCGATCACTCGCTACAATATAAGGGAAAATAATTTGTACTTCCCAAAAAAAATTAACAAGCAATTACATCAATTCATCGAAAAGGATTATGATAAGCTCGTGATGTGGGCGATTATTGTATTCGTCATTGGTGCGATTTTAGTGAAGTATGGAGATGGACTCTTTGCCTAAACAAGCTCGCATGTTGACGCTAGAAACGCCGCAGGCACTATTCGTGGTAATCGGCATAGCATATATCGCGGCGCTCATTACTACGTTCACGCAAACAGATATCGCTACGCGTCTAGGGATCATCTTTAGCATGGGCTTGTCATGGGCGGTAATATTCCTGAGCATCGTTTTTATTGTTTCTCAACGACTTCATCGAACCGATATTGTCGATGCTGCGTGGGGTCCTACATTCATCGTTGCGACTGTCGCTAGCTTCATAGCTGGCGCGCAGACAATTGGTCTTAATGTACAAACGCTCATACTACTACTGGTTACGATCTGGGGCGTTCGTCTAAGCTACGTTATTACCCGACGACTGCTAACGCACCCTGAGGATAAGCGCTACGTGGAACTTCGCAAACACTGGAGGGGCAGTATCGCGCTAAACACCTATGGTCGTATTTTCTTTGTCCAAGCCGTGCTTGCTAGTCTTGTGTCGCTATCGGCGATATATGCGAATGCCTCGCCAGCCACTGAGATAGGTATTTACGCTGCATTAGGCGCCGTCATGTGGCTGATTGGATTTGTCTTTGAAGCCGTTGCGGATTGGCAGCTGAAACAATTCCTAAAAAACAAAGCAAATCGTGGAACACTCATGACAAGTGGCCTATGGCGCTATACGAGACACCCAAATTATTTTGGTGAGGCAACGCAGTGGTTGGGGATTTTCCTTATCAGCTGCAGCTGTATGTACGCGTGGGTCGGACTCTTGTCGCCACTCTTGATCACGTACTTGCTGCTCTGCGTCTCTGGCGTGCCGATCACCGAAAAAGCTTTTGCAGGCCGAAAAGGTTGGGACGAGTACAAAGCTCGCACGAGCAAATTCTTGCCATTACCCCCCCGAAAGGTGTAAAATCTAATATAGAAGGCGTCATAAAGTGGCTATCAACCACAATCTCAATATAATGGGAACGTCAGCAGGAAGAAATTGACTAATTCAAAAATAGAACCTGCCGTAATATGCTCACGAGAGAAGCGACAAGTAAGCGCTAAGAATCCTTTCTTAGAAACTGGATGGTACCGTCTCAAATATTGGGATTCCAGTGTCTACGAAGGGATTTTTTTGTTTTAAAGCAACATAATAACAAAGGAAATATAATGAAATTCAAATCAGGAACCAGGCGACGAGCTGCAGAGTACGAAAAAGATTGGGTACAAAAATGGAAACAGGACAAGACATTCGAAAAGTCGATTGCCAATCGACCAAAAGAAAATAGCTATGTCTTTTACGATGGGCCGCCGTTTATTTCGGGCGTGCCGCATCATGGTACGTTGCTGAGTTCGATGGTAAAAGATGCAATTCCACGCTATCAGACGATGAAAGGGAAGCGTGTCGAACGTGTTTGGGGCTGGGACTGTCATGGGCTACCCGCGGAGCGCTATACCGAGAAAAAGCTTGGTATCAAATCACGCGAAGAAGTCATCGAATACGGCATCGAAAAGTACATCATCGCTTGTCGCGAAAACATGGTGCAAACTAGTAGCGAGTGGGAAGATACCGTCGATCGTATCGGTCGCTGGGTCGATTTTAAGGGCGCCTACAAAACCATGGACAAAGAGTATATGGAATCAGTCTGGTGGGCCTTTAAAGAACTCTACGAAAAGAAAAAAATCTATGAAGGCGAAAAAGTACTGATGTACTGTACGCTTGATGCCACGCCGCTTTCAAAAGCTGAAGTGACGATGGACGCTGGTGCATATCAAGACGTGACCGATCCAAGTGTGTATGTGAAGTTTGCACTGTGGCCACGAAACAAAGAAGACCATGAACATGGTGACCCTAAGCCGAAGTACCTCCTTGCTTGGACAACGACGCCTTGGACATTGCCTGCCAATACGGCAGTTGCTGTCAATAAAGACGTTGAGTATGCCGAAGTTGAAGTCGGCGGTGAAACGTTGATTCTCGCTAAAGAACTCATCGAAAAAGTGCTGACCGACGAAAAACACAATGTGCTTGAGCATAAACTAGTGCGGTCATTTAAGGGTAGCGAGCTGGTTGGCGAAAGTTATCAGCCGTTGTTCGTTGATCGTGGTGAAAAGGCTCACAAAGTCTGGGCTGCAGATTATGTCACGACTGATTCTGGAACGGGTATTGTTCACCTCGCGCCGACCTACGGTGAAGAAGATTTTGCCCTCGCCAAAGAAAAAGGTTTTCCGGCTGTTCATGTCATCGATGAAAACGGCTTGTACACTGAAAGTGATTGGGAAGGCCAAAACGTTTGGAAAGCAAATAAGCCAATTGCCAAAGAGCTTAAAGAACGCGGCATTGTTTGGAAGATAGAATATTACCGGCACTCATACCCACACTGTCACCGCTGTGGCACGCGCTTGATGTACCGCGCGCATCCAAGTTGGTTTATGGACATCGCAGCGCAGCGCGAGACGATGTTGCAGCAAAACGGCAACATCGAGTGGTTCCCGGCGCACGTCAAAAACGGCCGCTTCGCCAAGACTATTGAGCAAGCACCGGACTGGAACTTATCACGTGACCGTTTCTGGGCGACGGCCATGCCAGTGTGGAAGAGTGAAAGTGGCAAGGTAAAAGTTGTTGGGAGTTATGACGAACTCGAAAAATTATCGGGCGTCAGACTCGACGATTATCACCGACCATGGGTTGATGATGTGACCTTTGATATCGATGGCGAAACCTACACGCGTATCGACAAAGTGATGGACAGCTGGTTTGAAGCCGGCTCGATGCCATTTGCGCAGTACCATTATCCATTTGAGAACAAGCAAAAATTCGAAGAAAATTTCCCTGGTGATTTCATTGTCGAATATATCGGCCAAGTCCGTGCCTGGTTCTACTACATGCACTCAATGAGCGTGGCCCTGTTTGGTGAAAATTCATTTAAAAATGTCATTGTCACCGGAAACGTTGCCGGAAATGACGGCCGGAAAATGAGCAAAAGCTACGGCAATTTCACTGACCCGAATGAGCTGATGGACAAATTCTCAGCCGACAGTTTGCGATTCTTATTGCTCTCAAGCCCACTCTTAAACGGCGAAGACTTCGCACTCCAAGACAAAGAAGTTGGTGACGTCGCGCGCAAACTATCGATGGTTTGGAACATGTACGATTTCTTTACGATGTACGCCGAAGTCGATGGTTGGGAGTACGATGGAAAGCTTGTAGATCCGATCAGTGATTGTGAAAATCCGCTCGATATATGGATCATTTCACGTTTGCACCAGCTCGTTGCTGACGTCGAAAAAAATATGGATGCCTACAACATTCCAGATGCAATGAACCCAATCTTGCCATTTCTCGATGATGCCAGTAATTGGTTCGTACGCCGAAGTCGCCGCCGTTTCTGGAAATCAGAGGATGACACTGATAAAGCAATGGCATATCGCACGCTGCACTATGTACTCGTGCGCCTGGCATATGTGCTTGCGCCGTTCACGCCATTTATGGCCGAGGAATTGTACCATAAACTAACGGGTGATAGTGAATCTATACACTTAAAGGACTGGCTACCAGCCGGACATGTCAACGAACTTGTGATGAACGATATGGAAACAGTACGGAGTTATGTCAACGAAGGTCTCAGTCTGCGTGCGAAAGCCGGTCTCAAAGTACGTCAGCCGCTTGCGAGTGTCACAGTACCGAGTCTTGGCGAACACGTTGAGTTCACGCCGATTCTTGTCGATGAGCTCAATGTAAAAACGGTCAAAGTGGGCCAGGTAGTTGCTATCGATGAAACCTTGACGCCTGCGCTGAAGCGAGAAGGGCACATGCGCGAGGTCGTGCGCCATGTGCAGTCAGCACGTAAGTCAGCTGGTCTCAACGTCGATGATCGAATTATCCTTGTACTTAAAACCGATGATTCTGAACTGCAAAAAGCCATCGATGAACATCAAGTCACTATAGACGCGGAGACATTAGCGACCGCTACCGACGCAATTGATTTACCACTTACGACAGTAGAAGTAACGATTGATAAAAAAGCATTAGAAATCAGTCTCGCAAAAGCTTAATCAGAAGAGACAGCTGATAGCACATGACAGACACAACTTTTAGCATTCTCGAGCAGCCAGCTGATTATGTCGCGCAGCGGCTGCTTGGCTGCTACCTCGAACGATCAATAGGTGATGAGACAATCGTCGTAAAAATTGCTGAAACAGAAAGTTATGATCAAGCTGATGCCGCGAGCCATAGTTTTAAAGGTCGAACCCCACGTACGGATGTTATGTTCGGCCCAGCTGGAAATCTCTACATATATTTTACGTACGGCATGCACTATTGCTGCAATATTGTCGTTGGTAAAGACGGCGAAGGCGCAGCAGTTTTGCTGCGCGCCGCAGAGCCACTCGGTGATACGAGCATACTATCTTTGAACCGGAAGGGAAGAGATGGCATAGAACTCACCAATGGTCCGGCCAAACTTTGCCAAGCTTTGCAGATTGATAAAACACTGTCTGGACATGATCTTTCCAGCCCACCACTTCGATTACGAATGCAGCCGGCGCTGGATGCGTGTGCAATCACAACCACCACGCGTATTGGCCTAACAAAAGAGAAAGACAGACTTCGCCGCTTTTATATTACGGATAATGCCTACGTTAGCAAAAAATAAGAACTGCAATTAGCAGACGGCTGGACCAGTTTGTCCGGCAGTACTGCCAGTGTCGGGTAGGCCGCTCGGGCGTGAACGCTTTAGCTCATAAAATTCGTGTGTGACTGCGAGCGTTGCCAGACTGTCCCAGATCTTGAGGCCATTTTCTTTATCTGGGAGTGACTGCAATACCGGTCCGAAATAGCCGACTTTGCTGCCGTCGTCACGAGTGAAAATGATTGTTGGTACGCCAACATCCGGGCCGACGATACTAACTGCCGTAGCAAGCGATGCTTGCAGTTGCTCGTCATAACTCGTGTCATCAGCAGCATCAGCGAGACTTGCATCGAGTTTATTAATGCCGAGGACTATAGCAATCGCCATGTCATCGTACGGATTATTTTCGATATGTTTGATCGAGCCGAAATCGGTATATAATTTGCCGCGATCGGCTCCAGCCGCAACACCCGCTTCGATGACGCGCAGTATTCGGTGGGCTTCGTTGTGCGACTGTGCGTATGCTGAGCCTTCGCTGTTGCTATTACTAAGCTCATTATTTTTGAGTGCGAGGCTAAACGGTTGCCAATTGATAGTAATATCTCGTTTTTCGGCTACTTGTATCAGCCATCGACTGGTAATCCAGCAAAACGGACAGCTTGGGTCAAAATAAAAATCTATATGCATATATCTAGTATATACCAGTGCATGTATTGACTTTTTATAACACTTGTGCTTTAATAGAGTAAAAGGTAAAACACAAACATGACATTATTTCACCACATACAATTTGCAAAAGTCGATCCACTTGCTGACGGGTTAGGGGACGAAATCGCGGCCGAAAGAGCGGAACCTGAAGCAATCGTATTGACTGAAGATGTTGATGAAAGCCTTGCCGATAAATGGCAGGCCATCGTCGAGGATGCGATGCAGGATCCTGATTATGTCGATATGATGCGTTCAATTGACGAATAGCATGGTATACTTTGTATAGTAATGAAAGAAATTTCTGATGAGACATTTGATCAACTAATTACTCGTGCCATGGACGAGCTTCCTCAAGAATACATCCACAATATGAATAATGTTGCGATCGTAATGAGTGATGAACCAGACGAGGAACAACGCCAGCGCTTGAAAATTCGTGGCGACCAACTGCTGCTGGGTCTTTACGAAGGTGTACCTCGTATTCACCAAACTGGAAATGAAAGTGGCCTATTGCCCAGTAAAATCACCCTTTTTAAGTATCCAATTCTCGCCGTCGTGAACGATGAGAAAGGCTTTTTTGAGCAAATCAAACGAACGCTGTGGCATGAAATCGCGCATTATTATGGCTTAGACCACGCACATATCGATGCCGTCCAGCAAAAATAGACGCTTATGTTTTGCTGAGAATGAACTCGTAGTATAATAGGCTCAAACATAACCCTGCATGTGGAGTGCGGGATAAGCGAGGGATATCATGAGTTTACGTATTACATCAGGACGCTCCGTAGTTTCGGCGAAACTATTTGGGGCATTTTTTGCGATTTTTGCATTATTTGTGCAGCCACTATTAGCGCTCAATCTGCCGAATGCGTTTGCTGCTGCACCCGTATCTGGTGCAAGTGCAAATGTTACAAGTGCAAATCCATACGAATCTGCAAGCATTGACGCTTCATCGTATGCAAATCTTACATTCAGCTTCAACTTCGATACAAAAGAATTAGATGTAACTCCTACAGTAGACACGTTAGAGTATGGCTGGAAAGCCAATGGCGTCGAGCATGTGCTAGGAGGTATTGATGGCGTCAGTGGCGCTAGTGCTATTGAAACTGGCAGCAAATCTTCTCCATTACCAAGTGAAGCGTTTGTAAGTGGCCTCAGCGTTTACGCGAAAGTTGTCGCAAATTCTACTAATGACGTGGCAATTTTAACAAACATCACTCTGGATGGGGCAACCGTTGAGCAAAATACAGTGTGTGCCTCAGGCTGTGAATATACAACCATTGGTGACGCCGTAGCAGGCGAAGCAGCTGGCAGCACAATCACAGTCAAGGCTGGAACATACCCAATGACAAGTACGGTTTTAGTGAATAAACCACTTACAATTAATGGCGAAAATGGTGCAAAGATCACTACAAGTGGTAGCGCGCACGTTTTTGTCACTACTGCTCCTGGTGTGACTATTAACGGACTTGAATTTGAAAAAATGGATAAAGCATCACAAAACATTATCAATGTGCAGGGTGCTAACACTACTATTTCTAACAATAACTTTCATGGTAAGTATGTAGCAGCCGATGCTCAATCGGATCGCGCGCTCGAGATCAGCACGACATCTGGTGTAAATATATCTGGTAATCAATTTACATCGTTACGACAGCCGGCATATATTAACGACGGTACTTCAGGTACGATTTCAGGTAACTTCGTTGCAGGTACTCGCGGTTGGGTAGCGGTTGCAAATACTAACCTTTCATTCACCGGTAACACGTGGGGGACTGGTATCGCCGCAAATGCAGTTGATATTGCCTTTATCCCTGGGACACCAAATAACTATGACTGTGGACGATTAGCGCAGATAAGAGCGAACAACAACAACGCTCGTGTTGATAATCAATCTTTAGTTCGTAACTGCGTGACTCCACCTGTTGAACAAACTACTGTCGTTCGCCCAAGTGCACTCAACGGCTGGATCGGCATCGACGATAATGGTCAAGGCGGATCACTAAACTATGTAGCAGGTCCTAGCACTGCACCTATTGGTGAAGGCAGTGCACAACTTAAGGTAGATACTGCTAATCAAGGTTATCTGTTGGCTAAAAATTCATACGCAGGTACAAAACTAAAAGATTTAGCTGCCCTTACATACTCAACGTATTCGGTCAGTGGCAATAGCCTATGGGCGCCATCAATGCAAATTAACGTTACTCCAGACGTAAACGTCGCAAGTGGCTGGGCGGGTCGCTTGGTCTATGAACCCTACATTAATGGAACCGTTTCAGACGGACAGTGGCAGTCTTGGGATGCAAATGCGGGTAAATGGTGGCTTTCAAAGCCAGCTTCATTTGGCGGTAACTGTGCTCAAAGTAGTCCATGTACACTCGATCAACTAATTACATTATATCCAAATGTTGGTGTTAATCCTGCGGATCCTCTTGTTGGATTCAAAGCGGGAAGTAGCTGGACAAATTACATTGGGAACGTTGATAATTTCCATATCGCAACAGCTAACGCTAATGATCGATATGATTTTGAAGCTAGTTTACCGGCAGATACAACTAAGCCGACCGTACAGTTTGTGAGCCCAGCTAGCGGTGCATACAATCCTACAAACTATGTCGTAACTGCTGCTGATAATGTAAAGCTTACTATTGTGACGGCTAACCTCTATAAGGGCACGACACTGATAAAATCATGTTCCGCGGGAAATCTCACAACTGACACGCACACGCTCACATGCCCAGTTTCATCAGCATTGCTCGATGGCACATATACCGTAAAGTATAATGCTGTTGATGCTGCCGGAAATCGTTCATCGACGAATACATCTACATTCAACGTTGATCATACTGCTCCAGTGATAACAATCGACTCTCCGAGTGAAGGAGAAAAGGTGAGTACCCGATTCAGTAATAATATGCTGAAGATCTCTGGAACATACCAAGACAATCTTTCTGGTGAAAACTACGCCCAGATACAACTTGTATACCAAGGAAATGATCGTGGCGTAAAAACAGTCTACGGCACATCCCTTGTAAACAACCGTTACGAAACAAGCTTTAATATGAGCGGATTGCCTGACGGTGAGTACAGCTTATTCTACATTGCGACCGACGTCTCAGGAAATGTTTCTCAGCGGATGGAGCGAACATTCGTACTGGACAACGCTCGTCCAACTGCGACGCTGACATCACCAGCCAACAATGCGCTAAATCCATCAACAATGAGTGTCGACGCGACTGATGCACAAGGCCTCTCTGTCGTGACGATTAATATATATGACGAAGCAAATCTTGTATTGCAAAAAAGCTGCTCTGTAAATGCAAATGGTGCCACGAGCTTTACTGCAAACTGTGCAGTCCCATCGACATTAGGGGACAATAGCACGTACACAATCCGCTATAACAGCCGAGATATGGCCGGAAATATTAGCGCAACTGGTACGAGCAAATTCTCTGTCGATCGCTCGGCGCCAACAATTACTATTTCAAGTCCGTCGGCAAATGAAGTACTTGGTGTACATGCGAATAACGGTACGTTGACAATCAAAGGTACGGTAAATGATGATAACTTTGACTACTATTACTGCTTTGTGACAAACAACACCGGTGAAGTAGGAAAACGAGATGCGAAGTGTACGACTGCATGGGCTGCTGGAACGCCATTCCAGACTGCTTTTGCTGACGATACAACTGGTACTACAAACGGTACGCTAGGTTCAGTTGATTTGTCTGGGATTGCGGACGGCGCTTACACAGTCCATGTCGTTGCCAAAGACAAAGCTGGCAATACAGCTGAGGCAACCCAAAACTTCACGCTAGATAATACAGCACCTGCGGTTACAATTAATGGTCCAACCCGTAACAGCAACGGTACGTATACTGTAAACGGTACAAGTTCTGAATCATCACCAGTTATTGTTTCGCTTGATGGTAGTGAGAAAACGACAATCACACCAATAAACGGCGTGTGGACATACACAACAGCTACGCCAATCAATGATGGCAAAGACCACGTATTTTCAGTGACTAGCACCGATGCTGCTGGAAATTCAAGTGATCCAAAGGCTAAAACGTTTACTGCTACTGCACCTGTAAGCAACAGTGGAGGTATTCAAACCATTAATCCTCAAGTGTCTGGTACTGACAGTCCTGAGGTAGTATCGCTAATTAGCCCATTACGTAATCCAGCGGCCGCTAGCACGTTTGGAAATGCAAATTCTAACAATTTCAATACGGGTATTAACCCTACCACAGGCCAGACGGGCCCAGAGAACGGACAAGTCCTCGGTACGCAGGATAAGGGTACTCCGCTTGAAAAAACTGCGCCTATCGCGCCAAGTTCACAGGGCTGGAAGGTATGGGGAGTAGCATGGTACTGGTACTTGCTACTACTTGCGATTATCGCAGCAATCTGGTTCTTCATCGGTGCACGCCGACGCCGCGACCAAGAATAGTCAGACTGCTTGAGTCCTACCAATTCATCAATAAATACGCTCATACCATGAGCGTATTTATATGCGAAGTGCTATACTGATGCGTAAGAAAGATCACGTCATGACAAAACAAAAAACACGAACAGCTGCAAAAACGAAGAAGCCGCTGAAGCCGCCGCTCCATCATACGGTCAAGCGACGCGCGAAGCTGCTGCTCGTACCACATAGACACAATCAGTATCAACCGCATCTTGTCCGAGGAGCAGGGATTGCTGTGGTTGTATTGTTGGTGTTTGCTGTTCAAGCATTTTATAATTTTTCCAATAGTGGGTCAGTTTTAGGAGATGCGTCGAGCGTGACAGCAGAAGCACTGCTTGCGCAGACAAATGAAGTTCGAGCCAGAGATGGTGCACCTGCCTTAAAGATCAACGCAGCGCTCTCACGCGCAGCCACGCTCAAAGCAAACGATATGTTCGCAAACCAGTATTGGGCACATACAAGTCCAAGTGGTGTGACACCGTGGCAGTGGTTCAAAAAGGTAGGGTATACCTATAATTACGCTGGTGAAAATCTTGCAAAAAACTTTACGACCACGGAGGGAGTCATGATGGCATGGATGAACTCATCTGAGCATCGTCAAAATATTCTCGATAAAGATTATTCAGATGTCGGTTTTGCGGTTGTGCCTGGTGTGATCGATAATACACAAACGAAACTTGTCGTTGCGCTATATGCTGCACCAACGACGCAAGCAGCGATCGCGTCGACTGCGGTACTTGCTGCCGAAAATACACCTGGTGGACCGCTGTCGCAGCTTGGCACACACTTACAATCGATGTCGCCAGCAGCTCTCGGCTCGATCATATTGCTGCTGCTCACTGCGCTTGTTGCAGCGACGGCTCACATGTACCGCAAGAAACTACCGCGACCACTCCTACAAAGCTGGTACCGGCACCACGGTCTCTATAAAGCCATCGGTATGGTAAGTCTTGCCATCCTCTTTATCGGACTCTATGGTGGCGGGCAAATCTAATCAAGCTGTAGTACACTAGCAAGATGAACAAGATCACAAAAGCTATTATCCCCGTCGCTGGATGGGGCACACGGATGCTCCCGATAACCAAATCAATCGAAAAGTGCATGTTACCCATCGGTACGCGGCCAATTGTAGATTATGTTGTACAAGATTGTATCAAAGCTGGGATAACCGACATCTTTTTCGTTGTTGGTGAACAAAGTACACAGATTCAAAATTATTATCGTAGCAACATTCAGTTAAATGATTACTTAAAGCGACAAGGCAAGATAGATAAGCTACCGCTTGTAGCACCTATCAAAGGTGTATCCTTCCATTTCATTGTTCAACCAAGTCAAGGTAAATATGGCACGGCTGTGCCTGTTGGATTAGTCAGTGAGGCAGTTGATGAGGATGAATCAGTCGTTGTGCTGATGGGGGATGATTTTGTCTATAGTAGTGGTGGTATCAATGAAATAGAGCGCCTGATTGCAGCCGCAGAAGAAACCGATGGTGCAGCCATGCTCGGTGTCAGTGTTCCACGCGAGACTGTATCAAAATACGGCGTTCTTGAGCTTGATGTGCATGGACACTATGTCAAAATCATAGAGAAGCCAACTGTTGAGGGAGCACCTAGTAATTTGATCAACATATCGAAGTACGTGCTACCTAAGTCTGCAATTGATACCGCCGTGACGATAGAAGTAAATCCCATACGAGGCGAATACGAAATAACCGATGTGATTAATGCATACGTCACATCGGGTGGCAAAGTAAAAGTAGTCGAAGCAAAAGGGCAGTACCTCGATGGCGGTAGCGTAGAAGGATGGCTGCACGCAAACAACGTTGTCTGCGGATGACATATTGCGCTGTGCACGACCGAGCAAGTGTCTTGATTGATCTGCTCGTATCTGTTACAATCATTTGAGTTGATTAAAAATAAGAGGAAATTATGAAAGCAGTCGTAAAAGTTGGCGGTAAGCAATATATCGTCCGCGAAAAAGAGACCCTCCTGGTGGACCGCCTCCCGGATGGAACAAAAGAGCTCACCCTCGACGTTCTCATGCTTGTTGACGGTGATAATTCGTCTGTCGGCACGCCATTTGTCAAAGGTGCTAGCGTTAAAGCAACCGTTGTTGACGAAGAAGTGAAGGGCGATAAGCTTCGCATCATTCGCTACAAGTCAAAAAAACGTGTCCACACCGAGACTGGCCATCGCCAAAAGTACTCTCGTATCGAAGTAACCTCGATCAAATAATAAAACACCCGCTCCATCAAAAAGAGCGGGTTTTTTAATTCGTCTTACTTCTCACGTTGCATAGGGCAATATGACCCCTTGAAACGGTCATGTAGCGCTGCCTTGCTCGGAAGTACGAGTAAACTCTTACTTCTCTCGCTGCGTTGCGCTATAATAACGGTAATGGATGAGGGTAACAAACAAACAATAGTCATTGCGGTGACGAATCAAAAGGGTGGTGTCGGCAAAACGACGACGTCCGTGAACCTCGCGTACTACCTTGCAAAAAGTGGCAAAAAAACCTTGATTCTTGACCTCGACCCTCAAGGCAATGCCACGAGTGGACTTGGAATTGATAAAAAGTCTCTCGAGCATGGGACCATGAGCGACGTGATGCGCGAAGAAAAAAACCTTCAAGAAATTATCATCGAAACCAAGCACAAAAATCTATTCGTTGCACCAGCAACATCTCATTT